>JAGGYI010000178.1 GCA_021162655.1 Anaerolineae bacterium
CTCTTATGCCTATGTGGCTGCTGAAAGTCGTGGCTTGCGGGTGGTCGACGTTTCTGACCCGGTCCATCCGCAAGAGGTGGGCTCTTGGGATACGCTGAGAGGGAGCGAAGGGGTGGCGATCTCTGGGCGCTATGCCTATGTGGCTGCTGGAAATCGTGGCTTGTGGGTGATCGACATCTCGGACCCATTCCATCCGGTGGAGGTGGGCTCTTGTGAGGCGTTGGGAAGCGCTTGGGATGTAGCGGTTTCTGGCTCTTATGCCTATGTGGCTGCTGAAAGTCGTGGCTTGCGGGTGGTCGACGTTTCGGACCCGTTCCATCCACGGGAGGTAGGCTTTTGGGATACGCCGAGAGACGCTTGGGATGTGGCGGTTTCTGGGCGCTATGCCTATGTAGTTGATGGTGATCTGCGGGTGGTTGACATCTCGGACCCGTTCCATCCACGGGAGGTAGGCTTTTGGGATACGCCGGGGTTTGCGAAGGATGTGGTGGTTTCTGGGCGCTATGCCTATGTGGCCGATGGCTGCGAGGGCTTGCGGGTGATCGACATCTCGGACCCGTTCCATCCACGGGAGGTAGGCTCTTGGGATGCGCTGGGAAGTGCTGATGAAGTGGCGATTTCTGGGCACTATGCCTATGTGGCCAATAATGGCTGGTGGACCGGCTTGTGGGTGATCGATATCTCGGACCCGGCTCATCCGCTGGAAGTGGGCTCTTGCGATGTGCCAGGAGGCCCTGTAGGAGGCGCTTTTGACGTGGTGGTCGCTGGACATTATGCCTATGTGACCAATCGCCACCTAGGCTTGCGGGTAATCGATGTTTCTGACCCAACCCATCCGCAGGAGGTGGGCTCTTGCGATATGCCTGGGCGCGCTCTCGGGGTAGCGCTCTCTGGGCACTATGCCTATGTGGCCAATGGCTGTTTCCACGGCTTGGAGGTGATCAACATCTCTGATCCGACGCAGCCCAGACGGGTGAGTTTCTACAAGATCGCGGGGGATGCTTTTGATGTTGCGATCTCTGGGGGTTATCTCTATGTAGCCGCTGGCCAGGGTGGGTTGTTCATCTTTGGCCCCTTCAGCCAGCACCTCCACCTGCCGCTGATCCGCAGCTCCTGAGCGGCCTTGCGGCCCCAATGCCTCAGCACAGATGCTGGAGGCGCTACTCCCAGCGCCCCCAGCACTCTTGTCCTCTTTGACAGCGTTTGTTTTTCGCGATATACTTCAAGGGAATTTGATCTATCTTTTGGGGGGATCATGGAGCTATTGCGGGCGCTCAAGGCACTGGCCAACCCCATCCGACTGCAGGTCTTTGACATGCTGATGGAGGGAGTCCAGTGCAGCTGTGAGATCTCGGGGCGCCTTGGGCTGGCGCCCAACCTCATCTCGTACCACATGCGCATCCTTGAGGAAGCGGGGCTCGTGGAGAGCGAACGCGACCCCGATGATGCCCGCTGGATCTATTATTCCGTGCGCCGCCCCGCGCTTGAGGCGTTGCGGAGGCAGCTTGATGCCTTTTTGGACCCTGCGCGCATCAAGCCGCGGGTGCCCAGCTGCGGGCCCTGGCGCCGTCGGCGGTCCTGAGGCGGGCGTTTTTTTCTGGCGGTTATTTCAAATTTATTTGAAATAACTCTTCGGAAGAACATCGTTGCGGAGGTGAGCGAATGCGTGGTTTCGAAAAGTTCCTGGCCCTTTGGGTGGCCCTCTGCATGGGCGTGGGGATCCTGCTCTCGCAGCTGTTCCCCGGCCTGGGAGAGGCGATCGATTCCTGGCAGGTGCGGGGGATCTCGGTGCCCATTGGCATCTGTCTATTCCTGATGATGTACCCCGCTCTGCTGAACCTGCAGGTGGCCGAGTTGAAAAAGCTCGGCCGTGCCCCCAAGCCGATCTTTTTGACCCTTCTCTCCAACTGGATCGTCGCCCCCTTGGTGGCGGCGGGCCTGGGGAGGCTTTTCCTCAGAGGGAACGATCAGCTCATCGTGGCGGTGATCCTCCTGGGCTCTAGCCCCTGCACAGCGATGGTGCTCGTCTGGGGGAGGTTGGCCGAGGGCAACCAAGAACAGAACGTCATCACCACCAGCTTGAACACCATCACCATCATGTTCCTCTACGCTCCCGTCGTCTCTTTGCTCACCGGGTTGCAGGGGATCCCCATCGACCGGACGATGCTCTTGATCTCAGCGCTGGTCTTTATCGGGCTGCCCCTGGTTCTGGGCTACCTCAGCAAGCGCCTGCTCACCCGCGCCAAGGGGGAGGCCTGGTTCCAGGGGGTGTATCGCCCCTTTGTAGACAAGGTGGCCATCGTCGCCCTGCTGACGACCCTGGTGGTCCTCTTTTCCCTCAATGGCCAGGTGTTGCTGGCCCATTTCGATATGCTCCTGCGGGTCTCGCTGCCCCTTCTTCTGGGCTTTGCCATCGTCGTGGGGTATAACCTTGTGATCACGCGGCTGGCGGGCCTGGCCTACCGCGAGGCGATCATCACGGTGATCATTGGCTCCTCCAGCCATTTTGAGATCGCCATCGCCACCGCCGTGGCGATGTATGGCGTGGGCTTGATGGCGGCCTTGGGCACGACGATGGGCCTCTTTTGGGAGGTGCCCATCATGTTGAGCTTGGTCTATCTGGGCAAGGTGCTGCGGCAGAGGGGCTTTTGGCGGGCTCCACGGGAGGCTGAGATCGTTTGGGAGGCAGGCAAATAAAGAGGGGATAGCCCCCTGGAGGGCTATCCCCATTGCCCTGGCCTTTCTTGTTAGGTAATCTCTTTAATATAGCGTTCCTCCCAAATGGGGTCAAGCAGTTTGGCCAGGGCCTCGTCGTAGGCGATCAATCCATCGCGGTAGGCGGGGTCCTGGAGGGCCTGCAGAGCCGCCTTATCCTCGGGGTCTGGCTCGGTGGCCTCGAGGATGCGCCGGAACTCGCGGTGGTGATCGCGGATGATGCAGGGCATCGCCCAGTTCTTCACCTGCTCGGGGCGGCTTACCCTGTAGCCGTACTGGTGCTGCCATTCGCGGATCGCTTTAAAGAAGGGTTCCTCCAGGACGTCGTTCAGGTTTTTGCCCTGTTTGTAGATATCGTGGATGTTCACCGGCGAGTAGGGCACAAAGACGCAGGGCATTACCTTGCCGTTCCAATCGATATAGAGGTAGCCCCCCTGGCGCCCTGCCGAGATGCAGCCACTGGAGGCCGTCCCTGAGTTCCAAAAGTCGGGCAAAAAGTATTTCTTCTCGCGGATAACCTGCCAACTGCGCTCCCACATCCAGCGGCGCTGTTCGGGGGTGGGGAGGAGGTCCAGGGTAAAGCCGCGCCCGATGGGCATGTATTGAAAGATCCATCCATAGAGCGCCCCTTGCTCCTCAAAGAAAAAGTCGAGAAAGGCGTCGGAGAGGATCTCCTCACAGTTCTCGCGGGTGGCCGTGAGGGAGATGCCAAAGGGCACGCCCACCTCGCGCAGGTTGGCCATCGCTTGGAGGATCTTTTGGAACACGCCCTTTCCACGGCGGGCGTCGGTGCGTTCCTCCCAGCCTTCGACCGAGATGGCCGGCGTGATGTTCCCCACCTCGGCCATGCGGGCGGCAGTGGCCTTGTCGATGAGCGTGCCATTGGTGTACATGAGGAAAAAGACATCTGGGTGGGCAGCAGCCATGTCGAGCACGCCCTTGCCCTGCGAGCGGTAGGCCAGTGGTTCGCCGCCGGTGATCACAGCAAAGCCACTCCCCCAGAGTTCCTTTATCTCACGGATGATCCTTTCAAAGACGTCCCATTCCAGCTTCTCGTTGTCCAGGCCTGAGCTTGCATAGCACCCCTTACAGTGCAGGTTGCAAAGCTTACCAGGGCCGACAACCACAAAGGAGGGAGGGCCGTATCCGTCATGTTCCTCTTTAAAGCGCTTGGCCGCCGAGCCGTTTTCTTCCCGCATGAAGGCGTCGAAGGCTAGGCTACGGATGAACTTCCGGGTGAGCCTGGGTGAGATCAACTTTTTGTCCAGGGCACGCTCAACCGAGTAGCCGATAGCGCGGAGGATGGCCGCCTTGTCGCGCACGACCTGGGGCGGAAAGGTGGGGTTGATCGCCTGCGACTTCCAGAGGTTCTGCGTCACCGCTCTGTCCACGGCTTGGACAATGAGCCGGCGCGTGGGCCCGAACTGCAAGAGACCACTTCCCAGCCTTGCCGCTCGATCCGCTCCTAAAGCGGATGCTGCCTTGTGGGCAACTTGTACCATGTCCATCTTCCTTTCCCCTTTTCTTATGATGCTTGGGATACCTCATAATGGTCGAGAATACGCAGCGCTTTATCCGTCAGCAGGATCAGGAGCCTTTTCCCTTCCTCTCCTAGGAGAGTCAGTGCCTGTTGGTACTTTTTGAGCCCTTGGAGAAGGCCCTGGCCCAAGCAGGGCCCCGGGGGCTTGTTGAGGGAAAGGCCCACTACCATCCCAGCGAGCGCATAGAGGCTTGCCTCGTTGGGGAAGCCAATGTGGCGTAGGAGGACGCTCAGCTTCTCCCCGCCGTCTCGGGTGGCCACTTTGAGGGTGGCCAGGAGAGCTGTGGTCATGAGGCCGGCGAAAAAGAGGGGGGATTGGTAGTGGCTGAGGGCCTGAGAAAGCTTTTGGCCGAGCTCAGCAAAGTCATCCTTGGTGCCTCGGCGGAGGATCGAGAGAAGCCAACTCTCTATGGGTTTCCATTCGTCTGGCAGCTTATCCTCGCTAGAAGGGGTGAAAGAGGCTTCTGCTTGGGGAGTGGGGGCAAAGAGGACGAGGGAGCGGCCGGCCCCCTCGCGCCGAGAGGGAAGGAGATAGACGCTCTTGAGCCAACCCCGCTTCTCTAGTGTACGTAGCATGTCATAGGCTGTGGGGTTGCTCACTCCCAAGGCCTTGGCTACGCTGGCATAGTGGAGGGGTTCCCCTCTCTGATGGTAGAGTTCAAGGGTGGTTTGCAGGAACTCCCTTTGTCGCCCGGTGAGCTCTCGTTTCATGAGAAACTTCCTGAATTCCAAAAATTCCAAAAATATTATAGCGCCAGGGAGGGATGTTGTCAAGGGATGGCTGGCGGAGAGTACTTGCATGGGCAGACCGAAGGGGCCCCCAACGGTTGACAACTTGCTTTGCGCCCCTTAAAATCAAAATAGTTTGCAGTGTTATCCTCATGATTATCTTTAGTAAAGGAGAGAAGCCATGCGTACTACTCCCATCGGCATTGCGATGTTGAATGATGAGCGCCCTCACGTCTGGCAGCAGAACAACCCCGAGAACATGGCCGTAGTGCAAAAGTGGGCCGAGATCATTCGTGAGGGCCTCAAGAATGTGGACGGCACCGCGCCGGAGGTCGTCGTCGGCTCGGAGATCATCACCTCGGTGCGGGTGGCCCAAAAGGTGGGCGAGGAGCTGCGCCGAGCAGGCTGCCGCGTAGTCATCATGTGCTATAACGTTTGGGATTTCCCCTTCCTCGCTTGGCCGTTCGTCAACTCGGTCGGGCGCGATGTGCCCATCCTCAGCCTTTCGAACAACAATGGCGCCTTCCCAGGCAATGTGGGCCTTTTGGCGACCGATGGCGCCCTGCGTCAGGCTGGGATACGTACCCACCGCATCGTCGGCGATATCGATGATCCCAAGGTGCATCAGCAGGTCTTTGACTGGATCCGGGCGGCCGAGGCCCTGACCACCATCCGCAACGAAGTCTATGGGATGTATGGCGGCCACTCGATGGGCATGGAGACGGGGTATTTTCATCTGGTGCCGACGCTCAAGGCTCTGGGCACCACCGTGCGCCAGGTCGACCAGCTCTGGCTGCTCAAGACGATGGAGGAGCGGGTGGACGAGGCCGAGGTGGAAAAGGGCTTCAGGTGGTTCGAGGAGCTCCTTGGCGACCGCATCCTCTATGATGGCAAGATGCTCACCCCCGAGACGCTCAAGCAGCAGATCAGGCTCTATTTGGCGATAAAGATCGTCAACGAGGAAAAGGGCTTTGACTTTTGCGGGCTCAAGGGGCAGCGAGAGCTCACCGAGTACGTCTGCCTGGGCGACGTGCCCGAGATGCTGATGAACGACCCCTACGATTGGAACGGGCCCAAGGAGCCGACCGTCTGCGCTACCGAGGCCGATTCCTATGCCGCCATCACCATGCAGCTTCTCAAATACATCACCGGCGGGTTGCCCACCCTCTTTATGGACGTGCGCCTCTACCTCCCCGAGCTGGATCTCTGGGATTGGTGCAACTCGGGCAACCATGCCTCTTGGTATGCGAGCCGCAGCTTTGACCCGGCCGAGAACTTTAAGAAAATTCACTTCCATCCGGCCCTCGAGTTCTACTTTAAGGCCGGTGGCGCCTCGGTCGAGTTCGACGCGGCCCCTGGCGAGATGACCTTCGCCCGTCTGGGCGTCTGGGATGACAAGCCCTATATGGTCATCATGAAGGGTGAGGCGGTGGAGCTCCCGCCGGAGCAGCGCAAGGCCATCAACGAGCAGACGAACCCCACCTGGCCCCATGTGCATGCTCGCTTGAACTGCTCCTTTGAAGAGTTCCTCTCCGTCTTCCCCTGCAACCATGTGCTGGGCACCGCGGGGGATAGGGTGCGGGCCCTCACCTATCTCTGCGAGATGGCGGGCATCACCCCCATCGTGTTGGGCCCCGAAGGGGAGAAGCGCATCCCGCCCATCTGGGAGCGCATGCAGTAGGTTGGCCCTCTTCTCAGAAATGGGCCCCCTCCAGCTGGAGGGGGCCCGCTTTTTCGTTAGACAAAGGGTAGCACGGGGCTAGGAGGTGGGATCTCTTGCGCGCTTCCAAGGAAGGCGCGCAGCTTCTCTAGGGCATAGGTGCGCAGCTCGGCAAGCGTTCGCCGGCCCTCCTCGGTGGTGCGTAGGGCTAGGGATGGAGTGCGGTTGTCGTAGAATTGGGCCGCCACAGGGAGGGGAACCTCTAGCCGGGCATAGACCCAGGCCAACAGCTCGCCATAGAGCGAGAGGTGGCGGAACTCACCAAAGGAGGTGGTGGGTTGGCCATCCCAGATGGCGCGCTGTACCTCGGCCACGGTCGTCCCCTGGAGGATAGCCTCGATGACGGTGACCGTCTCGGGGCCATAGTGCCAATAGTCCTGCGGGCTGAGGGTGAGGAAGCGAGGCGCCCCCTGGATAAAGAGCATCTCTGCCGTCTGCCGGCCATAGATCTTGTATCCACTGCTGAGATCTGGCAAGGGGCCCAGGCAATAGCGCAGGTTCAATGCGCGGCCTTCCTGGGCCAGGCGAAAGGCCAGAGCGTCTAGGGTGATTCCATCGAGCAGTTCCTCTAGCTCGCCACGCCACCAGCCCATGGGCCGGTGGCGGCTATGCCGCCTGCCGATGATGATAAAGCGGGTATCTCCCTGGAGCTGCTGGAGGTGATAGGCCGCCCTGAGGAGGTGGGGAATGTCGGAGGCGGCGTGGTCGCCGTCGCCATCGCGGATGAGCACATATTCCACTTTGGGCAGCTGGGCCAGGAGAAGGCGGATCCCCTCGCGCATGGCCCAGAGCTTGCCACAGTTTGCCGGCAGGGGCAAGAGGTGGAAGGTGGCCCCGTGCCTCTTTTGCAGGCGTGAGCGGAGCTGCTCAAGGAGGCGGACAGAGCGCGCATCGCCGTCGACGACCGCCCAGATCTGCTCCAAGGGCAGGTAGTGGTGGCAATCCCCCAGAGTGATCTGCAAAAGCCGCTCGACCATCTCGTCTGAGGCTTTGGCGCTGAAATAGACGGGGATGACCATGCCCACGCGCTGGGCGAGTTTCTCTTGTTCTAACCAAGGGATGGTGTCCATCTGGGTTTATCCCTGGGCGCGCCCAAAGCTCAGGGGCGCAGGATGGTCATTTTGACGACGATCTGCTCGCGCACCTTTTGGAGATGCTCTACAAGGGAATGCTCCCCCGTGCGGGTGAGATCTTGGACGTATTGGTCATAGACCTTGAGAAAGTCCTCATTGAGCAGGCCGCGATGCTCCTCGAGGACGGCGTTCGTACCTTCGGGATGCTCTGCCTGGATGAGCTTGTGGATGAGGCGGATCTCGGGGGGAAGGCTCTCTTCGATGACTTTGGAGGTAGCCTCCCAGATGGCATCCAGCTTTTTGGCCAGCTCTTCATCCTCGCGGCTGCGGGCCACCGAGCGGTAGGCCATGAGCACCTCAACGAAAGCTTGGTTGATCTCCTGGGCGTGTTCGCGCACGGCGGCTTCGATGTCCTCCGCCTCACTCAGCTCCATGATGAGCTTGGCGGCCTTTTCATCCGCCTCGCGGACCATCTTGTCCAGCTTGTCCAGCTCTTGGAGGAGCTCCTCGCGGAACTCGGAGAGCTTGGTTGCCTCGGCTTCGTCCCCCGCCTTTTGGGCCTGCTCTATTTTGTTCGTCAGGACGAGAAAGAACTGATAGTCCAAGATAGGACGCAGGAGGGCCACCGTGGGCTGCCAAACATCCCTCCCCCGGGCCTCCAGGAGCCTGTCGATGATCTCCTCATAGTTGGTTTCCCGCGTGGCCCCTTGCGGGGGCGGTGGTGGGGTGGAGGGTTGGGTCTTGGCGGTGAGCTTGGCCCGCAAGGACTCGAGCTTTTCGGCTCCTTCTTTGTCTCCGGCGGATTTGTGGCCTTCGATGAGGTCTGCAAGGAGCAAAAAGAACTCGTAGGTTAGCTCCTCGCGGTGCTCCTCGACCAGCTTATCCAAGGCCTCCTCATCATCGAGGGCGGAGAGGAACTGGTTGGCCAGCTTGATGCGCGCGCGATAGGCATCGAGCACCTCTTTGCTGATCCCATCGGCCTCGAGGATGGTATCGTAGAGGCTTTGCAGGGTGAGCACGACCTTGGGCTGCAAAAAGTACGCCTTGCGCTTTTCGGCCGGCTGGGCGTTCATCACCGTCTTGACGAGGTCCCCGACGACGCGCTCCTGCTCCTCGGCCGAGAGCCCCAGTTCCGAGGGGACGTAGACGATGAGCAGTTCCTTGGCGGGGTCGTGATAGAGCAGGGTCGTGTTCAAGGCTCCGCCCGTGCCGCACTTGGGGCAACGGGCATAGTTGATCTCCCCCTTGAGGAACTTGTCCTTCAGCTCGGGCTCTTCGCCGACATCGACGATGGTATATACCTGCACAAAAAAGGGCGCCCCGCATGAAGGGCAGATCACTTGGGTCGGTACAGACGGAAAGGGCATCTCTCCTTCCCTCCTTTGGGGATGGATTGGGGGGCTAGACCCATTCCCTGGGCTGGCGTGCCTGTAAGATACGTTCCACCAGCTCCTGAGGATGGGTGAGGGTAGCTGCTCGGATTTGCTCCTCATCGAGGCCAGCCCCCGCCGCCACCTGCTGGGCCCAAGCCAGGGTGGCAAGGTCCTCAGGCGAGTGCGCGTCGGTGTTCACCACCATTTTGGCCCCGGCCTCGCTGCAGATGCGGGCGACGTGGCCGTTGGTGAGGGAATGGCCCTTGCGGGTAGTGATCTCGATATAGCAGCCGCGCGCTGCGGCCAGACGCGCTTCCTCCAAAGTGAGCATCCCTGGGTGGGCGAGGATATCCACCCAAGGGGATTCAACGGCGGCCCGGTTCGTCCCAGGGGCGACGGGCTCGACGAGGGTTTCACCGTGGACGACGACAAGCTCCGCTCCCAGCTCCTTGGCTCGCCGGGCCAGTTTATCTACGCTCTGGGGGGCGATGTGGGTCAGCTCCACCCCCACGATGAGTTGGAGGTCGAAATCCTCGGGCTGGCCCTCCAAAAAGTGCTGGAGGCGCTCGATGACAAAGCCCAAGTTGCTGGCATCGGCGTGGTCGGTGATGGCCAGAGCCTGATGCCCCAATACCACGGCCCGCCGAAGCATCTCCGAGGGGAGCAGGACGCCGTCGCTAAAGAAAGAATGGGTGTGCAGGTCTATGCGTTTCGCTTCGTTCATCATAGCTCTAGTATAGGCAAGTGAGGGGGACTGTCAATGGAGGGGGCTCTGCTTGACTTGGCGTTATCGGCGACGCTATAATTCCCCTCGCTTGCCCCGATGGAGGAGCGCGACCATGGGCGTCTATGAAGAGTATGCCGAGGTCTATGATAGATCGGGCCAGCTGGCCTTTAGCTTAAAGATGCTCTCCTACCTGGAGAAGCTGCTCCAGCGGCACCCAGTGCAGGGGAGGACGGTGCTTGAGCTGGCCTGTGGGACGGGCACCGTGGCGGTGGCTTTGGCCAAAGCGGGCTGGAAGGTCTATGCCGTCGACCTCTCGGCGCGGATGTTGGCCCAGGCGCGGGCCAAGGCCCAGGAGGCAAAGGCCCACGTCATCTGGAGCCAGCAGGACATGCGCCGTTTCGTGCTCCCAGAGCGGGTGCACCTTGTGACTTGCCTCTACGATAGCCTCAATTACATGCTCACCAGCGAGGATCTCGGGGCCGTCTTTCGCCGGGTTTATGCGGCTCTGCAGCCGGGGGGGCTCTTTGCCTTTGATATGAATACGGCCTGGGCCCTGGCTACCCTTTGGAATGGAGAGACCTATTTCAACGATTTTGGTGACCTGGCAGTGGTCTTTCAGAGCAAGTACAGTGAGCAGGAGCAGCGCACCACCGTGCGGGTGACCTGCTTTCAGCAGGTGAGGGGGAAGCTCTACCGCAAGATCGTCGAGGAGCACACCGAGCAGGCCTACCCTCCGGAGCACGTCTCTACCCTGCTTTGCGATGTCGGCTTTGCCATTGAGGGGCAATACGATTGCTTTTCCTTCTCTCCCCCTGCAGAGACGAGCATGCGCATCATGTGGGTGGCTCGTCGCCCCGCCTGATGGGCCCCATCTTTAGGTGCCGACAAAGCGCGCATAGAGGCTGCGCGCCTCGGCTTCGTCCTTTGTCCCGCGGATGATGGCCCCCCCGTGGGGAAGAGGATGGTCTTCCGCTCTCCCAGGGCGAGGCTCAGCCTAAAGCCATTGTACGAGACCTTCCCCCGATGAGCCCGGCGCTCCTTGAGCTGGGCGATTTTGTTGGCGTCCATCTCTTTATCCTTTGCCTTGGGCAGTGAGCGGCTCACTCAAAGAGCTGCGTGCTGAGGTAGCGTTCCCCTGTATCGGGGAGGATGACGACGATCATCTTGCCGGCGTTTTCGGGGCGGGCAGCCACCTGAAGGGCAGCAGTTGTGGCCGCTCCGGAAGAGATCCCCACAAAGATGCCCTCCTCACGGGCCAGGCGGCGGGCGGTGGCCATGGCCTCCTCTTCCTCTATTTGGATGACCTCATCGATCAGCTCCAGCCGCAACACATCGGGGATAAAGCCCGCGCCGATCCCCTGGATTTTGTGGGGGCCCGGCTTGCCCCCCGAGAGCACGGGAGAGCCCGCAGGCTCGACGGCGATGGCGCGCAGCTCGGGCTTGCGTGCTTTGAGGGCCTCGGCGATCCCCGTGATGGTGCCGCCGGTGCCGACCCCGGCGACGACGATATCGACCTGGCCGTCGGTATCCTCCCAGATCTCCTGGGCCGTCGTCTCGCGGTGGATGCGCGGGTTTGCCGGGTTCTTGAATTGCTGTGGCATAAAGCTGTGGGGGATCTCTTGGAGGAGCTCCTCCGCCTTGCGGATGGCCCCGCTCATCCCCTCACTGCCTGGGGTGAGGACGAGCTCAGCCCCTAGAGCCTGCAGGAGCCGCCGCCGTTCGATGCTCATCGTCTCGGGCATCGTTAGGATGAGCTTGTAGCCCCGCGCCGCGCAGACAAAGGCCAGCCCAATGCCTGTGTTCCCACTCGTCGGCTCGATGATGGTGGTGCCGGGCTTGATCTTGCCCTCCTTCTCGGCCGCGTCGATCATGCTGACGGCGATGCGGTCTTTGATGCTCGAGAGGGGATTGAAGGATTCCAGCTTGGCCAACACCTGGGCTTGGGCCTCCCCGACGATGCGGTTGAGGCGCACAAGGGGGGTGTGTCCGACGGTCTCGGTGATATCGCGATAGATTCTAGCCATGCTACGCTCCTTTTTATATGTAGTACATATCTGCCAGGGTGCCCTGTTTCTCCTTGAGCCGCTGGACAAGGTCTGCAAGGGTGGTGCGCTCGAGGACGGCCATACAGGCGGCAAACATCTCGGCCCAGATCTCTCGGGTCACGCAGAGATCGGCCTTCTCGCAGAGCTGAGGATCGCGCGTGCATTCGACGAGGGCTTGGGAGCCCTCGAGGGCGTCATAGATCTGCCGCAGGGTGATCTCCTCTGGGGGGCGGGCGAGGGTATACCCCCCTTGGGGGCCGCGCATGCTGTGCAAAAGGCCGCTGGCCTGCAGGGCCGCCAAGAGGTGTTCGAGGTACTTTACCGAGACGTTCTGGTGCTGGGCGATCTCGCGGGCATTGAGAGGGGTGCCCCTCTCGTGGGCCAGAGCCAGTTCGAGCATGGCCCGGGTGCCGTAGCGGGTTTTGGTGCTCAGTTTCATAGTTCTATTATTCCTATAGAATTAGTGGAAATTGTAGCAGGAAGAGAGGGGTTTGTCAAGGGCAAGGAGGGGCCGCTTGGACTTATTCTTCGGCCTGGGCAGGATCGCGCACGTAGCGCAGGCAGAGAAAGGCAGCCAGGAGCGTCCCCAGGGTGGCCAGCCCCCAGGTGTAGGTCGGGTTCAGCGAGTAGATATAGCCAGAGGCCAGCGAGCTGACGATGAGGGGGATCGTTGTGACGGCCCCCAGGCCAGGGCCGCCCGTCCCACCGCTGGTGGCTCCGAGAAAGACCGTCCCCCGGCCAATGGCGGCCATCACCCGGCCCCGCAGAGAGCGCGGGACGATATCCGCCAAAAGGGCGGTGCTGGCGGGGATAAAGAGGCTGTTCACCAGGGCAAAGAGGACGCGCAACCCCAGCACCTGCCAAAAGTCCTTGGCCCAGAGAAAGAGGGGGATCAGTACCGTGGCGAGGACTAGGGCAACGCCCATCACCTTGGCACGGCCCCAGCGATCGGCGAGCACCCCTGCGGGCAGGTAAAAGACGCTGCGCAGGGCCGTCTCTACCAGGAGGACCAGCCCCCACTGGGCGGTGGAGAGGCCGATCTGCCTGGTGGCATAGACCACCCAAAAGGGCCCTGCGAGGGCGTTCATGCAGAACCCCAGCACGAGGATGCCCGTCAGTGCCTTGAGGGTGGGGGAGAACTGGCGGAGCAGAGGAAGCACGCTGGCATAGGCCTCGCGCAGGGCGTCGAGCAGGCGCTGGCTGGAGCGCCTGGGGTTTGTGGGGGGGCGCTCCTGGAGAAAGCGCCGATAGAGAAAAGCGTTGACGATATAGACGCCCATGAGGAGGGCAAAGAGGTAGCGGGCACCGGGGTCAACGCCCAGGGATTTGATGATGACGCCGGCGACGTAGGGGGCGACGATGGCGGGGAGCCCGGCGATGGTGTTCATCAGCGCGTTGCCCCTGCCTCGGTTCGCCGGGGGGAGGGAATCGGCAATGAGGGCCGAGGTAGGAGGGAACTGGACGACGGTAAACCCGCGTAAGAAGGCTCCCAGGGCGACGAACTGCCAATTGGGTGCAAAGACGTAAAAGGCATAGATGATCCCCGAGAAAAAGACGGCCCAGGAGATCAGCCGCACCCGGCCGAGTTGGTCGGTGAGGTAGCCGGCCACGGGCAGGGCGAGGAGCGTGGCCAGCAGGGCGAGGGTGTTCACCAGGCCGATCTGTTGGGGGTTCCCTCCGAGGGCCAGGATAAAGAGCGAGACGTAGGGAAAGGCCATGCTTCGCGCAAACATGCCCACCGTCCGCGTGATGGTGATGACGAGGATATTCCCTCGGAGGAGGGAACGCAACGTCTGCCAAGGCGAGGATTTCCCCATCTTTGCCTCACTGTGCCCAGGGTATTAGCGAAGATTTTAGCAAGCTCTCCGCCGAGAGGCAAGTGGACTTGGTCTTGACCCGCCACCTCCGGGAGGGTAGAATCCGCCCAAGAGCTGGCCTGGTGTGATCGGCAAAGGAGAGCAGGCAGATGGAGATCTGGCAAGAGAATCCCTTTTATTGGGCCTACAAGGGGCGGCCCATCCTCCTCCTTGGGGGCTCGGATGAGGATAACCTCTTTAATCATCCCGCTCTCTGGGCGAACCTCTGCTCCCTCAGCGAATGCGGGGGGAACTATGTGCGGTGCACAATGTCGAGCCGAGATCCGGGGAATGTTTGGCCCTATGCCCGTGTGGGTGAGCGCTACGACCTTACCAAGCCCAACCCAGAGTATTGGGAGCGCCTGGAGCGCTTTTTGCAGCTGGCCCAGGAGCGCGAGATCATCGTGCAGATCGAGTTCTGGGCCACCTTTGATTTCTACCAAGAGCACTGGCTGCGCAATCCCTTTAACCCCTCTTGCAATGTGAACTATACCTACGAGGAAACCCAGCTCTGCCCCCGTTGGGAGGAGCACCCCGCCCATAGCCCGCAGCCCTTTTTCTTTTCCCCGCCGACGTTGAACGACGACCGCGTGCTCTTGCCCTACCAGCAGGATTTCGTCCGTCGGGTGCTCGAGGTGGCCCTCCCCTATGAGAACGTCCTCTATTGCCTAGATAACGAGACGGCCACCGCCCCCGAGTGGGCCTGGTATTGGGGGGAGTTTGTCCAAGAGGAGGCTCGCAAGCAGGGCAAGCGCATCTACCTCACCGAGATGTACGATCCCTGGGACCTGCGGCACTGGGCCCACCAGGCCACCTACACTCGGCCGGATCTTTTTGCCTTTGTGGAGGTCTCGCAGAACAACTGGCAGGAGGGGCGCACGCACTATGAGCGGCTCCTCTGGATGCGCGAGCAGCTTCTCCATTCGGAATTTGGCCCCCGGCCGATGAATAACGTCAAGGTCTATGGCTGTCCGCGTCCGCGTACCCCGGCCCAGGTGGGGCTCTCTTTGGATCGCTTCTGGCAGAACATCTTTGCAGGCTGTGCCAGCACGCGTTTTCACCGTCCTCCCTCGGGCCTGGGGCTCAACGAGGTGGCCCAGCGCACGATTCGGGCGGCCCGCCTCTTTACCGATGCCTTTGACATCTTTGCCACGGCTCCCCGGCCCGATCTGCTCCAGCCCGTCGAAGGGGAGGCCTATTGCCTCGCTGCCCCTGGCCAAGTCTATGCTCTCTATTTCCCCAAGGGGGGAGAGGTGATCCTCCAGCTGGAGGGGGGCCCCTTCCAGCTGCGTTGGTTCGATGCGGAGCGCCTGGCTTTTGGCTCGCCCCAGCGGGTGGAGGGCGGGGCCCTGAGGCTGCGCGCCCCGAGTGAGCGGCTCTGGCTTGTTCTGCTTCAACTGGCGGGAGAACCGTCCTGAGAAAGGAGTGAAATGGCTGTTGGAGGGTCTCTGCGGCTTTCCTGGCGCATCGCCTTTGGCCGGCTCGAGAGCGATGCTGCCTTTGAACAGCTTCTCGCCCTGGTGCGTGCGCACCGAGGGGTGATCGATGAGCTGGCCCTCTTTGATGACCTCGTCCATGCCGTCTATATCCCCCTGGAGGAGGTCGCTCGTCGGGCGGAGCTCCTCGCTCGGCGGATCCGCGCTCTCAAGGAGCTGGGCGTCCCCAGTGTGGGCATCAACGTCCTGGCCACCATCGGCCATGCCGATGAGGGGTTGGATATCGTGCCCGAGATGCCCTTCCCTCCGATGGTGGGGCACGATGGGGCGATCTCCAAGGGGTGCGCCTGCCCCAACTCGGCCGAGTTCCGCGAGTACATTCGCCAAAAGTACACCCTCATGGCCCAGGCCGAGCCCGATTTCATCTGGGTGGACGACGACATCCGCATGCATCACCATGGGGCAGTGGATTACGGCTGCTTCTGCCCCATCTGTCTGGAGCTTTTTGCTCAGCAGGTGGGGAGGCACTACTCTCGGGAGGCGTTGGTTGCCGCGCTGAACGACCCCGCCCAAGCGCGCCTGCGCCGTGCCTGGATCGAGCGGAACATCCGCACGATCGAATCCCTCCTCCAAGAGATCGGGCAAACCGTTCGCCGGGTGAACCCCCAGATCACCTTGGGCCTGATGACCAACGGCCCGGGCTGGACGACGTACAGCGGCGTGGCGCTGGAGCGCTGGTTCACCGCCCTGGGGGCGACAAAGGCGCGGCCAGGTGGGGGGTTCTATAGCGACGCCAATCGCCTGGGGATCATCTCCAAGGCGCTAGAGCTGGGGCGCCAGCGGGCAGCCCTGCCCAAGACCGTCGATGATTGCCAGTACGAGCTGGAGAACTTTCCCTATCAGCTGTTGAAAAAGGCCGCTCGGAGTGTGGTTCATGAGGGCACTCTGGCGCTGGCTGTGGGGTTGAACGGGGTTGCCTTTAACGCCCTGGGCATGTGGGGGGCGAACCCGCCGGATGAGTTTGCGGGCATTCTGGAGCGCGTCCATGAGGTGCGGCCCCTCTGGGAGCGCCTCGTTGCCCACATTCAGAACCTGCCCACGGTGGGCCTCTGGCCGGCGTGGACTCCCCAGCTGATGGCCCGCCGGCGCCTGCGCCCTGGGGAGGATTGGTTCGCTGAGGATCGGCTATACCAGATCGGCCAGCCGACGGTGTTGGCCGAGATCGGCCTGCCCCTGAGCGTGGAGCGAATGGGAAGCCCTGCCATCCTGGCGGGCAGGGTGGCCGAGGCCTTTTCCAAGGCCCAGCTGCGGGCCATGCTCGCCAAGGGGGCGCTGCTCGATTCAGTGGCCCTGGAGGTGCTCGAAAAGTTGGGCCTGGGCGAGCTGGCAGGGGTGCGCCTGGCCCGGCGGTACGATAACGGCGTCCTCGAGCGCTTTACCCAGGATCCCCTCAATGGCGAGTATGCCCACCAGGTGCGCGATGCGCGGATCGACTTTTTCTGGCGGCAAGATCGCCGCGGCATGGCCGACGTGCTAGAGCCCTTGGACCCCAATGTGCGCGTGCTGGCCACCCTCGAGACGTACACCGGCCAAGGCCTGGGCCCCTGCATGACCGCCTTTGAGAACCCGCTGGGCGGACGGGTGGTAGTGATGGGCTATTCGCCCTGGCAATTCATTCACTCGCTGGCCAAGCGCAACCAGCTCGTCAACGTGGCCGATTGGCTCTCGCGGGGGGAGCTGCCTGTACGCATTAAAGATCCCGTGCCCCTGACCCCCTTTGTGCGCATGGCGCGGAGCCGACGGCGGGGCCTGATCGTCCTCCTCAACCATGGGCTGGAGACCATCCCCCAGGTGCGCATTGAGGTGCGCTCGCCCATGCCTGTGCGCCTGGCGGAGCCTTGGAGGGAGATCCTCTTCCCTCAGGAGCAGGGGGGTGAGCTCATCCTGCATAACATTCCGCCTTGGAGCACGGTGTGCTTATTCGTTGGCAAGGTGGTGGTGCCCTGAGGGGCAGGGGAGGGAATCAAGTAGCGGTAAATTGACATCCTCTGCGCAGCGTATTATACTTTTTCTAACGTTGTGGTTGGTTTCTGGAAGCGAGGATCAAGAGGATTGGCCGGATGAGTTCCGTTCTGGTATTGAATGCGACGTACGAACCCCTCAACGTCGTGAGTGTGCGTCGGGCGATCATCCTTTTGCTCAAAGACAAGGCAGAGATTCTCGAGGCGGCCAATCAGTATATCCGTTCGGAAAACCTCTCTCTCCCCGTGCCCCTGGTGATCCGCCTGGTGTACTATGTCCGTGTGCCCCGTCGGCTGAACATCCCGCTGACGCGGCGCACCGTGATGATCCGCGACAACTATACCTGCCAGTACTGTGGAGCGCGGCCCTCAAAGGCGAACCTGACCATCGATCACGTCATCCCCAAGGTGCGCGGCGGCAAGACGACCTGGGATAACGTCGTCTGTGCCTGCAAGGCGTGCAACCTGCGCAAAGGGTCGAGGACTCCTGAGGAGGCGGGGATGCGCCTGCTCAGCAAGCCTGGGCGCCCCGAATACCTGGCGTTGGTGGTCTTTTCCAGGGCCTCGAACTGCGAAGCATGGCGCAAGTATCTGCCGCGGATGCCCAAGGAGCGCCAGCGGGCGCGCGCGGGTTAATCCCCTTTCTTTTTCCCCTTTTCTTTGCGGTTTGCCTCGGCCATGACCTCATCCAAGAGCTTGCGCAGCTCTTTTTGTTTGGCCGTGGTGAGGATGCGCCGTCCTTTAAGCCCCTCTTTCATATAGCGCGGGAGCTCTTCGGCCTTGAGCACGGGCACCGTTCCCCCTGAGGCGTGGAGGACGACGTCGGGATCGGTAAAGACGACCACCCCATGGACGGGGACGTCATCCTCGGGCATCAGCTCATCGATCCACTCTTTGACCCATTGGGCCTCTCGTTCGACGTCTTGATCTGGCTTGCCCAGGCTGGGCTCCCCAAAGAGCTGGAGGAACTTGCGCATGCCCGCTTTGTGGCGCCAGCGGCCGTTTTCGTAGATGATCTCTCCTCCCTGGGGCTTGGGCTCTATGACCGTCAGCCCATAGTGCGAGGCGATGACGTGGTTGCTGGGTAGGTAGTAGTTATAGAGGGCGTAGCGCTTGTCGAGCCCCTCCAGGACCTCGGCCAGCACTTGGTCTGCCCGGGGCTCGCGCACGTAGCGGTTGGCAAAGTAGGAGCCCAGCGTGGCCCCAAAGAGCCCGATGAGCAAAAAGATATAGGCCAGGAGGGGGGATTTGCCCGTGGTGATGAGCCCTATAAAGAGGGACCCAAAGCCCACATAGCTCCCCCAGCGGGCATAGTTTGCTCTTTTCTTCAAAAAGGGTTCATTCACAAAATTCTGCATCGTCCACCTCTATGCTGCTCTACCCAGGGTCTCTAAGGCGTTCTTAATGTCCTGGCGGATCGCCCCGATGAGGTCCCCTTGGATGGCCTCGATGGCCACGCGCACGGCGTTCTCGATCGCCAGGGCATCGGAGCGGCCGTGGGCGACGACCACAATGCCATTCACCCCCAGCAGGGGGGCCCCGCCGTATTGGCGATAGTCTAGCTTGGCCGCCGCGGCTTTAAAGGCGGGCTTGGCCAGGAGGCCGCCCAGTAGGGCCAGGGGGCGTTTTTTGATCTCCTCGCGGAGGAGGGTGAGGAGCATCTTGGCTATGCCCTCGGCTGTCTTGATGGCCACGTTGCCCACAAAGCCATCGGAGGCGATGACGTTGGCCAGGCCAAAGGGGAGGTCTTTGCCCTCTATGTTCCCCACAAAGTTGAGCTCGAGCTGGCGGAGGATCTGATGGGCCACCTGGACGGCCTGGTTGCCCTTGATATCCTCCTCGCCGTTCGCCAGGAGGGCCACCCGCGGGTTGGCGATGCCCAGCACCTTGCGCGCATAGACGGCCCCCATGATGGCAAACTGGACGAGCCATTCGGGTTTGCAATCTGTGTTGGCCCCAATGTCGAGCAAAAAGCTGGGGTGATCCGTGAGGGTGGGGATGACGGTGGAGAGGGCGGGGCGCAGCACGCCGGGAATGCGCCCAAGGCGCCCAGCGCTAGCGAGGGCTGCCGCCAGCACGCCTCCTGAGTTCCCCGCTGAGACAAAGGCATCCGCCTGGCCCTCACGCACGAGCTTGAGCCCCACGACCATCGAGGCGTCGGATTTCTGGCGCACGGCGCGGCTGGGGTGTTCCCCCATCTCAACCACTTGGCTGGCATGGACGATCGAGAGGGCGAGGCCGGCGGTATCGTGTTTGGCCAGCTCTTTTTCGATCGCCTCACGGCGGCCGACGAGGATGATCTCTTGTCCAAAGCGTCGTGCAGCACGCACTCCTCCGGCGACATCCACCTCGGGGGCGTGGTCGCTCCCCATGGCATCGAGTGCAATACGCATTCCTAGCTCCTTTAGTGCACCAAAAGGCCCTTGTCGACGGATTTATTGTACCTCGAAAGCGCCGCCGAGGCGAATGGGGCACCTGGGGTGATAGCGCCACGGCACTTGCCCTCTATGGGGGGATCGATTATGATGATAAAAAAGGATAGTAAAGGCCTTTCGAGGGAAGGATGGAGAGATCTTTGAGGCGGCGCTATAACATGTTCACCCTGAACGCCTACTGGCTAGGGGTGTCCTTTATGTGGAACTCGTTGCATCCCATCGTGCTGCCGGTGCTCCTCTTGGAATTTGCCGAAGAGACCAAGAACACGGCCTATGGGATGCTGACCTTCTTGGGGCTCTTGATCGCCCTGGTGGTGCAGCCGCTCAGTGGGGCCCTGAGCGACCACACTCGCCACCGTTGGGGCCGGCGCAGGCCTTGGATCCTCCTGGGCACGCTTTTGGACGTGGTCTTGCTCCTGGCGATGGTCACCGCCAAAAGCTTTTGGGCCCTGGCCGCGGGGTACGTCTTGCTCCAGTTCTCCTCGAACCTCGCTCATGGGCCGGCGCAGGGCCTCATCCCTGATCTCGTTCCCGAGGAGAAGCGGGGAGTTGCCTCGGGGGTCAAGGGCCTCTTTGAGATGACGGGGATCATCTGCGCAGCCCTGGTTGCTGGGCGCATCGTCGGGGGGGCTATCCCCCGCTATCTGTTGGTCGTTCTCATCATCGTGGGGGTGTTGCTCCTCTCAATGACAGTGACCCTCTTGGGCGTGCACGAGCCCTCCTCCCTCCTGCCTCGGAAGGTGGCTAGGCACTCTCTGTGGGGGTATTTCCGCGAGGTGTTTGCGGTGGATCTAAGGGGACAGAGGGATTACGCTCGCCTGTTGATCTCGCGTTTCCTCGTCCTTTTGGGGGTCTATGCCGTCCAGAGCTTTGCCCTCTATTACTTTCGTGATGCGCTGCAGTTCGCCTCCCCTGCCCGCATGATGGGGGACCTGATGATCGCTATAGGGGCAAGCGTCACCCTCACCGTCTACCCGGCGGGACTGCTTTCGGAGCGTTGGGGGCGCAAGGGGCTTAGCCTTTTTGCCTGTGCCGTCGCGGGGGTGGGCATGGGGGCCCTCGCCTTTACCAGAAGCACGACGGGGCTTTGGGTCCTGGGGAGCCTAATCGGCCTGAGCATGGGCATCTTTGCCAGCGTGAACTGGGCTTGGGCGACGGATCTCGTCCCTGTGGCAGAGGCGGGCAAGTACCTGGGCCTCTCGAACCTGGCCACGGCGGGGGCCGCAGCCGCGGCCCGCTTGTTCGGTCCCTTTATGATCTGACCAACAGCTACTGGCCCAATATGGGCTATACATTGGCCTTTTTGCTTGCCTCTTTGGGGTCCCTCTTGGGGCTCTTACTCCTCCTGGCGATCCCCGAGACGCGTCCACCCACCCTTTCTCCCTTTCATCTGAAAAAGCGGCGGGCCAAAGCTGGCCCAAGGCAAAAGGAAGCTGCCCTGCATTGAGCGGGGCGGTTGAGAACGGGGGTCATTCCTCGTCGAGGTCTTGGTCTATCTCGTTCAGAAGGTCGTCGAGCTCGTTCCAGGCCTCGTCCAAAGGGATGAAGGGGCGTTCCTCGAAATCTTTGGCGATGGCCTCCAGATAGGCGCGTACATGGAGCTCGGGGCGCTTTTCCTCCAGCTCGGCGATCCTTGCGTCCCACTCTTCGATCAGCTCGCGGCTCTTTTGCTCGAGGTCCGTCAGGTTCAGGCCCAGGTGGAACATATAGTCGACGCGGCGGAGGATGTCGTACCAGGCTTTCCAATCCTCTTCGACGCGCATGGCTTGCAGGGTGATGCCCAACTGAGAGAACTCGTAGGCGGGCGAGAAGGCGTAAAAGACCACCAGCTCGAGCTCGCGGAACTCGGCCAGGTGGGCAAGGTAGGTGCCGATCGTCGAGCCTCCCTCATAGTTGGAAAAGCGCACCGCGTAATTCTCTAGCTCCTCTTTCATCTTGGGCAGGCTGTAGACGCAAGAGATCTCTCTATCTTTGTCGTAGGGCATGGCGCCATAGACGCCGCCCACCACGACGATACGCTTTACCTGTAGGGCCTCGGCGATGTCGAAAAAAGCCTGGGCATAGAGGTCCTCGTGCTGGTGGGGTTCCTCGCCCAAAAAGATCACCAAGCCCTTGTCTCCCAGGTCGGCATAGTAGACGTCGTTGCGGTGCCGGGACATCTCTTGCCGGTAGCCGTCGGCCAGCTTTACCTGCGGGCGAAGGAGGTGGTGGGTCCCAGGGATTTGAAAGAGGTAGAAGCCATTGGGTTTGATCTCCCCTATCTTTTGGGCTGCGGTGAGCTCGATGAGGTAGCGGGGCAGCCCAGAGGAGACCTCTCCTGCATCTGCCCATTGCCTCCATCCGGCAAGCATATAGTTATCCCGCTCTACGGGCGTTTCCCACAGTTCAAACAATGTATTATCCATCCCTTTCTCCCTCTGCCTCTGCTATAGATAGTCGCCGGCGATCTTTTGCCAAGGTTTCTTTTATTTCTCTCATTGTGCCCCTAAATGGGCCCTTGGTCAAACGATGGCGGGGTTTGCTTTCCCTGGAGAGGTGGGCTATCTTAGAAGGGGAGCTTTTTCCGTGCTCAAGTGAGGCCTTTCGATGAGAGACCCTCTGGACATCTTTATGCCCCCAATGCGGCAGTGGTTCCGCGAGCGCTACGGCCAGCCTACGCCGGCGCAGCGGCTGGGCTGGCCTGCCATTCAGCGGGGCGAGCATACCCTCATCCTCTCGCCGACGGGCTCTGGCAAGACGTTGGCTGCCTTCTATTGGGGCATTCAGAGCATCTTCTCGCGCCTTTTGGAGGAGCCAGAGGCGCGGGGGGTGCTCTTGCTCTACATCTCGCCCCTGAAGGCCTTGAACAATGACATTGCCCGCAACCTGCGCGAGCCCCTGACGGGCATTCGCCGCACGGCCCGTGCCCTGGGGATGGAGCTGCCGCCCCTGCGCGTTGCCGTGCGCACGGGGGATACCCCTCAGTCGGTGCGGCGCAAGATGGCCCTTGAGCCACCACACATTCTCATCACCACTCCCGAGTCCTTCTACCTCCTCCTCACCAGCCCCCGAGCGCGCGAGATCCTGCGGACCGTGCGCACAGTGATCGTCGACGAGATCCATTCCCTCTGTGGGAACAAGCGCGGGGTGCATTTGGCCCTGAGCTTGGAGAGGCTTGAGCATCTTACGCAGCGGCCCTTTCAGCGGATTGGCCTCTCGGCTACCCAGCGCCCTCTGGAGGAGGTGGGGCGCTTTCTCGGTGGGCAGGTGTGGCAACGCGATGCAGAGGGCAGGGAGGTCCTCGTTCCTCGCCCGGTGACCTTGATCGACGCGGGGATGCAAAAGGCGCTGGACCTGCGCGTGGTGACGGTGGTGCCCGACCTGCGTCGGCTTCCTGGCGGGTCGATCTGGCCTGCGCTCATCCCCCATGTTTTGGAGGAGGTGCGCCGCCATCGTACCACCCTGATCTTTACCAATAGCCGGCGCACGGCCGAGCGCACGGCGGATCGCCTCAATGAGCAGTACGCCCTCGAGGAGGCCGAGGAGGTGCCCCCAGGGGCTCCGGCGCTTTTAGTCGATGGGGTGCCCAAGGGGCAGGGGATCTTTGGCACGGGGCGTGTGGGTGGGCCCTTTCGTGCCCATCATGGGAGCGTCTCTCGCGAGGTGCGCTTTGAGCTGGAGCGTCAGCTCAAGGAGGGCCAGCTCCCGGCGCTCATCGCGACCAGTTCTCTGGAGCTGGGCATCGATATAGGGGATGTGGATGCCGTCATCCAGATTCAATCGCCACGCAGCATCGCCCGAGGGTTGCAGCGGGTGGGGCGTTCTGGCCATCTCGTGGGGAAGACGAGCATCGGGCGCATCTATGCTACCTACTTTGAGGATCTGCTCGATGCGGCGGCGGTGGCCCACGGCATGCTGGCGGGGGATATCGAGCCGGCCTTTACCCCGCGCAACTGCCTGGACGTCCTTGCCCAGCAGATCGTGGCGATGGTGGCGGTGGAGGAATGGCCTGTTGAAAAGCTCTACCGCCTGGTGCGCCAGGCCTATGGTTATCAGGGCCTTTCCTTTGAGGCGTTTCGCTCTGTCCTGCACATGCTCAGTGGGGGGTACCCGAGCAGCGTCTTTCGCGAGTTGCGCCCGCGCCTCTCGTGGGATCGGGTGCACGACCGGCTCGTCGCCCTGCCTGGCAGCCGCATGCTGGCCTTGCTCAATGGGGGGACCATCGCCGATCGCGGCGAGTTCCGCGTGGTCTTGGCGGATGGGCAGACGGTGCTGGGCACTTTGGATGAGGAGTTTGTCTACGAGACGCGCCCAGGGGACGTCTTTGCCCTGGGTAGTGGCACTTGGCGCGTCCTAGAGATCGATCAGGATAAGGTCCTCGTCGCCGATGCGGCGGGCAGCCTCCCCCGGATGCCTTTTTGGCATGGGGAGGCCCCCCGTCGAGAGTTCCATACGGGGCTGCGCTTGGGGGCCTTTCGCCGCCGCCTAGCAGAGCGGGTGCGGGCTCTGCCTCCCCTGCCCGATGCCCCTCTTGCCGAGTGGCCCAAGGAGGCCCAGCCTCTCATCCAGTGGCTGAGCGAAGAGTATTGCATGGATGAGAATTCGGTGCGCAATGCGGTGCTTTATGTGCAGCGGCAGTTGAACGCCTTGGGGGCTATTTCCTCCGACAAGACGATCATCGTCGAGCTCTTTCGCGATGCCCTGGGCGACCGCCGAGTGGCGATCCATTCCTGCTTTGGCGCGCGGGTGAACAGCGCCTGGGCCTTGGCCCTGGGGCATGCCTTCCGCGAGCGTCTGGGTTCTACCTTTGAGGTGCAGGTGAACGACGATGGCATCCTCTTTCACTTTTTGGGGGCCGAGGGGGAACCGCCCCTGGAGCTGATCTCTTCCCTGCGCCCGGAGGAAGCGCGCGAGCGCCTCTTGCTGGAATTGCCCAACTCGGCGCTCTTTGGGGCCCAGTTTCGCATGAACGCCAGCCGAGCGCTGCTCTTGCCCAGCTTGGGCGGGCAGAAGAAGCGTACTCCCTTCTGGTTGCAGCGCCTGCGGGCCCGGAACCTCTTGGCGGCGGCCCTCGAGTTCCGCGATTTTCCCCTCCTGGCCGAGACCTACCGCAGCTGCCTGCGCGAGGTGCTGGATTTGGAACACCTCCTCACCGTCCTAGAGGGGATCCAGCGGGGGGAGATCCAGCTTTTCCTCCGTGAGACGCAAACTCCCTCCCCAGTGAGCCAGAGCCTGCTTTATGACTTTGTTGCGGAGCAGATGTATACCTGGGATGCCCCCAAGGCGGAGCGCCAACTGCGTGCTCTGGCGGTCGATCGGGAGCTGTTGGGCCAGCTAGTGGAGGAGGAGTTGCTCCCCGAGCTTTTGCGCCCAGAGGCCGTTGCCAAGGTGGAGGAGGAGCTCCAGCATCTGGCCCCTGGCCGCCGGGCGCGTACCCCGGAGGAGCTCGTCCTCCTTTTGGATGAGCTGGGGGATCTCTCCACCGAGGAGATTTTGGCGCGCTGCCAAGGGGATGCGCGAGCTTGGATCGCCACCCTTGCCCAAGAGGGACGCATCCTTCAGGTTGTCTTCCCAGGCGCGGAGCCACGGGCTCGCTGGGTGGCGGCCAAGCGCTATGCTCTCTACCGCGATGCTTTTGGCCTCTCGAGTGAGCTTCCAGAGGGGCTTGCGTCCGAGCTGCTGGCAGAGCGTTCCCCCCAGGAGGCCCGCCGGGAGATCATCCGCGCCTTTCTCCGCACCCACGGGCCCTTTACTCTGGCCCAGCTACTGCGGCGCTACCCTTTGGAGAGGGCTTGGCTTGAGACCGCCCTGGCGGAGGAGGTGGCGGCTGGGGGAGTGGTATCCGGTCGGCTGGCCCCCGGTGCTCAGGGACGCCAGTGGTGCGAGCGCCAGGTGCTGGAGCGGATCCATCGCCGTACCCTCTCCCTCC
>JAGGYI010000041.1 GCA_021162655.1 Anaerolineae bacterium
CAAATAAACCGATCACATGCTCCACCTGGACGTCTACTGTCACCATACAATTAAAATCCGTCTCCTCTGGCAGAATACGCACATCCGCCTCAGGATAGGCACGAGCCAAAGCTCCCTCCAATGGAGCTGCCAAAGTTCGCGATCCCCAAATGAGCAATAGAACCAAAGCCAATCCACAAGCGATTCCTATCACCGTCCATATCCGATAGCGATCACTTTTATCCATCTATCCCCTACTCCTCTCTCTGGTAAGCTTGATCATTCCCTCACAGTGCCTACCCCGGCATCCACGTCTTGAGCGTCAGAGGAAAATAGATGAAATTCTTGGCGGGGGGAGGCAACGGCCCTGACGCGCAAACTTCTAAAACGACATCATCGATGAAAAAGCTGGAGAACTGATCCGCATTTGTCTCGGCGCGAAAGACAAGTTTAACCGTTTGCCCTGCCCAAGAAGAGACATCAAAGCTCTCGGCAAGCCAAACTCCAGGAGAGCGACCATCATCTATCACTTGAAGCGTATCCAACAATGCCCCCGTGGGAGAATGCAACTCGACATACAAGTAATCGTGTGGATGATCGCTTTCTGTTGTCTCCAGAAGCCACCAATACTGCACTGTGGCAGAAATCACTCCTGTGGGGATGGTCACTGTTTGGGCAATCGAATCATTTGCATTGTTATAGCCCCCAAGCCAGAGACTATAGTTCCCACTATGAACTCGGTGCTCCGCGCGCATAGCCGCCCCCGTTACTTGCCAGGGGAGGAGGCTCGTCCCCTCAAAGCCACCATTCTCTATCAGATCCCAGCAGGTAGGAGTAGGCGGGAGGGTCGGTGCCACCGTTGGTGGGGGCAAAGTGGGCTCCAAAGTAGCCGTCGGCGTCAATGGCTGAGTAGGTACTGTCGTCGGAGTTGACGTGGCCGTCACCACGCGAACCTCGCCATTGATCCAGCCAATGGGCAAGTCCAATCCTCCACAAGCCATCATTGTCTCGCTTCCGAAGGTAAGGGAACTTGTTCCACTGCCAACAGCCCGGAAAGTGATCGTCGCCACTGACCATTCCCCTGTAAGGCAACTGGCCTCCACCAAACTCAAAACGTAGGAAAGACGCCCTGTAGCATTATCCGCCTCATTGCCATGCCAAGGACGAAAAGTGTTATGCCCCTCAAAGAGATCCCCTGGTGTAAGCTGCACCCCATTGAGGGAAGGATCTGCATCTACCACTTCCAAGATCGAGGGATCCCAAAGGAGATAGACCTCGACACCTCCAAGCCCCTCTACATGGGAGGTACGGATCGTCACCGTCCCCTCCTCGCCAGGGCCCAACTCTAGCACCTGGGGGTCCAGATAATAGTAGGGTGTAGCTGCCGTCGTAGGGCTAGGCCCAAGAGTAGGGGTATACGTCAAGGTCGGCGTAGGGCTCGGCGACGGGGTAACCGAAGCTGTCGGAGAAGGCCCCGCCGTAGGAGAGACAGCGAGAACCAGAAAAGAGGGGTCTACTTGGGTGCTTTCCATCTCCAAACCATCCTGGTTAGAAAGAAGTACGCTCTCGAAATGGAAAGCAGCATCTCCGGGGGCAACCGCCATAAACGTAATGCTCGCAAGAATCCCCTCCCCTGAACGCGGCTCCCGCGCTACCTGGGTCACACTGAGGTCAATCGTCCCCGTAATGTTGCTACAGGCATTCACGGGGACGAAATCTGGGGTAATAAAATCCCCCGGCGTAACGTTGATCCCCTCCTTAAGTGGATCCCGATCAACGATCTGAACTACTGAGGGATCAAAGCTCAAATGCAACTCAAAGCCATAGAGATCCGTTACGTTGTGGATCATAATATCAACGGAGACCGTCTCTCCAGGAGAAAGTTCCAGATATGAGGGATCAAAGTTCACCTGGGCGGTCAGCATACCAGCCATCCGGGAGCCTGGGTTTTCCTCATACCTCAACGCACGTGGGCGGCTCTCTGCCATTACCCAAACACCCGAAAGAACCAAAAGTGCGCCAATAACTATCCAGGCTCCAACCAACCATCGGCGCAGCATATTACTCCGCGGATCCGCTTCCCTCTTTGGCCGCCAACCCTCTGCCATTCAGCCTCCTAGCACCCTTCTTAACGAGGACACAAAGATGCTATCATGGAATGAGCACTATGTCAACGAAAGTTGCGCAGAGAGCGGAAGAAAAGGATTAAAATACAATAAAAATGGTCGCTTCTTCTGCCTCTTCCGCCAAAAAACCGAAGGAGAGAGCCATCTCTACCACATAGAGATGACTTGCTCATCCACTTATGACGCAAAACGGGAGAAAAGGATACGGGAATGAACTCTCTAAAGCAAAAAAGATGGGGGAGCAAAAGTGTTTTTTGCTCCCCCATCTCAGGTCAATAGAGCCACACATCAAGTCAAATAGTCACGCAGTTGACGGCTGCGGCTCGGATGCCGCAAACGGTCGAGGGCCTCATGTTCAATCTGGCGGATGCGCTCCCTAGTGAGACCAAATTTCTGGCCCACCTCCTCCAAAGTGTAGCTCCGCCCATCATAGAGCCCAAAACGCAACCGCAGAATCCTCGCCTCTCGAGGTGTCAGACTTTCAAGTACCTCATTCAGCTTCTCTTGCAAAAGTTCATGGTAGGCCGTATCAGAAGGAGTGGGAGCCTCCTCATCGGGGATAAAGCTTCCCAACTCGCTATCCTCCTCCTCTCCCACGGGCTTTTCCAGGGAAAGAGGCCGCTGAGAAACCTTGAGCATCCATTGGACCTTTTGAGGCGGCAGAGAAAGCTCCTTCGCAATCTCTTCTGGGGTAGGCTGCCGCCCCCAGTCTTGCTCTAACTGCTGGGCCACCTGGTACACTTTGCGGATACGATCGCTCAGGTGCACTGGCAGGCGAATCACTCGCCCCTGGTCAGCCAAAGCTCTCGTAATCGCCTGGCGAATCCACCAGGTTGCATAGGTGCTAAAACGATGGCCACGGTGGTAATCAAACTTTTCTACTGCCTTAATCAGACCCAGGTTCCCCTCCTGGATCAGATCAAGGAAAGGGACTCCCTGGCCAAGATAGCGCTTGGCAATACTCACCACCAAGCGAGTGTTCGCCTGAATGAGATGAGCCCGCGCTTGCTCGCCCTGTTCCACCAACCGCTCAAGGCGCTCCCGCTCCTCTTCCGAGAGATGGCCATTTTTCTCCAATCTCTCTCGCGCCTTGCGGCCTTCCTCATATTGGCGCGCCAACTCAACTTCCTCCTCTGCCGTCAGCAGAGGAACCTGGGCCATCTCTTTCAGATAGAGACTGATCGTATCATCGCTCGAAATCTCACTCAGGTGCGCATCCGGGGCAGGATGCTGCTTTTTCGGTTTGGGCTCCTCGACCTTTTCCTCCAGCTCATCGCTGGACTCTTTACCCTCATCATAGAGAACCTGGATTCCTTCTTCACTGAGATAGATAAAGAGATCCTCTAGCTCAGCCAGGTTCTCCTCAGCTTCAGGAAAGACTTCCATCAAATCATCCAGGGTCAAGTAGCCCTGTTGCTCTGCTTTTTCCAGCAAAAGCTGGTATACATGATCCTTTTCATGCACTTTAGTTACCATCACTCTCTCTCAAACCACCCAAGGTGATCTAATCTACAAACCCTGCAGGAAGATGCTCTACCCTTTCGCAAAGCAATCCGCCGAGGCCAGGCCATCGGCGGATCCAGACAGGACAAACTTCCAAGACAGGCAAAAGAACTGCTCTTGGTCAGATTGCTAACCGCTCACCGACATCTCCCTTGGCAGGAACGTGTGCCCTTTAAAGCACACTCATTATAGCATAAGGGCATATATATGTCAAGTAATTCGGGCTTTTTCACTCCACAAAGATGGCCAAATTCGCCTGGCGATTCCTTATCTGTCGTTTATCATTAGCACGCAAAAACACATTATAAATAGTTTAGCTATATTTGTCAAGCCCTTCGGGAACCACCATTCAAGGAATAAAGATTCAAAACCTCACCAAGGCCCTTTGGCCTCACACACCGTAAATCCAACCGCTCTGGTTCCTCAGAGCTAACCCTGATCACCTCTGCCCGCCAGGTCAATAGAGAAATCGTAGTTAACAAGCTACTTACAGGAAAAGGAAGACTCCTTGTGGGTAGGAGAATAAGCTCCTCCTGAGCAATAGGTGTATCGGTATCGATAATCACATTTACCTAAAGGTCTTCTATATCTGCCTTAACTTGACAGCCGTTGGCATAACAGTACTTCCAAGGTCCTAAATAACCGCACCTACTGTTTGCACCAGTACTACCCGTACAAGTTTCTGAAGGAGGACCGAGATTTTGTTGGCATTGGTCCATATCTGTGTTTGTCTAGTTATAGTAAGGGCACTTATTCTTATAAAAGGGAGAGTCTTCAGTAGCACACGGTTCTCCTTGAGCAAAGCAGAAGGACTGGTTAGTGGGATTATTGTCAAGACACTCCTCACACGTTTCCGCAAGAACTACTTTGGGAAAAACAAGACTAAGAAAAAGGAAAATTTCGGAAAATAC
>JAGGYI010000084.1 GCA_021162655.1 Anaerolineae bacterium
CAACACACCGACCCCCTCAGCAACTCCCACAGCCCTTCCCACTGCCACTCCTACCATCACGCCAAGCCCAACGCCTTATAAGTGGAGAACCTTGTTCCTCCCACTTTTGTGGAATCAGTAATAAAAAAAGGTGCGGCCTGAGAGCTTTCAGGCCGCACCTTCAGATCTATCTACTGAAGAAAAGCTTGACAGTTCTTGCGGGCCTCAGCCAAAACCTCTTCGAGAGGAATCCCCTGTTCACGAGCCAGACGAGCACAATCATCGAACTCGGGCTTGGCCCCGACCACATGCCCTTCTAGCATTTTGAGCTTACACCGCACCAGCCCCCAAGGCGTCTCCACCTGGACAACTTTGCGCTCCGCCACCTCACGCTGAAAGACCTGCCAACGCACCCCCAAAGTGCTGGTTTCCGCGAGGATCAATGCCCGTAAACGAGGAGCTTCCTCTAAAGCGCAAAGTACAGAGAGAACCACTCCGGGACGGTTCTTTTTCATAAAAACAGGCGTGAACCACACATCCAGCGCGCCTGCATCAAAGAGACGCCCCAAGATGTAGCCTAGCTCCTCCCCTGTCATATCGTCTAGATTACATTCTAATAAAGCTACCTGCTCTTCCTCTCCAGGGAATTCAGCCCGCATATCAGTTTCCTTCTCGAGTAGCTGCCCGGCGGGCAGCTGCCACTCGATTGGCAATGAGCGCCGCCATCGTTCCTGCTCCTACGCCGTTATCGATGTTCACCACTGCCAAACCGGGCGAGCAAGTCTGCAACATTGCCAAAAGAGCTGCTTCTCCTTTGCCCCCCATACCATAGCCCACCGATGTGGGCAGGCCAATGACAGGAATATCTACCAAGCCAGAGACAACAGAGGGCAGAGCCCCGTCCATCCCTGCAGCGACGATAATCACATCTACCCCTGCCTTCATGAAATCTTGGAGAGGGTCAAAGAGACGGTGTAGCCCAGCAACTCCTACATCATAGGCTACCTTGACCGTACATCCCATCTCCCGACAGACGATCGCCGCCTGCTCTGCAACGGGCTGATCCGAAGTGCCCGCCGTCAAAATGCCCACACATCCTCCGGTAGGCTCGATGCGCTGCCCTCTGCGCAAAATGGCCGTCCTAGAAACAGGATACCACTCAAAGGCATCATGCCCATAATGCTCTTTCAACGCTTGCTCCAGCTCCGGTGACACCCGGCTCAGAATAGCTCGCCCCGTACGCTCTAAAAAGTCCTGAGCGATGGCCAGACACTGTTCCACTGTTTTGGTATCTGCCAAGATAATCTCTGGCACTCCCTTTCGAGACTCTCGATCGAAATCCGGACGAGCGAAAGGAAGCTCCCTCAAATCCTCAAAATCTTTCGAGTCCAACATTCATACTCCCCATGCGATAACCTTCAAGATCTAGTGTTATGTAACGATACCCCAAAGCACGAAGCCCCTGAACCACTTCCCTCCGCAGGGCAGAATTAGCCACAACACGCTCAAGCTGGTCCGAAGAAAGCTCAAGGCGAGCGATAGGGAAATGGTCCCGCAAACGCAACAACGCGACTCCTAGAACGCGACGGAGAAACTTTTCTCCTTGCTCCACACGCCGCAGCCCTTCAAGGGTAAGCCGCACACCATAGGGGAAGCGGGTAGCCAAACAGGCAGCTGCCGGCAGAGACCATGTCGGCAACCCACGGCGACGAGAAAGCTCTCGAATCTCCTGCTTACTCAGGCCAGCCTCCAACAGAGGCGCTCTCACTCCGAGCTCGCGGGCAGCCTGAGATCCTGGCCGGTAATCCTTTTGATCGTCTGCGTTCTCCCCATGGACGAGCTGGCTCCCTGGCAACTCTGCTTTGGTAATCTCCCAAAGGGCTTGGAAGCGCGCTTTTTTACAATAGTAGCATCGTTTGGGCACGTTTGCTACCACCTGGGGAATGCGCAGCTCATCAAAGGGGACCACCTTATGCCGGGCCCCCAGAGATTCAGCTACATGCCGAGCCCTCTGGAGTTCCTCTCGGGGGAGGAGAGGCGAATCCGCCGTCAAAGCAAGTACGTTTTCTGAACCCAGAACATCTATACACATAGCTAGGAGATAGCTGCTATCCACCCCACCCGAGAAAGCTACCGCCACCTTACCAAGTGCTGTTATAATCTCGCAGAGCTTCTTTTCCTTCTCTTCAAGGGATAGTTCTTTTCCCTCTACATCCATGGGCATTCCCTATTCTTCTCAAACTTGGCCTCCCATTATAGAGAGGCTGGGAAGAAGCGTCAATTCCTCTTGTAGCTCCTGGCCTTGACGAGGTCCTCCCCCATTGCTATCATGTGAAGAGATAGTGGCAAAAGAAATGGGGTGCACGTTCTATGGGCAAAGTTGACGCAAAAAGCCAGCAAACTTGGCAAGAGAACCCCGAGCGCACCTTCGACCTCATCGTGCGAGTTGTAGGGGACGTGGAAAAGCGAGCGGCCGAACTAGAGAGACACGGGATGAAGGTAAGGCGTCGCCTTCGCCTTTCCGGCTCTCTAGGGATACGCTGCAAGGGGAAAAAGGCTTTAGAGCTCCTCAAGCTTCCCTGGGTGAAACGCATCGAGCCAGACCGTCCGGTCAGAGCGCTAAGGAGGTAATCATCGTGGGTGAACGTCGTGGCAAACTCTCTGGCGAGCTAGTGCGCACCTTACGGCAGAGCAAGGCGGATTCTTTTATCCCCATCATCGTACGTTATCGCGAGCCACGCCGCATCATGCGTCATCGAGAACCCATGCGCGGGCTTCGCGAAGGATACCATTACCGATTACGTCCCTTCGCCCACATGCACGCCACTCCCGAAGCCATCAAACGGCTGGAAAAAGATCCCGAGATTTTAGAGATCTTTGAGGATAAACCGGTTTACGCCTACTTGGATACCTCCGTTCCCCACATTCAGGCTCCCCGCGTCTGGGCGGAGGGCTTTACAGGCGAAGGAGTACGCATCGCCATCATTGACACAGGCATTGATCCGGACCACCCCGACTTTCAAGGACGCATTGCCGAGACCACCGATTTCACCGGCGAAGGCCCCGTCGATCATAATGGGCACGGCACGCACTGCGCCAGCACTGCTGCCGGCTCAGGAGCAGCCAGTGGTGGACTATACCGCGGGGTGGCACCAGGAGCCACGATCTACTCTGCCAAAGTCCTCCGCTCTAATGGCGAGGGAATGATGAGCGATGTGGCTGCCGGAATCGAATGGGCAGTGGACCGCCAAGTGCAGGTTATCAGCCTTTCTCTAGGCGGGCAAGGCCCTTGCGATGGTACCGACTTTCTCTGTGAAACCTGCGAAGCCGCCATAGAAAGGGGCATCACCGTTTGCGTAGCTGCTGGGAATGATGGCCCCTCTGCCTATACCGTTGGCTCACCCGGCTGCGCCCACAACGTCATCACAGTGGGAGCTGCCAATGACACCGACCACATTGCCAGTTTCTCCTCCCGCGGGCCCACGAGCGATGGCCGAGTAAAACCAGACATCGTTCTCCCAGGCGTAAACATCATCGCAGCACGAGCCAAAGGAACGAGCCTTGGCAAGGTAATCGATGACTATTATGTCGCCCTTTCTGGCACCAGCATGGCCACTCCCCACGCAGCAGGGATCTGTGCCCTTCTACTCCAAGCAGAGCCAGACCTAACTCCTCTAGAGATCAAGCAAAGGTTGATGGGTACTGCCATCGATCTCGGTGAAGATCCTTACTCCCAGGGGCAGGGCCGGGCAGATGCTTGGCTTGCACGCCATGGCGAACCAACTCCTGCCCCGGAACCAACCCCCCCCGCTCCCAGTCCCTCTCCAGGGCAGGGATGCCTACCAGTGGTTGTTCAAGTTCTCCTTTGGGGATTTAAAAGAAAGCCGCCTCGCTGAGCGAAGCGGCCCACAGCTTTAGGGAGACACGAGGATGAGCATTCAACTCTCGGGCGCTGACATCATCGATTTAGCGGTACGGACTGAAACTCAGGGGGAACAATTTTACCGCCAGGCAGCCGAACAAGCCGAGTCCCCAGAAGCGCAAAAGCTCTTTTCCTTTTTAGCCGATGAGGAGGTCCGCCACAGAGAGACTTTTGAAAAGCTTGGCTCAGCTCTCAAACCCGCTGAAATTCCCCCTAGCGAGTGGCAAGAAGCCCTTGAATACATTGCCGTCACAGTCGAACAAGAATTCTTCCAGCCCAATGCTCCCATTCGCGCTATTCCCCAAGGAGCGACGGTTCAAGATATGCTCCGGCAAGCCATCCAATTCGAGCAGCAGACCTTGCTCTTTTTCTATACTTTGAGAGATCTAGTGCGCCCGCGGGACCGACCATTGGTAGATCGGATCATCCGAGAGGAAAGAACGCACGTACGACGCCTCTCCTCTCTGTTAAAGGGCGGAGAGAAAAGTTAATCTTTTTTTGATTCCTCCTCAATATCGACAAGCATTTCTGGGTCAATAGCGGGAAAGTAAATGTAAAAACTGGAGCCCTGGCCAAGACGGCTCTCCACCTCTATCTGGCCTTTGTGTTGCTTTACAATACCATAGACGATAGAGAGCCCCAAACCCGCCCTCTTTTCGGGCTCTTTGGTGGTGAAAAACGGCTCAAAAATGCGCTCTCGATCTTCTGGAGGAATGCCCTTTCCCGTGTCACGCACAACTAAAAGGGCATAAAGACCTGGCTCCAAGTCCAGACGTTGAGCCTCAGGGGTCCCTAGCTCTTTGAGATGAGTCTCAATGGTCAGGACTCCCCCCTCAGGCATAGCATCACGGGCGTTCTTGACCAAATTCATCAAAACCCTTTCAAAATAGGTGGCATTGCCCCAGAAAAACGTAGGATCCGGGCTCAACTTTAGCTCAACCCCAATGCGTTCTCCCAGGATGCTCTGCAAAAGCCCCTGCATATTCTGCACCAAGAGGTTCATATGAAGAATCTCGACATCCAGGGGCTTGCCAGTACTTAGATCTACAAGCTGATGGGCCAACAAGGCTCCTGCTTCCGTGGCCTCGAGTACCCGCTGAAGCTCTTCTGAGCCATCAGAAAGCTTGCTAGCTAAGAGTTCGCACTCACCTCGAATAACCGCCAGCAGGTTGCCAAAATCGTGGGCTACTCCAGAAGCGAACCTTCCCAGGGCTCCCCAACGCCGTGCCCGCTCTAGCGCACGTTCCAAACGTCTGATCTCGGAAACATCTCGGCAAAGTAGGGCAACATGCGGTGCGCCATGAACGAGTACGCGATAGGCCACCACATCCAAGAACAAAATCTGAGCCCCTCCATCCTTTTGCCAACGCACGCGCGCCCGAGCACGCGGAAGCTCTCCTCGCAGGATCTTGGGGAAATCAAACTGTGTGGCAAGTTCCCCACTCCAGAGCTCTGCCAAAGGCTTGCCAACAAAATGATCTTCCATTTGTAAAAGCTCTCGGGCTAGATCGTTCACATCCTCAACACGCAAATTTTCATCCAAGAGGATGAAAGCGTCTCCCAAGTTTTCAAAGAGGGCGCGAAAGCGGGCCTCCGATTCCCTGAGAGCCTCTTCGGCCTCACGGTGTAGCAGAAAGGTAGTCACATAGCGGGCAAAAGCCTCTATCAAATGAGGGAAAGCTAGCTCTTTGCCTTTTGCCAACATCACGGCCACAGCCCCCAACAGTTGAGTTCCTCTCACCAAACCCACGAGAAAGACTTCGTGTCCTTCCAAAAACCTTTCGACGATGCGAAAAGCCTCTTTGGAGGTGCGCCCCAAAAGCTCGGAAGGAACCCCCACTACACGGGGAAACTGCCACCCCAAAAGGCTCCGCAAAGTCCTGGAAGAAAGCGGATAAACAACCCTGCGCCCCACATCCTCGGGAGAGACGCGGAGGAGGACTTTTTCAGGGAAACGTGCTTTGACAACCAAAGTCCCCTCCAGGGGGTCATAGAGGAAAGCCGTTGCCATCTCTGCATCTGCCAGCTCGCGAATCCCCCGCGCAATGAAAGCCCAATGATCTTCTTCGGGAGACAACTCCATTAACTGGGTCATCAAGCGCACAAGAAGAGCCAGCCTTTGATTGCTCGTCCGTAGCTCTTCCTCGATCTTTTTGCGCTGGCTTATATCACGCGTTATCCCGATAAACGCCCAAGGGTCTCCTTCAGGCCCCATCACCGTGGCAGCACTGATCTCCCCAACAAAGGAGGTACCATCTTTGCGCAAGAGGGTGTACTCTATCCGCCTTACCTTGCCCTGCTCTAGGGTCAGCCGCGCATTCTCTGCCGCCCTCTCGCGATCCTGAGGGGCTATAAGGGCAAACACATCATCGATACCTGTCTTTAGCTCTTCAGGAGAAGAGAACCCATGGAGAGAGGCAGCTTCCTGGTTCGCAACGATGACTCGCCCCTGAAGGTCTGTCACGGTGATAGCATCAGGAGAAGCCTCCACCAGAGCTCTATAAAAAGCCCCACTCTGCTGAGAGGCCTGCTCCGCCTCCCTTTGGGTTGTTAGATCACAAACGGTCACCAAGGCCCTGGCTTTGCCCTCCTCAAAGGGAACAGCTGAGAGCCGCGCAGGGAACACGCTCCCATCACAACGACGCTGAACCCACTCTACTCCCTTTTTCACCCCACCGAGAAGCTGCTGGAGCAACGCCTGCCGCTCTTTGAGCGAACCCGCAAAGAGATCCTGAAGAAACAGCCTGGCGCAATCCTCCGCTCTGTACCCATACAACGCCAGAGCGGCCTCATTTGCCTCAAGGATCTCCCCTTCGGCCCCTATAACCAACAAAGGAATCGGTATCGCACGAAAAAGATACTCATAGCGAGAGAATGCTTGATCCTGCCCATCACCCGGCTCGTTCATCTCAGACCCCTACCACCCCAAGTGTTTCCCTTATATCCTCTTTTTATTATACACCTTATGCAGGTCAAATCTTGACAAAAAAACAACATCGTCTTTCCTTTTGCTTTCCTCTCTCGACTTTGCTATATTCCAATACGGAATATACTCGATGTCGAAGGATGCTTCAGTTTACATATAAAACCACAAAGCATAAAGGAGGAAAGAGATGGACTATGTCCAACTCGGTAATACAGGGTATCGTGTCTCTCGCCTTGGGCTTGGGGCTATGCGCTTGCCTATGATTGAGATAGGAGACACTTCTTACGTAGATATAGAGCGCGCCACAGAGGTCATTCACCGAGCTCTTGAGCTGGGGATCAACTACATCGACACAGGCTTTCTTTACTGCAATGAAGAGGCAGAGCTAGTCGTTGCCTCCGCCCTAGAACAGTGGCCTGAACGCGACAAGGTGGTTGTCACGGCCAAATGCACAAAGCTACGCCTAGGCAACGACATGGAGCAAAAAGGCTATCTACGACGCATGCTTGAGCATCAGCTATGGAAGCTACGCCGAGATTACTTTGACTTTTACCTCTTTCACGGCATCGGCTGGGATAATTGGCATGACATCGACAGAAGAACAGGCTGGATCAAAGACATGCTCCAAGCCAAAGACGAAGGCTTGGTCAAACACATCGGCTTCTCTTTCCATGATACTCCTGAAAACATGATCCGCCTTATCGATGAAGGAATTTTCGAGCTCGTCACCTGCCAATACAACTACCTTGACCGTGCTAATGAGGAGGCCATTCATTACGCCCACGAAAAGGGACTGGGAGTAGTTATCATGGGCCCAGTTGGCGGGGGGAGGCTTTCTGTCTTTCCCAAGGGGATCCGCGATCTGAAAAACCTCAGCGCGAGCGGAGCTGCGGAGCTCGCGCTCCGTTTCGTCATCTCTCATCCTGGAGTTCACGTTGCTCTCTCTGGAATGAGCACAGTGGAAATGGTAGAGGAGAACTGCCAAGCCATCAGCAAAGGGCCCCTCAGTGAAGAGGAACGGCGTACCATCACAGCGATGATGGAACAGAACAAAAAGCTAGCTGACCTTTATTGCACAGGATGCCAATACTGCATGCCCTGCCCCAACAATGTGAACATCCCCAGGGCCTTCGAACTCTACAACTACTACAAGGTCTATGGCCTCGAAGAATACGCTATCACTCAATACAAAGAGCTCATCAAAAGAGGCAACGATGCCAGCCAGTGTGTAGAGTGTGGAGTATGTCTTGAACGTTGCCCGCAGCATATCGATATTCCTCGGCAGCTCAAAGAAGTCGCCGCTCTTTTCTCCCAAGTGGAAGAATGAGTATAATGTCTCTCAGACCGTTAATGAAAGGGCCGGCCTACAAGCCGGCCTTTTAAACGCCTTTACAAGGACTTGGCAATGAAACTTTGGGATAGCAAAGTTCGCCAGAACCTCGGACGCTACCTTTGGCAATGTGCGCTAGCTACCGCTATCATTCTTGGGATACTACTTTCATTAGACACCATCTTGCATACTGCCATCATCAGTACTTTAGGAGCAAGCACCTTCATCGTCTTTGCTATGCCCAAATCTCACTCTGCCCAACCCAGGCCTCTCCTAGGTGGCTATTTCCTAGGCACCCTTTCGGGGCTTTTTTGTTCCCTGCTCACCCGCTGGTCCCCACTGACTGCTCTCTTTAGCCCTCGAGTGCTTACTATCTCCTTTGGAGCCGTCGCAGTAGGGCTCGCCATTTTTGCCATGGTGGTCACAAATACTGAGCACCCTCCTGCCGCCGGGATGGCCCTAAGTCTCGTTCTCAATAGCTGGGGATGGGATACCATCGCCTTTGTTCTCTGTGCTGTCCTCCTACTTTCCCTAGCACACAGGGCCTTGCGCAACATCCTCATTGATCTCGTCTAAGAACCCGGCTGAAACTGGGGAAGATATTCCGCTTGGGCTTCTAAAAGCTCGTCCGCCAGCTTTTCTGCCACATCTATAGAGGACACACAGCCATCCAACACCAAAGCTTGAATGAACTTCTCTCGGCTACCCTCGAGAGCAGCATCGACTACTGTCTCCACCCAGGCCAAGCGAGTTGCCAGGGTGCCAACAATGCCTGGCGGGAGGGGTGGTTGAGCAATCGGACGCATCCCCCCTGCATCAGCAACGGCTGGAGACTCTATAATAGCCTCTGCTGGCAAGTTGGGCACCTGGCCTCTATTAGGCAAGTTTGCCGAAAAGATCTCCCCTTTATCTTGGCGAATCGAGCGAATAATGGCCACTACTCGCTCATGCTCTCCACTAAAGCGCTGGAAGAATTCTCCTGGCAGAGGCTCGGAAGAAAAAGCACGTTCCCTCATCTCTTCATATGCCCGATCCCCCCGGGCAATGAGCTCCTCAAAGTTAAAGACATCGACTCCTAACCTTTTCCCGTAATAGTCTCCCTGGGCAAAAAACTGGGGAAAGAACTCGCAGACGTGCGCATCTAGAGCAGAGGGGATCGCTCCAAAGAGCTCGTAAAGCTGCCAACTAAAAGGCTGAAGGGATTCCACTGCAAAGTCCTTGCCAAGTTCACCTTTTCGATAAGCTTCCAAGAGAGCAAGCTTCTTTTGGGCAATCTCGGCAAGTTGAGGAGAGGCATCCTTCCCATCCACCCGCACCTCAAGAAACCAAGTCAAATGGTTCATCCCCACTGCCGTATAGCGTAGGCGCGAGAAATCCACCCCCAACTCTCTTGCCAAGTACTTGCCTACTCCGAAAACCCCATGGCACAAACCAATCACCTCTGCCCCCGTGGCTTTACGTATCGCCCGGCAGACAGGCGCCATCGGGTTCCCATAGTTAAAAAAGAGGGCCTCTGGCGCCAGATCAAGAACATCCTCAGCGATTGCCACCATAGCGGGGATCATGCGCAATGCCCGTGAGGTCCCTCCCGGCATCACGCTATCCCCAATCGGCTGATAGATGCCATACTTGCGGGGAATGAACACATCCTGTTCCCAAGCCCTTCGCCCCCCTACCCCTACGGTACAAATAACTACTGTAGCCCCCGGCAGAACATCCCGGCGATCTACAGAAGCAGAGAGGCGAATTGGTGCCTGGCGGGCTGAAATCATTTTATCGGCCAAGCGCTCAGCGACGGTCAGCGCCTCTGAAGAGACATCCACCAAAGCCAAGTCCGTCTCTTGCTGCAAGCCTATCAAATCATAGACCAGCCCCTGAGTAAAGGAAACGCTTCCCGCTCCTATCAAAACGACCTTCTCTCGCCTGGGCATTTTCCCTCCCTCGATCAACGGATCTCCCCCTGAAAGTCAAACGAATCCCGCGGAGGCGGTGCATGTCTCTCCTCATCCTCTTTTGAGCGAGTCGTAGAGACTTGGTCTTCCTCATACTCATGCAGAGATTCGACTTTGTCCCACTCATTCACCGGCACAATGAGGGCTTCTGCAAAAAGTTGGACAACATACCCCCGGTCGTCTATTTCCATAGGGATCTCGTGGGTAAGGGCCCCCAAAAGCCCACGGGCTTGGGCCGCCTTGGCCAAAGCTGCTTGAGGATTCACCGGCACCAAAAGGTCCTCAATCATCCGTACCAGGGAGCGGCGCAATGCTGAAAGCTTTTTCTCTTTTTCTCGCCGATATTCCTCAATCCACTCTTTCACCAGAGGAATGATCCATTCCTTTTCCACCGCCCACCCTGGACATGATTTGGTGGAAAAATCACGATGAAAATTCAACTTTTCGATATCCAGCCCCAAGCGCTCATGCAAAATGCCCAGAGCCACGATCGTGTTCTCAAGGACGGGGCCCGAAGGGCGTTGAGCATCATAGTTCCCTACCATCTCCACATGACGGGAGCGGTAATTATGGCCATACACCCCCACCCCATCGTAACGCAGATCACTGAAAAGCCAGATGCCATCATCGGCAATAAAGAGATGAGGACCAGCCGTCCAGCCCTCGTGAAGATGGCCTGACTCATCCTCCCACAGCTGCTTCTCATAATAAGCCTTGATGGCATAAAGGGAATCTAGCCCCCTCCATTCTTCCAGGGTCGGCTTCCAGGTATGGTGCAAAAAGATGCGCGTTGGCAACGGGTGAGGAAAGCTCAACTCTTCCACATAACGCACAAAGTCTTGTGCACTCAAACACTCCCCAACGATCTGAATGGGAGGCTCTTTGATGATCGCCAGCGCACTCTGCTTCCCTGGTTCCTCTCTTTGTGTTTTCATTTGCCCTTCCTTCTTCATACCGCTGGCAAAACCCTTCCAGAAAGCTTTAAAGAGTTCCATTTTGAGACTCCACCAAACTCAGCCGTACCAGCGATACTCATGCTGCAAGGCGGCCCGGAAATCGTCAATCACGCCCTTTTTCCCGCGAATATACCAGATGTCTCCTTCGTAACGCTCCCAACGATAAAGCAACATACAGCGAATCTTTTGATGGGTAGGATCACTGTTCCAACGGTTGATCTCCGCATACGCCTCTTGCACCCAACCGCTGTTCACATCCAACCAGGCAACGTTTTGATCAGTCTCTGTAAGATATACAGGAAGATACCGCAGCCTCTGGGGGATCGCCTCCATAAAATCGATGTACGTCCGAAACATCTTGCGGCGATGTTCAAAAGGAGGATCCATACGGGCCTCGCTCGTGATATTGGCAGGGTCTGGATCGCGGCCGTAGGTATGAATAGCAATACCATCAAGCTCGCCGTCCAACCCTTCGAGGATATCCTGAAAATAAATGATCCAATCACCCGTAGGATTGGCTGGGTAGGTTGTCTGAGCATTCCAGGGCCCCACCGCCCCTACAACCACCTGGTCATTCTCATGCCCCGGTCGGCGGCGAATCTCTTCCCGGCAGAGACGAAAGGCCTGCACATACTTTTCCGGAGTGATCCATTCACCATTCTCCGGCCCTCCGGGGCGCTCTGCCGGCAGATTCATCTCGTTACCGATGATCCAAATATGGCACCCTGAAGAACGTTCGACGAAATTGCCGCAACGCACAGCAAAATCCCGATAATACTCTGAATAAGGCAAGGTTCCCTTTTCACGATAGCCGTGGTTCAGGCGAACAAGCACTCCATATCCCTTTTCCTCCAAATCACTATACGATCTAGAGCTCCAATCGTCTGGATCACGACCGAGCTCCTCGGAACAGAGCACCCAACCCTTGCGCCCGGCCCAGGCCATGTAATGTTCTCCCCCTCGATCATGAAGACCAAAGATGTAAGGGGATTCCCCCTTGGGCAACGGCTCTAATGGGCCCGCTTCAGGAATGCGCAGCACCTGGCCCACCCGAATAAGGTTGGGATCAGGCAAAGCGTTAAATGCCGCGATCACTGAGGCTTTGGAAGCGTCATGGTAGAATTGCTCTGCCAAACTGGCCAATGTTTCCCCTGGTTGGACGATGTGGGTTAGAAAACGGAGTCCCCAACCCCCCAACCAGGCTTCCAACTCTTGAAGGATGACCGAATCCAAATCCTGGCCCAGATCAGCCGCACGAGCCAGCAAACGCCGGGCAAGATATTCATCTATGGAGAACTCGATCTTACGTTCTGTCATCCTTCTGCTCCCCTCTCAGAACGCGGATATCACCCAAGCGCTTTGTCACCCGCGAACGATCCATATACTCCAGGAACCCCAAAGCATAGCGGCGGCTCGTTCTAAAAAGATCACGAACCTGAGCCACTGTTACCTGACCATGCTCTTGCAGGTAGCTTACTAGGCGCCGCCTCATCGCCATCAACGTCTCAGCGTCAAAGAGCACATTGTCGCTCACTTTGACCAGTTTCCCCTCTTCGAGGAGATACTGCAAAAGCTCGCCTCCCAGGCGCTCCTCCACTTGAGAAAAAGTAGGAGGCGTAAAGGGGCTATCCCGGAACTTGGCCAATACCTGAGCTACCGCTTGTTCCTGCTCGGTGGAAAGTCTGACCTCATGCTCTGGCAGGCGCACAGAGGTCTCAGTGCAAAGAAGGACCCCCTCCTCCTCTGCTCTGGCCAAAGCAACATTAAAGAAGGAACCCAGCTTTCGCACCCTACTCCTCAACTCTTCACGGGGCATCCCCCATCGTAAGGGGTAACGCTGATGATACTCTTGCAACGCCCTCTTTACCCTCTCTACAAGCTCCGCCCACTCGCTCTGCAAAAGCGCACCAGCCTCCTTACGCAGAGGCCCCTGCCCACTCCCCCCAAGAAGCACCACCTCGCCCCGGTCCACAAGCTCCTCCAAAGCTCTCCGGGCCTGCTCTTCCGGGAGATTACTCTCCCAAAGCAACTCCCCAACGCTCATGATCCGTCCCTGACGCAAAAGCCCTCGCAATACAGCCACGGGGGTACCCTGGGCCAGTTCTTCTAAATAGGCCAACACCTCTGGCCGAAAGCGCTTGTGGCGTCGCCGTGGGTGAGGCTGAACCACCTCGCCGCCCCCCAAAGTAATGCTCGGCGAAGCCAAGCGCACGATGAATCGATCTCCCCGCACAACAGCTATAGGGCTATTCAAGCGAAATTGCACCCAACCATCCTGCCCAGGTCGCAGTTCCTCTGCATCGAGCAAACGCACATGCGCTCCCGTACGAGCCGACCCTACGAAAAATTCGACCGCGGCATTGTGCTTCAATGACCAGGGAGCACTGGCCAGAAGGTGAAATCGTGCATCCAAGAGCACTGTAGGGCGGAGCCAACCAGGATAGGTCACCACCTGGCCCCGCCAGAGATCATCCACGCTGACTCCGCTGAGGTTAATGGCCACCCGCGTCCCTGGCAATGCTTCATCCACCTTTACTTTGTGCGTTTGTAAACCTCGAATTCTAGCCCGCAATTCCCCAGGAACGATCTCTACTTCGTCTCCCACTCGGAGACGGCCATCAATCAACGTACCCGTCACCACCGTGCCAAAACCAGAGATAGTGAACACTCGATCGATACCCAAGCGAGGACGCCCACAGTCTGCTCGAGGTCTCGCTTGATCCAATAATCTATCCAGCTCCGCGAGTAGGTCCGACAACCCTTCTCCTGTAACCGCTGAGACAGGAACAATTGCAGCCTTTTCTAGGACGGTCCCCTTGACTTGATCGCGAATCTCCTCTTGAACGAGCTCCAGCCACTCTGGATCCTCGACAAGGTCTATCTTGGTCAATGCAATGACCCCACGAGGAATACCCAAAAGATCCAATATCGCCAAATGTTCACGGGTCTGAGGCATCACTGATTCGTCCGCTGCCACCACAAAAAGGGCGACGTCGATACCCCCAATACCTGCGAGCATGTTCTTGATAAAGTCCTCGTGGCCCGGAACATCCACAATGCTCACCTCACGCCCGCTGGGGAGGGTTAGCCAAGCAAATCCCAAGTCAATGGTCATCTCCCTTTCCTGCTCCTCGCGGAGCCGGTCAGGATTGATCCCCGTCAGGGCGCGCACAAGGGTTGACTTGCCGTGATCTACATGCCCTGCTGTACCGATGACGAACACGTCAGCCCTCTTTATCTCCTTTTTCTAGAGTCTGAAACCCTGTCAACATCTTGCCCGAGACATCTTGAATGGCCTTCCAGCCTTGCCCTTGCCATGCTTTCCAACGAGCAAACTCCTCTGTAAAACCACGGACAAGCTCCTTCAACTCTGCACGAAGCGCTTGGAGCTCTTGTTGATTCTGTTTTATCAATCCCTCCATGGTCTCAAAGCGCTCTTCTTGCTGACGCTCTCGACCCAATTGATCAGCCCAGGCCTTCTCGGCGCGCTCTCTCTCCTGAGCCCAGCGACGCTCCATCTCACTCCGCCACTCACGCATCTCGCGGCGGAGCTGTTCCTCAGCAATGCGCTGCAACTGGCGAAGACGATCCTGTTGCTGACTAACCTCTTGAGCAAGCTCTTGCACATCGCGGAGCACCCGCCGGTTCTTCTCATGCTGATCCATAAAGAACTGCAATTGGTCGGACCAGACTTCAAGTTGATGAGCATAGCTTTCTAGCTTGCGTCCCCATTCGGTCATCCGCTGGGCACGCTCTGTCTCCAAGCGACGCTGGGTCTCAAGAAACTCTTCCTGTTGGGCAGTGATCTCTCGACGCATGTTTAACAGCTCGTTGACGTGTTGCTCAAGCTTTGCCAACGCATCTTCTACCACCAGCAAGCGCGAAAAACTCTCTTGCTGAGCCTTTTGCAGTTCCCCCAGCGCGGCTTCGATTCGTTCCATCTCTGCCTTATGCCGATCAAGCCCATCCTGAAAATGCCGCTGTTTCTCTTCATCTTGTTGGAGTTGTTTGGCAAGCTCCTCTATCGTCTGTCGTAGCTGCAAAACGGCTCCATTCAGTTTCTCCTCGCCCGCTTGGCGGCTCGCCAGAGCCTGCTCTATATCCCGAAGGCGCTCCAGCCCTTGCTTAACTTCCTGGATCGCCTGCATATCCTTGGCTCGCTCGGCCTGCCGATTGCGCCAGAATTCCGCCTCCCGCTTCTGCCCCTCCTGGCGTAGTTCAGCAATCAGGAGAACGATCTCATCACGTGTATGCTGGAGCGCCTCCTCCACCCCCGAGATGCGCATCAATTGCGCCTCCAGCTTGGTCAAACGATCTTCAAAGGCCAAAAGCCTTTGCGTCTGATCCGTAAGGGAGATCTGTTGTTTATCCACAGCCTCTCGCAGGTCCGCCAAAAGAGCTTTTTCTTTGCGCAACTCTTCATCCAACCAACTGAGACTCAGGCTACTCTCAGAAATAGGAGCCATCCCAACACCCCTTCCCAAATCAGCCTTTATGGTTTAATCAACACCACGTCCCCTTTCTCGGCCCAGTCATAGAGGAACTTGGCATCATCAGTATCAAGCACAATGCAGCCAAAGGAGCATCCCGTACCCAGAGCCCCTCGCCACAACGTCCGCCCATTGCTCAAGATAGGCAAAGCGTGGAAACCGTTCTCCGAACCTCCGGCCCAGTAGATACCCAACCACCAAGGCATCCGCAGGTCCCACTTGGAGGCATACGCCATGGGCATTTTGTCTAAAATCTGGTAACGCCCAGGCAGAGTCGGAGCAGAGGGACGCCCTACACAGCACTTGAACACGCGGATAGGCTCATGGTTTTCATAAAGGGTCACAAGCTTGTCCGAAAGATCCACCTCGATGCGCTTGGGTGGAATGAGCTTATCCATCACCTGCTGTAAGCGCGCCGCCACATCCTTTTCTTCAGGGATAAGTTCCAAGGCCTGACGGAAAGCATCTCTCGCTTCATCCCAAACTTCATCCTTCTGTCGTTGGATGCCCACCTGATAATAAGCCCACCCAAGCATCCGCTTCGTATCTCGAAAATCAGGGTCCAACTGATAAACCTTGGAGAGATTCTCTACAGCGCGGGGCCAGTCTTGCTCCCAATATGCTGCCATCCCGTCCATGTATAGACGCAACTCGCGGCGCACCTTTTGAAGCTCTTCATTCGCCGCATTCAGACGAATAGCCTGATCCAGCTCCAAACTCGCTTTCTCCAGCTCATCCTGCTGGATGAACTTCAACCCTCGATAGTAGTGTGCTTCCGCCAAGCGCTCTCGCGCCTCTTTATTATACGGATCAATTGCGCGGATATGTTCCAATGCCCCAATGGCTGCATCCCAGTCCTGCTTGGTCCAAGCGATATCCACTTGTACCCAGAAGCTTTTGATCCTCTTGGAAGCAGGTAGGGTAGGCGTAGTTTCAACGACAGGAGTTGGCAAGACCAAAGCCTCCACCGTATATGCACGCCGTCGCGCATGCTGGATCCCCAGAATAGCTAGTAGGAAAAGCATCCCAACCCCGAGGACGGAAAGCACAGGAATGAGGAACCGACGCAACCCTGCCAAGCGTATAGAAGGCAACGTCAAAGAGGTGATCCTTCCCACAAAGGCGCGGGTCCCCTGGCGAACCTTCTCTCGGGCATCAGCCAAGGTTTGGCTCACGCGCTCTTGACCCTCCCGGGCTCGATGTAAAGGCGCCTCTTTTTCCCTCATTTCAGCAGAAGGGGCAACAGATTCCTCCTCACCTTGGGCCCAACGTACCGCCTCAGCAATGCGCTCACTCTCTGGCAGGAGAACCTGAGCTTCCCTCAGATAACGCAGGCTTTCCTCCCGGGTTCCGGCCAACCATGCCAGCCAGAGCCAGGCTTCCTCTACATTCGGATCCTGGTGAATGATCTGGCGAAAAAGTTCCCGAGCAGCTTCTCTCTGCCCCGCACGAGCGAGAGAGATTCCCTCATTGAGAAGAGCACGATACCTTCCCTCGCTGCTCTTGTCCTTTTCCCCATCCATCGAGATACCCCCTCTACACGAAGCCCTCTATAAACTCTTGGGCATTATAGCATCAATCCCCCTTCAGGACAACGACCTGCATCTCCATCTCAGCAGGCCTGTTGCCCAGAAAGCACCCTTTGTGCTATATTTTCCCATGGGAACTATAGTAGAGAAAAGCGAGGTGTATCATGGTCAAAGGAATTCACTGGCTTGGGCATGCAAGCTTTCGTATCGATAACTCGCTGACCATTTATATCGATCCTTGGAAGGTTCAAGACCCCCGTCCTGCGGATGTCATTCTTGTCACTCACGCTCACTTTGACCATTGCTCTCCCAAAGATATTCGCAAACTCACCAAAGAGGGCACGATCATCGTCTGCCCCCAGAGTTGTGTCGGGCAACTTCAAGGAGATGTTCGCCCCGTCAAGCCGGGGGACGTTCTAGATCTAGGCAAAATCCGCATCGAGGCCGTCCCTTCCTACAATACAAACAAACCCAATCACCCTCGAGAGGCCAACAATGTAGGATATGTCGTTGAATTCGAGGGACAACGCATCTACCATGCAGGGGATACCGACCTGATCCCCGAAATGGCCAATATCCGTTGTGATGTAGCTCTGCTCCCTGTGGGAGGTACCTACACAATGGATGCCGACGAAGCAGCCAGAGCGCTGGGGCAGATCAAGCCCAAAGTGGCAATCCCCATGCACTGGGGAGATATCGTCGGCTCCCGCAAAGATGCCGAACGTTTCGCCCAAAAGGCTCCCAAAGAGGTCCAGGTTGTCATTCTGGATCCTGAGCAGTAGCTGCTCACCAATGCCCGATTTTATCCTTTTGGATGGCTCCTATGGAGAGGGAGGAGGGCAGATCTTGCGTACGGCCCTTACTCTCTCTGCACTGACGGGGCAACCCTTCCAAATAGAGAATATTCGCTCCAAAAGAAGCAGCCCCGGGCTGCGGCCTCAACACTTGGCAGCTGTTAGGGCAATGGCCTTGCTCTGTCATGCCCAAGTGGACGGAGACGCTCTCGGGGCTTCCTCTTTATCCTTCACTCCCAAACGCAGCCCTTCAGGAGGGCAATACTTGTTCGACATCTCTCAGCTTGCTGGCACTGGCAGTGCCGGTGCCATCACCCTCCTCTGCCAAACCGTTTTCCTCCCCTTGGTTTTCGCTCCTCATCCATCAACTATCCAACTTGTCGGTGGGACCCACCTTCCTCAAAGCCCCTCCTACCACTACCTCGAACAAGTTTACCTCCCCACCCTCGAACGCATAGGCATAAGCGCCAAGATAGCGCTTGAACGGTGGGGGTGGTATCCAAAAGGAGGAGGGCAAATGAGAGCAGACATCCCCGGAGGAATGAGCGAGGACAAACTCCAGCCTTTTCAATTAGAAGAACGCGGAAAGCTCCGAAAGCTCTGGGGAATTTCGGCGGCCTCCAATTTGCCTCAACACATTATCCAACGCCAGCGAGCACAAGCCTTAAAACGCCTCCGCTCCCGACGCATCAAAGCAGAGATCACCCCTCTGGCCCCGCCGGCTTTCAGCCCAGGAACCATTCTTTTCCTCGTGGCCCAATATGAGCACTCTAGAGCCGGCTTCGCTGGCTACGGACGGCTCCGCTACCCAGCTGAAAAGGTAGCTGATGACGCCGTCGACGCCTTCGAAGAACACCTCAAAAGCAAAGCCGCCTTGGACCCCTACCTAGCCGACCAGATCCTTCTGCCGCTATCCCTCATTCCCCAAAGTTCTTCTTATACAACAAGCCGGATCACCCAACATCTCCTCACAGTACGCTGGGTCATCCAGCAGTTTCTCCCGCGAGAAATTCTCATCGAGGGCACGGAGGGAGCCCCCGGCAAGGTGCATATCCTCGAACTCTCTTAGTGATAACGCTCCACCCGAAAGCGATACATACGGTAGGGTTCTGTTGGGTCAATCCAAGCCTTGCGCAAAGCTATGGCCACCTGCTGCTCAGGGGTATCCACCCCCTCGAGATCGGGGAGAAGCAATCCACGGCGACGCCCACTTTCAACAATGACCCCATACACCTTGGGATCAAGCTCGGCCAAAGAAGAGATGGGCTCAGGCTCACTGAGCACATCCACCGAGATCTCCAGATCCTCCAGTTCATCAGGGCGCAGGGGAGAAAAACGGGGATCCCGGGTAGCCGCACTGATTGCATTGGCAATTACCTCTTCTGCCACATTGGCACGCACCGGTTCTATCGTCCCAATGCATCCCCGCAACTGCCCATGCCGATGCAGAGAAACAAATGTCCCCGCCCGACGTTTCATCTCCTCTGTCAGCTCTTTGGGAGGCCTGATCACCACACCCTCCCGCACGTAGCTCTCAATTGCCCTTCGAGCAAGCTGTACCAAAGGATGCTCTTCTGCCATCTCTTGCCTCTCCTGCTGCTCATCTTTATGTCTATCCTACTACAACTCGGGCCATCGGGCAACTCTGTCAGCAAGCTCAACGCCAGAGAAGCGGTAAGAAAAGAAAGCGGGGATAGCTATGTTTTAGAATCGCCAATCCTTTTTGACCATCGGCAACCAAAAGGTTCTCACCACAGAGCAGCAGGTCGTTTGGCTGCCCAGCCAAACAGTGCGTCAGAACGAGGGTTGGATCAATAGAATTCTCGATTCCATACACCGCTAAATCACCGTTGAGCAAAGCGATGTAAAGATACTGTTCGGACCCCTCCAAAGCCACCGCCTGAGCAGGAAGGGAGACTTGGACCACCGGCCTCGACATAGAGGTCTCCACAACCCATAAAATGGGCCCTGGTGTCTCTGTAGTAGAAGAGGCGTTGCCTACCACATAGGCATATTTACCTTGTATCCAAAGCTTCTCGTCTTTCCCGGGCAATCCCGTCGAAATGATAGGTCTAGGCTCCCCTGGAGAAGAGACATCCAATAGCGAAATGCGAGAGCTCGCCTCATCTGCTATCCTAGAAAGCAAACAGATCGTTTCCCCTTGAGCAAATACTTGATCTACTATGGATCTCGACCAACTAGTATCCCAAGGATGGAACTCACCCACCTGCTGCGGTGAGGACGGATCCGAAACATCGCATATCCAAAGAGTTGCCCAACGCGTCCAGGGATTCCCTTCAGGCCAAGCAGCCCCTGCCAGGAAAAGAGTGCCCCCGTC
>JAGGYI010000055.1 GCA_021162655.1 Anaerolineae bacterium
GTTTTTCTGGGTTGTGGAATGAAGCCCAACACCTCTATGCATGCCGTGGAGGAAGTGGCTCGCCCTCCTTATCTCTTTGGAAGTTTGATCACTTATCGGATCATTTTGCCAGGTGGCAAAGAGATGAAGATGCGTTCTTGGCGCCACGACCATGGGCGCAGAGGTTGGCGCCAGCGCTACGATCGTTTGGAGCCTCTGTTGAAAAAGGGTAGCGAGCTGCACATAGGTCGGGTACTTGAGGCTACAGTGCAGATTGTTGAGGTCCGACCTATGTGGGAGCGGGCTCTCGCGGCTTTTGAAAAGGACATCTTTTATTTTGTTGAAAGGATCGAGTCCAAGCAATGAGGAGGTCATCTCTCGATGGATCAAAAAGTGCGTATAGGCATCATAGGCTGTGGCGGATTTGCACGCTTGGTGCATGTACCCAATATGCTGGCAAGTGGGCGTTACCACATTGTGGGAACATGCGATCTTGATTTAGACGCAGCAAAAGAAATGCAAGCGCAGGCAGAGGCGCAGTATGCCACAGACGATCCGCAAAAGATCTTTCAAGATAGTTCTATCCAGGCGGTGCTGATTACGACACGCCATGATAGTCATGCTTCACTGAGTGTGCAGGCAGCTAAAGCAGGGAAACATATTCTTTGTGAGAAGCCCATGGGGTTAAATGTTGCAGAGTGTCGTGCCGTTGCAGAAGCTGTGCGCCAGGCAGGGGTCGTTTACACCATAGGTTACAATAGAGGGATGGCCCCTCTGGTTATGGAGGCGAAACGCTTCCTCGCTCAGGACCAAGCGAAAAAATTGATCTATCATCGTATCCAAGCCCCTTTTTCCGTGAGCCATTGGATTCACGATGCACGGATAGGTGGGGGGCGGTTTATCGGTGAGGGGTGTCACATCTTTGACTTACTCTGCGAGCTTGTAGAAGCACCACCGTCGAGTGTTTATGCTTCTGGAAGTACTTTTCTGGATCCTCAGATTGTCAAGACGACAGATAGTGGGATTGTTACATTGACTTTTGCTGATGGCTCTGTAGGGACGACACTGATAGCTAGCGATGGGTGTGCCGATTTCCCCAAAGAAGCTACAGAGATCTATTGGGCAGGTAAGGCTATTCTCATAGAAAACTATCAGCGGCTTAGCGTCTATGGAGTAATCCCTGAAGGAGAGTATCGTGTCTCTCTCAAAGAGGTAGATAAAGGGCACCGTAGAGAGATCGAGCTCTTTGCTGATGCTATTCTCAAGGGGACGCCGCCACCTAACGGGTTGAAAAATGCTTTTCGGGCGGCGTTGATCAGTTTTTTGGCCGTAGAATCAGCTACCACAGGAAAGCCTATGGAAGTTCGGGAGGATGACTATGCCGTCTAGAGTGGTAGCCAAATCCCATATAAGGAGGTGTTGTGGAGCCGTATGTGACTATCGAAAATGATGATCAACATGCGTTGTGAATCGACCGCGCGAGATGCATGCTATCGGGACTATGGCGTATTCTTTTTGGCAGATGGGACTGGTTCAATCAATGAAGAGATGCACTTGGCCAGTCTGCTTAATCTCGGTTTTGGGTTTGCCTATGTGACGACAAGTGATGAGATCGTGGCTCAACTTGCTAGGGGATGAGTTTCTTTTCTCATTGTCTCTGATGGTGCTTGGTGTTCTCTAATTGGATCTGTTGTTAAACCGTTTGAAAAGTATATTGTTCACTTGGAGGATGAGATGACTAACGAATTACGCATCGGGATCGTAGGGTTCGATACCTCACATGTGCCTGCGTTTACCAAACTTTTGAATGATCCTTCTGATCCTTTTCATGTCCCAGGGGGCAAGGTGGTTTGTGGTTATCCTTCCTATAGTCCTGACTTGGAGGCAAGCTACTCGCGGGTAGAGGGCTTTAAGAAGGAGATGGTAGAAAAATGGGGCGTGGAGTTGCTCTCTTCTGTTGAGGAGGTCGTCGAGCGAGTAGATGCTGTGCTTTTGGAGAGTGTAGATGGCCGTCGGCATCTTCAGGAAGTACGGCCTATTATTGAAGCGGGCAAGCCGGTTTTCATCGATAAGCCATTGGCGGCCAATTATAGAGAAGCTGCCGAAATTATTCGTCTAGCTGAGGAGAAAGGCTGTCCACTTTTTTCCTCCTCTTCATTGCGCTTTGATGCGAACATTGTGGCGATCAAAAAAGATCCCGAGATGGGGCAGGTTAATGCCTGTGATGCTTTTGGCCCAGCGACTTTGGACCCCACTAATCCTGGGCTCTTTTGGTATGGAGTGCATGGAGTAGAGATTCTTTATACTTTTATGGGGGTAGGTTGCCAGAGTGTGCAATGTTTTTCCACGGACAAGTACGACGTGGTAGTGGGCATGTGGCCTGAAGGGCGTGTCGGCACAATGAGAGGTACCCGATGTGGCGCCCATGAATATGGCGCGACCGTCTTTGGAGATCAAGTACGCCAGACTCTATATTCTCGCGAGGTGCCTCTCTATAGCCAATTGCTCAAGGAAATCATAGCCTTTTTCAAAGGAGGGCCTATCCCCGTGAGCCATGAGGAAACGCTGGAGATTATGGCCTTCATGCAGGCTGCCTTGGTGAGTGCCGAGGAAAAACGCCCCGTTCGTTTAGAAGAGGTGCGTTGAGGTGAATCAATGGGCCGCCTCTTAAAGGCGGCCCGTTTCTTTTCTCTCTTTATGGTGAGGGCTTTGGCCCCCCATGGCGACGACAAAGGCGATGGCGTTTTCGTCGCTGTGCGAGAGGCTAATAGCCCATTCCGTTAACCCCAAAGTTCGAGCTCTTTGGAGCGCCTTCCCGTAGAGAGTAACTAGGGGTTTACCTCTGGGGTCGGGGAGAATTTCCATCTCTTTCCAGTCGATGCCCATGATTCCCGTTCCCAGGGCTTTTGAGATGGCTTCTTTGGCTGCGAAGCGAACGGCGAGTTCTCCTATCTTTCCTCGGCAGAAGGCAAGTTCTGATTCGCGGTAGATGCGAGATAGGAAGCGTTCTCCCCACCGGTCAATTGCCCGAGCAATGCGAGATATTTCAATGATATCAACGCCCACGCTAAGCATATTTCGTTAACCCCTAGCTTTTTTAGTTTTAATCCTCTCTTTTTTCTTCCTCGAGCTGGTGAAGCATAGGGCCCAAGATTCTCTCGATGGCCATTGTGTGGCTACAAATGCCGCGCTGCTGGAAAAAAGCGCACTGACAAGACCACTGTCCTTTTTTATAGCGTACCTGATATGTATCATGGTCTCCTCTGAAGGTGAGAGTGAATTCAGTAAAAGTGATACGTTCAGGTTCCTGGGCATATCTTTTTGCTTTTTGGATTTTGCTAATCATGCCTGAATCCATGATCTGGCCTCCTTCTCTATAAAAAACACCAGGGAGCCAAGCTGGCTTCTCCTGATGCTAGACACTGATTGGAATTTTCGGGCTCATGGGGAACCCCTCTCCATCTTTGGTGTAGTATAGAAAGGGGTAAGAACACTGTCAAGCCTGAGGGCTTGGCTAGACGGATGTGCAAGAGGTATGTATAATGAGGTAGTGAATTTTCTTTCCTCAGGGCAAAGGAGGCAGCTCATGAATGTGTTCAATCGCATTATCATGGTGATAGGCATTTTGCTATGGATTGTGTTGCTTTTCTTCGTGGCAATCCGGCCCCTAGACGCCGTGGCCTTTGCAAGGGCACAATTGGATTGTTTCGAAAAGGGGATTTTTGAAGATCAATTCTTTTCAACTTTTCTGATGAGCATTGGAGCTATCGAGCTTGTCCTCATAGTATTGCTTTGGTTGGAACTGCGTAGAACTCGTCGTAAAACGGTGTGGATCAAGACAAAGGGAGGCGGCAGAGCTCAGTTAGGAATTCAGTCCATTTCACAAAGTTTGGAGTATCGTATTGATGAGCTGCCTGGGGTGCGCAAAGTGCAGGCACATGTGCTTAGCCGAGGTAAGGATGTAAAGGTACGTATCGATCTAGATACTAGCCCTTCGGTGAATATTCCAGTGTTGACGGATCAGATCGTCGATCTTTGCCGTGATATTGTGGAGAAACAGCTTGGCGTCAAGATCCACGGCAAGGTCGAAGTATACATTACTCATGAGCCTTATCCTCGAGGAACGATGCCTCCTACAGGCCCATTGGGCCAGGAGCCTGTTGTTGCTCCACCCTCCACGGTGCCAGGTGCGGGGGCACCGTCTGGCCAGGCCCCTGCCAAAGTTCCCTCGAGTGTAGAAACGGAGGAAGAGAAGTCTGCGTTGGGATATGAAAACTATGAAGAGCCTTCTACTGCGGAGGAAAGTCAAGAGGCAGGCTCAGAGAGTTCTTCTTTCGAGTTTTAGGGCGAAACCTGGCCCTCGATGGTGATGAGGCCCTCGCTGAGAGTGAGACGGTTTATCTGAATGGGCGTTTGAAGGTCGGCGAGGGCTTCGTTTATTGTTGACTCCAGGGAAGCGAGGAAAAAGTGGGGAAGGGGCCGATGGTTTATCTCTGCCACAGGGATATATAGTTGAAGGGAGCCATTTTGGATGGCAGGGACCAGGATCGCTTTCAGGCAAAGGGAGCTTGCTAGCGAGATTTGTGTTTGTAGGATGGCTCCTTGTGGTGTGAGCCAGAGCGTGGTGTTTCTAAAAGGGGATGGCGAGTTCTCCCGTAGAAAGGCAGTAAGCTCCCCTTCTGAGATCTGAAGCTGGAAGGGACCCCTTTTACTAGAGAGCTCTTCAAACCGGGCAAGAAGTGAAGAGGATCCTTCTGGTGGAGAGGAGACTGCCCGGGTTGGAACAGCAAGGGGGGGTAGGGCTTTATGGCAGCCGGTTAATAAAAGTCCGACCAGAAGGATTGCCCAGGCAAATTTTAGTCTTGGAGGGTACCGCTTTCTCGATGTCGAAAGATGCATTGGATCAGGCTCAGATCAATCGTTTTGTTGAGGCTCTTCTTTTTGTTGCAGATGGGCCGGTGTCTCTCGAGGAGCTGGCCAGGGCTTTGGAAGTAGAGACGGTTGCTGTGGAGCAGGCTATCAAAGCGTTCAATGCGCTTGCTCCTCAGAGGGGAACTTGTATCATTCGCTTGGGTGACCGGGTACAGATGACTACGGTTGATGAAGCTAGCCCCTTTGTTGAGCGTTTTCTAGGGATTAGCCAAGGGGGAAAGCTCTCCCCCGCTGCTATGGAAACGTTAGCTATTATAGCTTATCGTCAGCCCATTACTCGAGCTCAGATAGAAGCTATCCGCGGAGTGAACTCTGAGGGAGTGTTACGGACTCTGCTAGCCAGATCCTTAATTGCTCCTGTGGGGCGTCTGGAACAGGCCGGCCGTCCTATCCTCTTTGGTACTACTCCTGAGTTTCTCCAGTATTTTGGGCTTCGCTCTTTGGAGGAACTTCCTGAATTTCCTGAAGCCCTGCTCTCTCAAGATGTTGAGCCCACTTTGTAACCCCTTCACGAAGCACTGACAAAGGTTTCTTCTCCGATTTTAAGGGAAACGCTTTGGGAGACCCCCTGCTCGCTCATAGAGATGCCATAGATCGTCGAAGCCGCCTCAATCGTGTGGCGGTTATGGGTGATAATGATGAACTGAATTTGCTGCGCGTGATCCAGCAAAAGATCGCGAAAGCGCGTGACGTTTGCTTCGTCGAGAGCAGCATCGACTTCGTCGAGAAAGCAAAAGGGAACGGGGTTTGCTTGTAAAAGGGCAAAGAGCAAAGCCGCAGCTGTAAGAGCCCGCTCTCCCCCTGAAAGTAGGGCAAGCCCTTGGGTTCTTTTACCGGGCGGATGAGCGATGATCTCGATTCCAGTGCTGCTGAGATCAGAAGGGTCGGTAAGAACGAGGCGGGCACTTCCTCCACCAAAAAGGCGTTGAAAATATTCTCGAAAGGCTTTATCCACCTTTTTGACCGTGGAGGCAAAGTCTCTTTCGATAATAGCGTCGAGCCGACGAATAACCTCTTGTAAAGACTCGATGGCAGCAGTTAGATCGGCTACCTGAGTCTGAAGGAAAGACTGTCTTTCTAAAAGTTCCTTATACTCTTGGGGGGCCTCTGGGTTTACATTCCCCAAGCGGCGCAATCGAGCGCGCAGCTGACGGATCTCAGCTCCCAAGCCTTGTGGTAAACTTTTAACCTGGGGGAGTTCAATAACTTCTTCTCCCAAATTTAGACGCAACTGGTGGGAGATCGTGGAGGGCAGTTCGATAGGACCGAGGTTTGTTTCGATTTCGTTGGCCAGAGCCATTTGTTGATCTTGGAGACGTTTTTGTTCCAGGTGAAGCCGATTGAGCTCCAGCTCGACTGCGTGAAGATGTTCTCGGTCTCGCAATAGTTGTTGTTCCAACGCTTGCTTTTGAGCGTCAAGTTCCGCAAGGCGCTGTAGAATAGGGTCTCGCTGTTGAGAAAGGGATTGAATCCGTTCTTCTAGCTGGGCAAGTTGTTGCTGCTTTTTAGTCAAAGTTTCCTTCAATTCCTGCAGGGACTGAGCAAGCTGCTGTCGTTGTGCTTGTTTATTTTCCAGTTGCTCATCAAGCTGAGCGAGGTTATTTTGTAAGCTTTTTACGAGCTGTCTCTGGCTTTGCACGGTACGTAGAGCCACTGCTGTGCGGGTTTCGAGTTCAGCTGCTTGCTGACGAAGGGGTTCGTCTCCCAGGGCGGTAAGCTCTTCCTGCAAAGTGGCAAGTTGCGCGGTAAGAGAGGCCTCGCGCTGACGACTTTGGGCGAGCTTGTTGCGTAACACCTCTTCTCGGGACTGAAGATCCTGAAGTTGCTGATAGATTTGGGCAAGATGTCTCTCCTGCCAGGTACATTCCTGTTCTAGCTCTCTGACGCGCTCTTTTTGAGAGAGCGTCCTCTGGTGGAGCTCCTCCTCCTTGGCTTGTGCTTCTTGGTTCTGACGGTTAACGGATTCCAGGCGGCTCATAACCTTTTCCAGGTATTCCTGTTCTGCAGCGAGTGCAGTGGTAGCCTCTTGGATTTGTTTCTCCAAGAGGGAAAGACGTTGCGGTAGCTCCCGCCATTCTCTCTCTTGTGCTAAGAGATGGGAGGTTCTTCTCTTTGTGCCACCACTGAGTGCTCCGCTTGGCTGAACGGTCTCGCCTTGTAGGGTGACAAAGAGGGAAGCGCCCAAATTGCGACGTAAGAGCCGCCGAGCAGCGCCGAGATCAGGAACGATAAGCACTCTCCCCAAAAGGAGCTCAAAAACAGGGTGCAAGTGTTCTTCGAATTGAACGAGCGAGCTCGCTACTCCCACAATGTCTTTGGAGGCTTGGGTGGTCAATGCTGCTCTGGGACGTAATGTGTCAAGAGGAAGGAAAGTAGCCCAACCTGCCTGCGTCTTTTTTAGGAAGGCGATAGCGTTTTCGGCGTCTTGCCACCGTTCTGTGACGATGTATTGCAGTTGAGAGCCCAGGGCTGCTTCGATGGCTCGCTCGAATTCTTGGGGAACGGAGACGAGAGTAGCAACAGTACCCAAGATCCCGGAAAGATTGCCTCCGAGGACGGCGCGAACCCCTGGAAAATACCCGGTCATCTCCTGGCGAAGTCGAGAGAGCGTCTCGTATCGCTCGCGTAGTTGGCGGTACGTGTTCTCTAGGCGGGCGAGGCTCTGGTTAGCCTGTTCCACCCGGCTCCGGGTTTGGCCTGCCTCTTTTTCGAGTTCTTGGCGCTTCTGCAGAAGGTCTTGAAAAATCTTTTGAGCAGCAGCTTTTTCCTGTTGGATCTCTTGGAGGTGTCTTTGCGCTCGTTGCAGCTTCTCTCTGAGCGCGGCCAAAGCCTCTTGCCCGCTCCCACGCTCGTCTTCTAGACGGGCGCGCTCTTCTTTGGCTTGCTCGAGGCGTGCTTGGTTGTCGGAAAGGGCGATGATCGTCTGGCGAAGTTCTTTTTGCCCTTGCGCTAGCTGTGCTTCTATCTGATGGCGTTTTCCCTCAAGCACTTTGAGTTTGGCTAGGAAGGACTGAAGCTCCTTTTGACTCGCCTCGTAAAGTTTTTGCTGGGTATCTATTTCCTCTGAGGCATGCTCTATCTCCTGAGAGAGCACCTGTTGGCGGGAGTGTAGTTCTTGAATTTCTGTTTCCAAGAGACGTAGTTGCTGTTGATAAAGTCTTTTTCGCTCATTAGCGACCGCTAGTTCTCGGTGCAGCCCTTCCGCTTTGCCTCGGAGGAGGGTCTCTTGCTTGCGAAGATCATCCAGAGATCGGCGCTGTTCTGCTTGGGAGCTTTGTAGAGCGACTAGTTCGTTTTCAAGGGAGCCCAGGCGGTTTTTTTGGGTGCTGAGCAAGGCTTCTTGGGCTTGTAAACGGGATTGGAGATGGGCGAGCTCGCGTTGGTAGCGCTGCCAGTGATAGCCATACCAGATGCGCTGTAGCTGCTGTAGATCCTGGCGGAGAAGTAAATATTCTGCTGCCCGCTCCGCCTGGCGTTGCAAGCTGGCGACCCTAGGGCGTAGCTCATTGAGAATGTCGTTGACTCTTTGTAGGTTTCGTTGTGTTTCCTCAATGCGGCGGAGCGCCTCGGCGCGTTTGCGTAGGTGAGGACCAATGCCAGCAGCTTCTTCAAAGAGGATACGTCGGGCCTGGGGCCGCAGAGCTAAAGCGGCATCTACCATCCCTTGCCCAATGACGAGGTAGGGGCTGCGAGCCAGACCTGCAGGCTCTAGGAGATCAAGAATGTCGCGATAGCGAACGCGGTTTCCATTGAGGAGGTATTCATTTTCACCAGAGCGGTATGCTCGACGCCCAATGGTTACTTCGGTGTAATCGATGGGCAGAGAGCCGTCTGAATTATCTAGGGTCAGGAGGACTTCAGCCATGCCCAAACGGGTCCGGCGATGGCTACCGGCAAAGATCATATCTTCTGTTGAGGTAGCTCGCAAGAGACGGAAACTCTGTTCGCCAAGAACCCAGCGAATGGCATCGGCGATGTTGCTTTTGCCGCTACCATTAGGGCCTACAATAGCCGTGATTCCCGCAGGGAACTCGAAAACACTGCGAGAAGCAAAACTTTTATACCCATACAGTTCTAGACGTTTAAGACGCATGCCTTACTTTGGCCCTTCACTGGAGGGAGAAATCTAGAAACAGTTTGCCGCTGAGAGAGCTCAGGCCTTGCTTCGAGTACGGCGAGCTTTGAGGGCGGCTGCCGCTGCTGCCTGTTCGGCAGCCTGTTTGCTCGTGCCTGTTCCTTCTCCCCATATTTCTTGGCCCACTATGGCCTGGGCGGTGAACACTTTGGCGTGGTCTGGTCCCTCTTCTCGAATGATTCGATAGGAGGGCGTCACATGGAGTTTCCCTTGAGTATATTCCTGGAGAAGACTCTTGGCGTCCTTGGTCTCCCGGTGGGCGTCGATTTCCTGAGCATGACTCTCGAGGAGGTGGTGGAGCCAGGAGCGGACGGTTCTGATCCCCTGGTCCAGGTAGATGGCTCCTACAAGGGCCTCAAAGGCGGCACAGAGGTTAGCGGGCCGCTCTCGCCCTCCACTGGCCTCCTCCCCGCGACCTAGGCGGAGATAAGCTCCCAGGTCAAGTTCTCGGGCAAGCTCTGCCAGACTCTCTGTACGTACGACGTAGGCACGGATGCTTGTGAGGTCCCCTTCACGAGCATCAGGGTAGCGCAAAAAAAGCCATTCCCCAACGATGAAATCGAGGATTGCATCCCCCAGGAATTCGAGTCGCTGATTATCTGCTTGCCCTGAGCTGGGGCTCTCGTTAACGAACGAACTATGGGTAAGGGCCTCCTCTAAAAGGCTTACATCGTGAAAGGTAATCCCTAGGCGCTTCTGGAGCTCTTGGAGCGAGGGCCCCCACATCTCAGGAGGAGTGCGCTTTCCGTTCTTCATTTACGAGGATCCTAGTTTTCTCTACAGGTCCAGTTTGATATGTAACTCTCTAAGCTGTTCTTCAGAGATAGGTGCTGGTGCTTGGAGCATGAGGTCTACAGCGCTTTGCGTTTTGGGAAAGGCCATTACTTCGCGGATATTGGGTTCTCCAGCCA
>JAGGYI010000023.1 GCA_021162655.1 Anaerolineae bacterium
GTGGGCTGTTTCAGCTTTCAGCAGTACAAGATCATCACCGCCGGCGAGGGCGGGCTGATGGTCACCGACGACCCCGTGATCTATGAACGGGGCCGCATGCAGCATGACTGCGCCATCCCCTTCTGGGAGCAACGGGCAGATCAACTGAAGGGATTCGTCATCTCGGGTGAGAACTATCGCCTCTCTGAGCTCTCGGCCGCCCTCGTCTGGGCCCAACGGGAGCGGCTCGATCCTATCCTCGCCCGCTGCCGCCAGGTAAAGCGGCGCATCATCGAAGGCGTGGCAGATCTCACTTCCATCGAGCTGCAGGACGTCCCCGACCCCGAGGGAGATTGCGGCATCACCTTTACCTTTTTCGTCCCCAGCGTAGAGCTGGCCCAGCGCTTTGCCCAGGCGTTGAACGCGGAGAACATCGGCTGCGGCACCATCTATGATAACTCTATCCCTGATCGGCACATCTACCGCCATTGGCCCTTTATGATGAGCGGCCTTGCCGAGGATCGCCGCGCTCCCTGGAAGAGCCCCTTCTACAAGGGGGACGTTCGCGGGTATTCGCCTGAGCAGTGCCCTCAATCGCTGGACTATTTGGGGCGGGCGATCATGCTCTTTATCGATCAGACCTTCACCCTTGAGGATGCGGATACCATCGTCGAGGGCATCCGCAAAGTGGCCCAAGCCCTACTCTAGCCTAGGCCGGGCTTTGACAGAGAGGCCCCACCATGATATGATAAAATTAGCAACCTGAGCTGTGCCTTGTCAATCAGGTAGAGCAAAATGCGTTGACCCGGACGAGTAACCGGGAAAGCGGTGCTCAGAGAGCCTCCGGGAGCTGCGAAGGAGGTGCAAGCGCACCCGGCGAATGGACCGGCGAGCAGTGTGGGTGAACCCCGCAAGGCGGGCAGTAGCTCACAACGGCCCAGCCCCGTTACCATGGCTGGGGGTAGCCCCTGAGCTACCCCACTGAGTGAGGCACCAACAAAGGTGCCTAAGCAGGGTGGCACCGCGGGAAGACCTCTCGTCCCTGAGGGCTCGACGGCCCCGGGCGAGAGGTTTTTTTAATCATCCCCTTGGGTTCAGAAGCCACCCCTTTCCCGACATTTTGAGCAATGGAGGAGGAAGCCAAAGATGGCCAAGAAACGCATCCTCACAGGAGATCGCCCCACAGGCAAACTGCACCTTGGCCACTATGTGGGGAGCTTGGCGAACAGGGTACGGCTGCAAGACGAATACGAGTGCTTTTTCATCATCGCCGACCTGCACACCCTCACCACCAGGCCTGAAAAAGAGCACATCATGGAGCTGCGCCAGAACGTGCGCGACGTGGTGCTCGACTATCTCGCCGCGGGCATTGACCCGGCCAAGAGCGTCATCTATCTTCAATCCGCCGTGCCGGCCGTCTATGAGATGAACCTCTTCTTTGAGATGCTGGTCACCCTGCCACGGCTCCAGCGCCTGCCCAGCATCAAAGACATGGCCCGCGCCGCCCACATCGATGAGAACACCCTACCCTTTGGGCTTGTGGGATACCCCGTCCTACAAGCGGCGGATATCCTCATGCCCAGGGCCCACCTCGTGCCCGTCGGCAAAGATAACGAGGCCCACGTCGAGATCACCCGCGAGATCGCCCGACGCTTTAACCGAATGTATGGGGAGGTCTTTCCCATCCCCGAGGCGATGATCGGCAACGTGCCCACCCTTGTGGGCACCGACGGCCAGGCCAAGATGTCCAAGAGCTTGGGGAATGCCATCTTTCTCTCCGACGACGCCCAGACGGTGCGCAAAAAGGTCTTTGGCATGTACACCGACCCCAACCGCATCCGCGCGGATATTCCCGGGCGGGTAGAAGGCAACCCCGTCTTTATCTACCACGATATCTTTAACCCGAACAAAGAAGAGGTCGAGGACCTCAAAGAGCGCTACCGCAAGGGCAAGGTGGGGGATGTGGAGGTCAAGGAGAAACTGGCCATCGCCCTGAACAACTTTCTCGACCCCATGCGCGAGCGGCGGGCCTATTACGAATCGCAGAGCGGGCTCGTCGAGCGCATCATCTACGAGGGCACCCTACGCGCCAGCAAGGAGGGCGAGGAGACGCTACTCCTCATGCGCAAGGCCATGGGCCTCTCAGGGCTCTGGAACCGCATCTCCCGCAAGGGGCGCAAGGCCATCGAGCGCGAGAAAAAGGCCCAAGAAGCGGCCGCCCCAAGCGAGGCAGCGGAGGCAAAGCCCTCCGAGAACTAATCAAGAGATTTTAAAAAACGGGGGCCCAAGTGGCCCCCGTTTTTTTCGGCTCAACGAAAGCTCAGAAGAGCCGCGCGGCCTCATCAGCACGGCCAAGCTTTTGCAGGCAAAGGCTCTTGTAATAGCGGGCCTCGGGTTCATAGCCCTCCAGAGGAGAGGCCGGGTCCTCTTGGGGCCGCGGCCGGATGGCTGCTCCTTCTTCCCAATAGTGGCGGGCCCTTTCGGCATCCCCCAGGGCCTCAGCCACCACCCCGGCCCAGTAGAAGGCCTTGGAATCCTGAGCAAAGTAGGACTTGCCCACCCCCACATTGCGTGGGTACTCGAGGGCCGCCTCAAAATCGGCCAGGGCGCCCTGAAGGTCTCCCTCGGCATAGCGCTGGAGGCCACGGCCCAGGTAGGCCGCATAATAGGTAGGACGCGTGCCCCGCTCTCCCTCAAAGGGATCGTAAAGCATCTCATTGAGCACCTGAATGGCCCGGTCCCATTCCTCCAACTCCACCAAAGCCGCCGCCAAGCGCGCCTGCACGCGGCAGTGCTGGGGAGCCTTCTCCAGCAGGGCCACCCTCTCCTCAGCAGGTGCCCCCTTGGCCTTGAGCACATCGTAGAGATCCACATAGAGGCGGTGGTCGTTGGGGGCCAGGGCGATGGCCTTGCGATAGGCCGCCTCCGCTCCAGCATAGTCCTCCTTATCCTTCCAGAGGGCTTTGCCCACATTGCGGTAGACCACCGCATTCGGCTCGAGGGCCAGAGAACGCTGCCAGGCCTCCATCGCCTCCTCTTTGCGCAGGAGGGCATAGAGGAAGGTGCCCCTGTAGGCGTGGGCATGGGCGTCGGCGGGGTTCACCTCCAGCGCCCGGTCGAGGATGGTCAGCTCCTCCAAGCGATGGGGAAAGACGTAATCGGTGGGCTTGTCTGCCGCCACTTGGTAGAGATGGTGGGCCTTGGCCAGCTCACCCAGCTTGTCGTAGCAATAGGCCAGGTAATAGTAGAGCATGGGGTGATTGGCCCCCTCCTCGCGCACGCCGGGCCAGAGGGAGAGGATTTGGGTCGCATCCGCCCACTGGCCCGCCCCCATATAGTCGCAGGCCAGCTCCAAAAGCACCTGCACATCCCCGCCGATGCGCTTGAGCAAGGTCTCTTGCTGCTCTGCAGAGGAATCGAGGAACCACAGCTCAGCCTGAGCGAGGATGTCGGTGGGATCAAGCTCCTCCAAGACCCCCTCCAGCACCTCCCGGGCCTCCTGGAGGCGCCCCTGCTTGCGCAGGGCCATGGCCAACATGCCATGCCCTTTGACGTGCAAGCGATTCAAATCCAGCGAGTGCCGCAAGAGCTCTTCGGCGCCCTCTGCCTCGCCCTCCGCGAGGGCCATCTCACCCAAAAAGTAAAAGGCCTGGGCATTATAGGCGGGGTCCAAGCGGACGGCCCAGAAATGATCGCGGGCGGCCTTCAAGTCTCCGAGCTCACGGCAGGCGATAGCCAGATGATAATGCGCCCGCCCATGGTCCGGATCCCGCTGGAGGGCAGCCGCCAGCTCTGCATAGGCCTCCTTATAGCGGCCCCAGCGGTTATAAAGGGCCCCCAGGTTCGTATGCGCCTCGGCATTGCCTGGGTCGAGCTCGAGGGCCCGGCGGTAGAGCTCCATCGCCTCCTCGTACTTGCGCAGTTTTTCCGCCTCACGGCCGGCGATGAGCAGCTCCTCCACACCACTGCGCGCATCCACCTGGGGCTCGAATATCTTGGGGAGCTCCACCTTGGCCCAGAGGTTAGGCCGCGGCTTGTGGTAGCGGACCAGCTCGTGCCCCTGGGCATCGGTGAGGATGAACTGCACCTCGGCCTCCTTCCAAGAGGCCGGGGCCAGAGCGATCTCTTCCCCATAGGGCGCCTCTGGCGAGATGTCCTTCCGCGTCTCAAAGACCTTCTGCCCATTGACCAAGATGTAAAGATGGGCCCCGGGCACATCGCGGGTGGTGTTTACCGCGATCCAAGTCTTTTCCTCCCCCGCGGGGGCAAAGTTCAAGGCTGCCTCTTCGTTCACCTGCACAAAGCCCTTCATCCCCCGCACGCTCCACCAATACTCTCGCCACTGGACCACCTGGTGGGGCTGAAGGAAGCGGAAGGTCCGCTGATCCACCACACTGCCCGCCTGGGGCTCCACATAGGGGATATCCCCATCGGTGAGGATATAATCCCAGATGCGCCCCGCGTCATCGGTGCCCCAGGTAAAGAGCTTTTTCCCCGGAGCCTGGTAGTGGTTGGCATAATGCACCATGCCCACGTCTGCCTCTTCATAGTAGATGCCCATGAAATCCGCCTCGGTGCCGATGGCAAAAAGGTCGTGGGCGATGGGGATAGCCGTCCAGCGGCTGATATCTAGCCCTCCCTGGATGGGGAAGCGATACAGCCGCCGCCCCGAGCTGATGACATACTCGGTGGGATAGGGGTAAAAGAGGTCCTCGCGGGCCACCACGCTCGAATTGCTCCACTGGTAAAAGTCCAGCCGATAGCGATAGCGGTTGTAGAGTTTGAGATCTACCTGCACATAGGCCCTATCGGGGCGGAGGGTGAGGGTCACATTCCAACGCGCCCGGGAACGCCGCTCCATGTGCCCCACCGTCACAGAGACGCTGCCATCAGGATGCTCGCGGTAGAGATAATCCACCGGCGAGAAGGTCATCACATGATGGCCTCGAATAAAGTTAAACTCGATCCCTCCACAGATCCATGCCCCTCGCAGGCCAATGAGGGCCGGCTTGATGACGCCCGGCCGATGAAAGATCTCTCGCCCCGCCAACTTGTCGTAGGCAGAATAGAGCTTACCCCCTATCTGTGGCAGAACTGTCACCTTCAGATAAGGGTTCTCTAGCACCACGGCCCGGTAGGTCTGTTCCTCGTCTGGTGGCCGGAGGATGACATCCTGCTTGGGATAGGGATAGACCCAAGGATCCCAGGGGCTGAACAGAGGGGGATTGGGATCCTCTTGAATGTGATAGGTAGGGATGCGGATCTCTTGTTCTTGAACCTGTGCACGCACGCTGGCCATAGATTGCCTCCTCTGCCTTGCTTAAATTCTCTAGGCACTCGGCATTATAGCGAGGAAAGAGAAAAAAAGCCAGGCAGTCGGAGCCTTCTGACTGCCTGGCGACACTTGCCTCGCTCAACGCAGGATCAGCGGCAACCAGAGCACCGCCCCAGGGGTGGGCGTGGGGGTAACGACGATGGTCTCCACCGGCGTGGGGGTCATCGTCGGCGAAGGGACTGCCGTAGCCGTCGGTGCCGGCTGCTGGCAGTAGACGATCGTCGTCTCCTCGCAGGCCGACTGTGGCTGCGTCTCGTTGCTCCACACCGAGACGCAGTTCACCAACACCGTGCCATCGGGCACGCTCGACCAATAACGCACAGCCAAAGTGAGCTCGACCGTCTCCCCAGGAGCTAGGGAATCGATCTGCCAGTACACCCGCCGATAGCCATCGAACTCGGCCCCAGGGCTGCTCTGATCCAAGAGCACGTCGCAGAGCATCGGGCAGATGTCGGGAAGGGTGTCCACCACCTCCAGGTCCGTCAGCGTCTCGGAGCCGTTGTTGGTGATCGGGATGCGATAGCGCTGGATCCAGCCGGCACAGAGAGGATCATGCGCCTCGATGGGCTCGTTCAGCGAGAGGCTCGAGACCAGGATCCTGCTCATCTGCTCCCCAGGGAGGAAGAGGTCGCTATCTGTCCTCTGGTAGCTCTCGTTCGCGCCGTCGCCATCCTTGTCATAAAAGACGATGCCCTGGTTATCGATCTCAACCACACCGGCCGGCAGAGGATCATCCACCCGCACATGATAGGTAATCAAGCGCCTTGTATAGGCGGGCACATAGATGTCTCGCACGCGCAACACCGGCGAGGAGCTGGCGATCGTGCTCCCTGTGGGAACCTCCAAGCTGCCGGCCACATAGTGCGTATGGGCCGGGATGGTATCGACATACTCGAGCCCGCGCACATCATAGGCGTTCTGGTTCTGCAGGAGGATGGTGTAGACAAGCTCATCGCCCGGCTCCACCCCGCCACCGTTCAGATCGGCCACGCTCTTGATGGCCACTCCATAGGGGAACCCTCCGACGACGACCTCCGTCGGCTGATCCCCTGGCAAGGTCACATCGCCATCCGTCAACACCGAGGCATCGGGCGTGCCGTCATCGTCAGAATCGTAGGAGATGGTCCCCTGGTTGGAGATGAGATCCCCCACCTGGGCACCCACATTGATGGTGACATCAAAGGTGATGCGCACCTCCTCCCCTGCGGGGACATCTCCCTGCCAGATGATGCGATGCTTTTCATCGTAGGAAACCGTTCCCCACAGGGCCGTCGCACTGCCCTCGACATAGCTCACGTTCTCGGGCAAGGGGTCAACAAACTCTACACCCACTGCCTCTTGGTTCCCCGAGTTCATCACACACACCGTATAGCGCAGGGTATCCCCTGGCGAGATGACATCATCCCCATCTGCGTCCGTGAGGAGATCGACAAACTTGCACGAGCCCTCGAAATTCGGGCCAGCAACCACCGGCACATCCGTGGTCTGCTCTCCAGGGAAAGAGACATCCCCATCCGTCTGCTGGGAGGAGTCGTTCACCCCATCCCCATCGCTGTCATAGTTCACTACCCCCTGGTTCACAATCTCTACCACCCCAGCGGGTAGCGCCTCATCCACTCGCACCACAAAGCTCAGCAGCACCTGCCCATACGCCGGCACATCGATCCCACGCACCCGCAGCACCGGCGATTCACTCACAACCTCCGCCCCCGCAGGCACGCTCACACTCCCCGTCACATACCCAGTGTGCGCCGGCATCGCATCCACATACTCGATCCCCTCTACATCATAGCCACTCTCGTTGATCATCCGCACCCGATAGAGCAGCTCATCCCCAGGCTCGACGTTCCCTCCATTCAAATCCTCTACCGTCTTCAACGCCATCCCATATGGACGCCCCCCTA
>JAGGYI010000104.1 GCA_021162655.1 Anaerolineae bacterium
ACACGATTTTTCTCTCCGTGCAAGATGAGGACAGGAAATTGGGCAGCACCAAGTTCAGGGAGGAGATCATACTCAAAGAGGCGATCTCGAGCGATGATTGTGGGAAGGATGTCAGTGTTTTGGAGCGAGAGGCCTGCAGGTAACAGAGAAATTTTGACGTAATGCGCATAGGCGAGCTCTAACTTTTGGTGGGCAGCTTGGAGATCGCTTCCATAGGCTCCTTTTTGGACAAGCTCTTGGACAAGCTGAGAAAACTCTTGATAAGTGTGGATTCTTTGTGCAACAGGCTGGGTTTTAACTCCTCTTGATGTGGAGGACAGGAGGGCAAGGTTTGCCTCTAATACTCGGGGGAAGGAGGGAATGGGATCAAGAAGGATGAGAGTGTCGATGCGCTCTGGGTAGCGAGCTGCATAGGCCAGGGCGCAGTATCCACCCCAGCCATGCCCAATGAGAGTGAGGCGTTTTGTTCCCAAGCCTTCGCGTACCACATCGATATCATTTATAAAGGCGTCTACGCTATAGACTCCTGGCCCTGGGACCACAGAGCGCCCTACACCACGCTGCTCCAAGTAGGCAATATCAAAGTGGTCCTTGAGCGTTTGCGCCATCGTATACATCCAGTCATAGGGGACAAGCCCTGGACCGTCGCTCAGATAGATGGCAGCTCGTTGTGCGGGACCGTCTATCCATTGGTAGAATAGGCGTACTCCATCAGGGGTGAAAGCTGTTTGGGTTTCACCTACGGGAGGACCGGCCAGTTCGGGGATCTCTTGGAGAAAAAGTTTTCCTTGTAGTAGCGCAGTGTAGGCCTCAACGCATGTTTCTCCTGCGAAATGAGCAATCGCTTGTCTAACCTCTTTCTCGGTGAGCAAGTGCCCTGTTTTGAAATAGCTGTATTCTTGCAAAAGATAGCAAAGTATGCCCTGGAGGCTCGAAGAAGACTTGGTGCGCAAATGGTGATCCAAAAGAAGAGCAGCAAGATGTGCTTTCGCAGTGGCTGTCCCTTGCGAAGCTTCTTGAAGGACTTGGAAAAGGGGTTGAGCTGCCACTTGAGGCTCTTTCTCAAGCGTGTAGACTAGCCCGCGGATGTGATTCCAGTATTGAATGGAGCTGATGCGGCCAGTTTCTTTTAGAACGCGCCAGGCAAGGTAATCTGTCCATCCGAGAGAAAGCCAACGTTGCATTGCAGGAGGAGAAGCCTCCCAAGGGGGAACCATGCGCAAAGCACCGCTTGTCCAGAGATGGACTGCCTCGAACATTGCTGTTTGTTCAATAGAAGCTAAATGGTCGGGAGGAGTAGATATCAAAACAGTATTAAGAAGGCTATCAGAGCTGCTTTCCTTCACAGAGGGCTCTGTGAGAGTGATAGCCATTAAAAAGTTGGCTCCTTGAAAGGGGTCGGGCGGAACGTCAAAAAAGCGATAGAGGGCCAGAAGTCCATGAGCTAGCTTCGTTGCCTGGCGTTCAGCGTAATCCCCGGAGATAGCAGAGGGATAGAGGATGCGTACATAAAAGTCTCCGTCATCGAGCTCAAAACCTTGCCAGTTTCCTAGGATGATACTTCCCTGAAGGAGGTGAAGAGGAGTTTGGGGGAGAAAAGCATCACCCTGGGGGGTAATGGGCCAAGAAGAGAAAACTGGCCATTGGGTTGGTGAGGCGATCCGAACCACAACTTGGTTTTCGAATCGCTCGTTGAGATGTTTCAGCCACTTACTTGGAAAGATGGTCAAAGAGCGCATGAGCAGAAGAGCATAGTCCGTCTGGATTCTCGAGGGGACATTTCCATCTTGTCCAGAGAGGTGAACTTTGTATTCTATTTCCAGTGTGCCCTCTTTGGGGATTTGGACAGTCCAAAGGAGAACGTCTGGCCCCTGGGTCTCGGCAGGGTACTGGCTTTGGTTGGTAATGTCTATTTTCCCGCTACGGATTTTGAGCCATTCCAACTGATCGTCTAGCTTTTCATAAGAACCCCAACGCCGAATCATGGCGAGGGATAGGGCTCCTTGCTGAAGGCCTTGGAAGCGAGCTCGAACGAGCACCGCTTGCTGAGAAGGATCGAGTAGCGTAAGAGTATAGGTAATATTGGAGCTGTGAACTTGCTTGGGAGAAGGAGCACAAGCGGCGAGGAACCCGCTCGAACTTCCAATTATCCAAAATAAGGCAAGAACCAGGGTTTTCCAGGTGCGCATTTTCCGGGTCCCGTCTACAGGATGAAAGCAACACTATGCATCCTTAGTGCAGTGGGGCGATTATAACATTCCTCTTCGGGAGGGTCAACTGTTTAGAGGAGAGTCATTTCTTCCAAGACCCGAGGTGAATTGACCCTCCTTTGGCCGGATGGTATAATGCCCAAGCTTTGATTTGAACAAGATACTGGGGAAGGTTCTTGAAAGGGCGGCTTTTTCATCTTGGCAAGTTAGTCATTAGTGCAGGGCTGCTGGCGTTGCTTTTCCATTTGTTTGACTTTCGGCAGTCTTTGGCAGCCTTGCAGGGGATGGATTGGCGCCTTTTTATAGGGGCGTTTCTTCTCTTCCAAGTAGGTCTCGCTCTACGGTCGGTGCGTTGGCGCTTTCTTTTGGATGCTGTCCAAGTGCCTGTTCCGTTGCATCGTCTTTTCTATCTCTACTATGTCGGCACGCTATTTAATACGTTTCTCCCCTCAGGGTTTGGGGGGGATGCCGTCAAGATGTATGAGCTGGCACGCTATAGCCGTCGTGGTTCAGAGTCTATAGGGACGGTGTTCGTCGACAGGCTTTCGGGGATCGTAGTGCTTTTCATTCTAGGACTCTGTGCTTGGCCTTTCGCATATCAGTCTCTACCTCGGGCGGAAGCCTTGTTTCTTTTGCTTGTCTCCGTGGGGGGGCTTTTAGCGACGTGGGCTCTTTTTCGGCAGCGCTGGGCAGAACGGGTACTATCTATCATTCCTGCAGGCAAGATAAGGGAGAAGTTTCTATCCCTGTATGATGCTGTACATACATGCGGGATGGGAGCTCTTTGGAAGGCATTGGCCGTATCGGTAGTCTTTGATGCTTGTCTCTTTTTTGTGAATTACGTTATTGCTTTGGCATTGAATGTTCATATCAAATTTCTTTACTTTGTGATTTTCATGCCCATTCTTTCTCTATCGATGTTGCTTCCCTCGGTGGGGGCATTAGGTACGCGGGAAGGAGCATATGTGCTGCTCTTTGGCATGGCCGGAGTTCCTGAGCCTATTGCGATAGCGATGTCTCTTTCCTTTTATTTGATCAATGTCTTCACAGGTGCTATTGGCGGCATACTCTATATGTTCGATGCTCTCTGGGGATTGCGCAAGAATGCTCATTGAGAGGAATCCTGGGAAGAGAGGAGCGTAGGCGATGGATTTGTCCATTGTTGTGCCGGTATATAACGAAGAAGAGAACATAGATTACCTTTATCAGCAGCTGACAGAAGTTCTAGATCCTTTGGGACTAGAATATGAGATTATTTGTGCGGATGATGGGAGCCAGGATCGCTCTTTTGAGAAACTGAAAGCCATTGCTCAGCGAGATTCCCGAGTAAAAGTTATCCGGTTTCGCAGGAATTTTGGGCAGACGGCGGGCTTTAGCGCGGGTTTTGATTATGCTCAAGGGGATATAGTTATCACCATCGATGCGGATCTGCAGAACGACCCTGCGAGCATTCCTGCCCTTTTGGCCAAGATGGCGGAAGGCTATGATGTGGTGAGTGGATGGCGTAAGAATCGCCAGGATCCCTTTTTGACCCGCCGGCTGCCCTCTAAAATCGCTAATTGGCTGATCTCTCGCACTACCGGGGTGCAAGTTCATGATCGGGGATGCTCTTTGCGTGCACATCGCAAGGAGATTGTCAAAGAGATGCGCCTCTATGGGGAGTTGCATCGTTTCATACCAGATATAACTGCCTGGCTGGGGGCAAGGATGACAGAGATCCCTGTCAAACACCGCCCACGGAAATTTGGCAAGTCTAAATATGGGATCGGGCGTACCTTGCGTGTTATCCTCGATCTTATAACGATTCGTTTCCTTCAGGGATACTCGACTCGTCCTATTCATATTTTCGGTAAATGGGGATTATTCCTGGGCATTCTAGGATTTTTGCTTGCTCTTTGGTTAAGCATTCAAAAGATATTTTTGGGCCAGTCTATCGGGAGCCGCCCGGCCCTGATGCTCTCTGTGCTCTTGATGTTGATGGGAGTACAGCTCGTTTCCATTGGTCTCTTGGGCGAGATGATGGTACG
>JAGGYI010000274.1 GCA_021162655.1 Anaerolineae bacterium
AGGCAGAGAGGATTGGGGGTATCTACGGCAACTTCACTGGTCCTTTCCGTGGATCGTCATAACCTCGAATATCCCACTGAGGGGAAAGGAGGAGGCGGAGGGGCCAAAGAGATGGTGATCGCGCGCGAGTACTTTCCCGACACAGCTTTTTGGGCGCCTGTTGTGCGGACAGATGAAAAGGGACATGCCGAGGTAACGGTGACACTGCCCGATAATCTGACAACGTGGCGCTTGACGGCTCAGGCGCTCACAAAGCAGACAGAAGTGGGGCGAGCGACGGTGGATATCGTTAGCTCGCTGGCCTTGATGGTACGGCCGATGGTACCGCGTTTCTTTGTCATTGGAGATGAGCCCCGTCTTGGCGCGGTGCTTCATAATAATACGGGCCAAGCTCTCAAAGTTGAACTTTCCCTGCTCGGCCAGGGGATGGAGATAGAGCAGAGTGATCAGACGCTGGAGGTGATGCCTCATGGGCGCCAAGTGGTTTTCTGGCCGGCAAAGGTGCAGGCTGTTGAGGAAGCTGTTTTGCGCTTCACTGCTCGCTCAGGAGAGCTCGCCGATGTAGTTGTTTTGCGTATCCCTGTTTACCATCCTAGCACTCCCGAGGTTGTGGGCACTGCGGGGGAGGTAGAAAAGGAAATCGTAGAGCTCGTTCGTTTACCCCAAGAGATAGACACCTCCCTTGGGGAACTGACGGTGCAACTTGAGCCTTCACTGGCTGCCGTCTTGCAAGGGAGCCTGCGTTATTTACGTGATTATCCTTACGGTTGTGTGGAGCAGACGGTCAGCCGGTTCTTGCCAGACCTTGCCGTGGCTCGGGTTCTCCGACAGCATGGTCAAGAGTTGTGGGAGGGAAGGACTGCGTTGGTGCAGAGGGTCGCTTTGGCTTTGCAGCGGCTTTATGCCCAGCAGAATCTGGATGGAGGATGGGGATGGTGGGCAGGAGAACAGAGTTCCCCCGAATTGACGGCTTATGTCCTCCTAGGCATGGTAGAAGCGCAACGTGAGGGCTTGTTGGTCGACCAGGAGGTGCAGGACCAGGCTGTTGCTTTTCTTCAGCAATGGCTGGACGAAAAGCGTCCTGATACGAGGCAAGAGCGTGACCGTCGAGCGTTTGTCCTTTATGCACTTGCTGAAGCTGGCCAGGGCGATTTAGGGCGAACTGTTGTCCTTTATGGTAAGCGGGGCGATATGTCGCTTTACGGTGAGGCCTACTTGGCGATGGCTCTGCATCTGTTGGATCCTGAAGAGACGACTCGCCCTCGTACACTGCTTAATGATCTTGTGGATCGAGCGATTTTGACGGCGACGGGTGCCCATTGGGAAGAGGAAGAATCAACTACTTGGGCGATGGGCTCGGATATGCGGACGACAGCCATTGTATTGCGAGCTTTGACTAGGCTACAGCCGGAGAATGAGTTGCTTCCCAGTGTTGTGCGTTGGCTGGTAACGGCTCGGGAGACGGATCATTGGAGGACAACCCAGGAAAATGCCTGGGCAGCTATGGCTCTTGCGGATTATTTGGCAGTGACTCAGGAGTTACGACCGCAATATCATTACGCAGTGTTGGTGAACGGAGAACAACAGGCTGCAGGGGAAATCACTCCAAAGGTGGTGACGCAAACGGTGCGTGCTCGGATGCCTGTCTCAGCCTTGTCGCTTGGGGAGGATAATGTTGTCTCTATCACTAGGTCTCCGCTAGAAGGGCAGCGGCTAGCAGGGAAGCTTTATTATGAAGTTTTCCTCCGTTACTACTTGCCGGCGGAAAAGGTTCGGGCGCTTAATCGAGGTGTCATAGTATATCGGGAGTATTACTTGGCGGAGGATCCCTCTGAGCCCGTGCGCAAGGCCAAGGTGGGGGATACCCTTCTAGTCAGAATTACCTTGATAGCTCCCCATGATTTGCATTATCTGGTTTTAGAAGACCCCTTGCCTGCAGGGTGCGAGGCAATTGATCCGAGCTTGCAGACGAGCAGAATTGCCAATCGGCCGGAATTAAAACGTGTGGGGGGAGCTGCCGAGGAGGATTGGTGGAATCGGTATTACTACTGGCCTCAGCATACGGAGCTGCGCGATGAAAAAGTGGTGCTTTTTGCGGAGCAGCTTTCTAGAGGTAGCTACGAGTATACGTATACAGTGCGTTGCACTATCCCAGGTGCTTTCGGGGTGATGCCGGCAGTGGCTTACGAGATGTATTCTCCCGACGTTTTTGGGCGTTCCGAGGGACTTTGTTTCACTGTCGAAGAGTCAGCTAAGTAGGGAATTGCTTAGCAAAATAGGAGGCGAGGAAAGCTAGCGCGTTCATTGTGCCATGTAGAACGATAGATGGCCAAAGAGAGCCGGTACGCTCATAGAGCCAGGCGAGAACAAGCCCTATGAGAAAGATGGGGAAGAGTACTCCGGGGAGGATGTGAACAACAGCAAAGATAGCAGCGGAGAGAATTATTCCTTTGGAAGGACCCCACAGGGAGCGGAGGCCTGCATAGAGGTAGCCACGGAAAAAGGTTTCTTCCGCGATGGGGGCAATAATTGCTCCTAACAAGAGGGCGAGAAAGAGTCCTCCGAGCCCTTCTCCAAAAAGAGGGAGGTAATCGGGTTGTCCAGGGATGCCTAAGCGACGGCGAATCCATTCCCATCCAATGTTGATCGCTAGGATGCTTAGAAAGGCTTTGCCCCATAGGATGGCCGTCTGGCGCAGATTGCAGGAACGGAAGCCCAAAGCTTTCCATCCTCCGCCATATTTACCGGGCCCCCAAGCCCAGGCGGGAATAAGTAGGATCGCTTCCAACGAAAAAACTCCCAAGAGACGAGTGCTTTGTGAGGGTGCGGGGAGGCCGGCAGTTTCCCAGAGGAGGCTTCCTCCTACAATGAAGGTGATTCCCAATAGACCCAAGCCGATGGAGGCGGCACTTGCTAACAACATGTCGCGCAAGTTCCAAGGGACCCGCTGCTGCGAAATATGTGTGCTGCGAGAACTTGACATAATAAAAGGCCTTCCCTTTTCGTAGAAAAGTAATGGTTGCAGAGATTGTATGATAAGGAGAGGGCGTCGTCAAAGGTGCCCGGTCCACAAAGGGCTGGGTATTTAAGGGGGCCATCTCCGAGAAAGTTCGTGATATGGGGGGAGAAAACGGCCATGGCCCAGCCTGGGCCATGGCCGGAGATTATAGAAATTGATCTTTAGGCCCCACCTTTGATAGCGCCAGACATGATACCAGAGATGAGCTGGCGCTGAAAGACGAAGAAGACGATGAGGAGAGGGAGGGTAGCGAGGGTACTGCCGGCGAACATGAGGGAGTATCTAGGGGCGATGAC
>JAGGYI010000077.1 GCA_021162655.1 Anaerolineae bacterium
GAGGGGGGAGGGGGTACTTCCGTCTCACCCTTTAGATAATAAGCCGTCTCCCGCGTGTTCTGCTCGATAGCTAAAGCCAGCTGAATAACCTCACTTGCCGCATAAAGCAAAATAAAATGAACCAACACGACAAGAAGGATAACAATCCCTATCACGAGCCCAGAGAGGGGGCCATGCACTTGCGCAAGTCCTGGTGTTGAAGAGAGTAAAGGGCTTGGAGCTCCTACTCGCCCTTGAATAGCTCCCAGTACCACCACAAAGAGAGCCAGCAATGAACCACCAATAAAAATGACCCATGCGAGCACCTTGTAGAGCAAAGAGACTAACCGCAGTGCCCGAAATTTCTTCCCCATGCCCATAACTCCTTTCTTTTCCTGGGCTCGTCAACACAAAGGCATTATAACACGAGGGCCCACTCTTCTCAACACTCAACGCGTTTCCGTCACCTTGCGCAAACCCCGAGGATGCTGAGGGTCAAGCCCTTTGGCCCGGGCCAGATGGTAAGCGAAAAGCTGCCCAGGCACTACGAGCACCATCGGCGAGAGCCACTCCTCTACCCTTGGAGATACTTGCAGAAGCGTCGGAGCTCTGCCCAAATCTCTGGCATCTGAAATGAGCAAAAGATTTGCTCGCCGAGCCCGAAGCTCCTCAGCAAGATGCAAAAGGTCGTCCAAAGCTTTCCCCCGAGGTGCAATGAGGAGCACCGGGGAACCCTCCTCCACAGTTGCAATGGGACCATGCATGAAATCTGCCGAAGAATAGGAGGTCGCGGAGACGTAGGTCAGCTCTTTGACCTTGAGCCCAACCTCTAGGGCCGTTGCATAGTTATATCCCCTGGAGACAACCGCGCAATATTGCATCTCACGATAAAGCTCGGCTACCCCCTTCACTTGTTCCTCCAAAGTCAACGCACTCTGCACGGCTTCAGGGACGGTGTGCAACTGAGCGAGCGCTTTCTCGTCCTCAGCCAACGCTACAGAAAGTAAAGCAACTGCCATCAATTCAGCTGTATACGTTTTCGTGGCCGCAACACTCTTTTCCTCCCCCGCACGGCAGAGAATGAGGTGCTCAGCAACCCGAGCCAAGCGGGAGTCGGGATTATTTGTAATGGCCACCGTCAATGCCCCCTGTTCCCGAGCATCCCTAACCACCGAAACGATATCAGGAGACATACCCGATTGCGAAATGCCCATCACCAGCCCCCCGCGTATCCTCGGAGGGCTTTCGTAGAGGGTATAAAGGGAAGGGGCAGCCAAAGCCACAGGGAGGCGGTTCCTCGCTCCTAAAAGATACTTGGCATACGTAGCGGCGTGATCCGAGGTCCCCCGCGCAGCAATAAGAGCATAATGCACCTCTCTCTCGCGGATGGCCTGAGCCACCTGTTGAATATTGGAATATTCTTCTTCTAACAACCTCTGCAGTACAGCGGGTTGCTCCCTGATCTCTGCCAACAGACGATCCATTGCACTCTCCTCGAAAAACAAGTAACATGATAGCAAGAACGGATGATATTATAATGGCAGACGCTTTGAGGAGCAAGAACTTTTGCAACGGCAATTCAAGGGGGGCTTATGCATTCAAAGATGGATGAACTTATCAATAAATTCAACCGCCGGCAGGCCCGAGTCAGCGTCATTGGATTAGGATATGTGGGGCTTCCCCTGGCCGTCTCTTTTGCGCAGGAGGGCCTACACGTCACTGGGATTGATATCGACCCTCGTAAAGTCAACAGTATCCTTCACGGCGAGAGCTATGTAGCCGATGTTCCTTCGGACGAACTAGCTCCCCTCGTTCAGAAGGGACTTCTCACAGCCACTAGCGATTATGCCACTCTGCGAGAAGCGGATGCCATCATCATCTGCGTGCCCACCCCCCTGAGCAAAACTCGGGATCCAGACATATCACACATCATCGCCGCTGCTAACGAGATCTCCCTGTACCGACAGCCTGGGCAACTCATTGTCCTGGAAAGCACAACCTACCCCGGAACAACCGAAGAGATCATCCTCCCTCGCCTCGCCCGTGATGGGCATCGCATCGGCGAAGACTTTTTTCTGGCCTTCTCTCCAGAGCGTATCGATCCTGGCAACAAGCAGTACAACATCCGCAATACCCCCAAGGTCATCGGAGGAATGACGCCCAACTGCCTACGCGTCGCCACCGCCCTTTACAGTCTGATTATTGAACAGCTCGTGCCCGTTAGCGACACACGCACTGCGGAAATGGTCAAATTACTCGAAAATACTTTTCGCGCAGTAAATATCGGGCTCATCAATGAAGTGGCCTTGATGTGTGACCGCCTGGACATCGATGTTTGGGAAGTGATCGAAGCTGCTTCGACAAAGCCCTACGGTTTTATGCCCTTCTACCCAGGGCCAGGCCTAGGAGGGCACTGCATCCCCCTCGACCCTCACTACCTCGCTTGGAAATTACGTACTTTGAACTATACCGCGCGTTTTATCCAAGTCGCTACAGAGATCAACGCTAGCATGCCTCTCCACGTGGTCAACATGATTACTGACGCCCTCAACGAACGTCACAAAGCAGTCAACGGCTCGCGCATCCTCATTCTAGGAGTTGCCTACAAACCCAACGTCGCAGATACTCGAGAATCGCCCGCATTAGACATCCTGCATCTCTTGTACGAAAAGGGAGCTCTCCTCTACTACCACGACCCGTATGTTCCTCAACTCGATCTAGGCACCTTTTCTCTCACATGCTCACAGCTCACTGATTCGCTGCTTTCTGCCATGGACTGCGTCGTCATTGTCACTCCCCATGCTTCCTACAATTGGAAGCAAATTGTCCGGCAGGCCCCGTTGATTATCGACACACGCAATGCTACAGGAAAGCTAGGGAACACCCTCAACCACATCGTCAAGCTCTAAACAAAAAACTGGCGGGCTCTGGGCCCGCCAGTTCAATCTTTACCCACTCGGCTACCTAGCTTGCTCCGTCCTCAGGCCACCAGGGCTCGGTTCCCTCTCCCCGGAGGTAACGATCGATGTCTGTAGCCGCAATGCGCCCCGCTCCCATTGCACTGATCACTGTGGCCGCTCCCGTAACGATATCGCCTCCAGCCCAAACGCGCTCCAACTTGGTCCTTCCGGTTTTAGGATCAGCCACCACTGTACCTCTCCGAGTTCGCTCCAACTGTGCATCGGAGAATACCAAGGGGTTGGGTCTAGTGCCCAACGCCATTACTACAGTATCTACCTCCATATCGAACTCGGAACCTTCAATAGGAATGGGGCGAGGGCGCCCACTTGCATCTGGTTCTCCCAAACGCATCCTGATACATCGCATACCCGTTACCCAGCCATCCTCATTGCCATAGATCTCAACGGGGTTGGTCAAAAAGTCAAAGATAATTCCTTCTTCTTCTGCATGGTGCACCTCCTCCGCCCGCGCAGGTACCTCGGCCCGAGAACGCCGGTAGACAATATGCACTTCTTCAGCACCCAAGCGCAAGGAGGAGCGAGCAGCATCCATCGCCACGTTACCCGCACCAATCACAGCCACTTTGTTGCCTACTTTGACAGGAGTATCCCACTCGGGGAAAAGATACCCTTTCATCAAATTCGTCCGAGTAAGAAGCTCATTTGCCGAATAGACCCCGTTATAATTCTCTCCAGGAATATTCATCATAATGGGCAACCCAGCCCCAGTGCCCAAGAAGATAGCATCGTAAAGCTCCAACAACTCGTTTAATGTGTAGAGCTTGCCCACTACCACATTCGTGCGGATGTTCACTCCCAACTTTCGCAGGTAGTCGATCTCGGCCATTACGATATCTTTGGGCAAACGAAACTCGGGAATGCCATACATCAATACCCCACCAGGGGTGTGTAGAGCCTCCAGCACATCCACCTCATAGCCCTTCTTGGCCAGATCCCCAGCCGCCGTTAGACCTGCAGGGCCCGACCCTATAACGGCTATCTTTTTACCTACGGGAGCCGGACGCTCTGGAATGCGCATCCCCTGGGCACGTTCCCAATCTGCCACAAAACGCTCCAATCTCCCAATGGCCACCGGCTCTCCTCGACGCCCAAGCACACACTTGGCTTCGCACTGTGTCTCTTGAGGACAAACACGCCCACAGATCGCCGGCAAGCTATTTTTATCCTTCAAGATCTCCACCGCGCCCCACATATCCCCTTCTCGAAGGGCTTTGATGAATTCAGGAATGCGCACTTGCACTGGGCAACCCTCTACACAGAAAGGCTTGGGGCACTGGAGACATCGATTTGCCTCTGCAACAGCCAGCTCGAGTGTATACCCCAAAGCGACCTCGTGGAAATTACGTCGCCGCTCTTGAGGATCCTGAGTCGGCATCTCCTGCCGCGGTATCCGCTTCTTCTTGCCCTCCGCCATAGCTATCGTCCCCCCGTATCTTTGCTGCGCATGAGCTCACGCTCATACCTCTCCAGAGCAATCTTTTCTAGATCCACATAGATCCGCTGCCGCTTGAGCAGCAGATCCCAGTCCACCTCATGGCCATCAAACTCTGGCCCATCCACACAGGCGAACCGAGTTCTCCCCCCTACTGAGACCCGACAGGAACCACACATCCCTGTGCCGTCAACCATGATCGAATTCAGACTGACGATGGTCTTAACGCCATAGGGTTGAGTGGTCAGAGAAACAAATTTCATCATAATAGCTGGCCCCACTGCCCAAACCCGATCCACCTTCCTTCCTGAATCCAACAACTCCTTCAAAGGTTCGGTCACCAGGGCCTTGCGGGCATAGCTGCCATCATCTGTACAAACAATAAGCTCGTCCGTCACGCTGCGCATCTTGTCTTCCCAGAAAAGCAAATTTCCACTGCGAGCGCCAATGATCCCAACTACATAGTTCCCTGCCTGGCGCAGCGAGCGGCAGATAGGATAGATGGGGGCAATCCCCAAGCCACCACCAACGACGACAACCGTCCCATACTTCTCAATCTCCGTGGGTCTGCCCAGAGGGCCTGTAAAGCTCGCCAGACTGTCGCCAACTTGCATGGTCCCTAGATACTTGGTCGTTTTGCCCACTTCTTGGGCAACGATAGTTATCGTTCCCGCCTCTCGATCATAGTCTGCAATTGTCAGGGGAATTCGTTCCCCTTTCTCATGAGTCCGCAAGATGACGAACTGCCCTGCCTGAGCCTTTCGCGCCACCTCTGGTGCTTCAATCACAAACAACTTGCTCACGGGCGTCAAAGCCTCTTTCTCTAGAATCCGATACACAGAACCCTCCTCATACTAGAGAATCTATTCATGAAAAAGGTTTTTCACCTCCAAACCCAAATAAAGCCTATGGTGCAAGCTCAAGCTCACACCATAGGAATCCCTTCAAGCACAGCTTCTCTTGAGGCGTCCTCTGCTGCTTCAAAGCCCAACTACTATACCAAACCCAAGATCTCCGAGAACTCTAACTGGGTAACCTCTGCTCGGCACTAGGTTTCAGGCTAGCTCCAACACTTGGCGAACAAGCCCTATAAGAGACCAGACCAAACGCATTACACGTCGGCTATCCACCCCACGCCTGCGCCCAGGAGCTCCTTGCCCTGTAGTCTGTCGCTGCCGAGCGTAAAGCCAACCCACCAATGCCCCAAGAGCCGCTCCTAAAGCTGTACCTCCAAGAATATAACGAAGATCGTCCTTCAACGTTCACCTCCCTCTAACCATCACTTGGCGCGCTCTCCACCACAGAGCACGCATGCCTTCTGCCATCTCTGCCAACCATAGAAAGGGAGCTGAAAATATGCGCATTCCCTTTTCCACAGCTCGGGAAATACGCAAAGCCACCTCTTGCACACGCTGAAGCCCACTGACAAGGCGAGGAATGAACCTCCGCAGCCAGCGATTGAGGTGATAGAAGAGCAGTAAAGGGATAATGAAGAGGGCAAAAGCTTCTAAAGCCAAAAGCAAAATCGCTGCATCCCTTGCATTATGCAGTATATCCGCCATTTCTCATCCCCTTTTCTTTAAAAGAGCTCCGTCTCGTAATCCAAGAGCACGAGATCAAAATGCCCTCTCTCAATATAGCGCACAACGCGCTCAAGCAAACCATGCGCGTACCCCGCATCGGAAGAGACACAAGCCACCGCCAGAGTCGCTAACTGCCAGCTATCTTGATGATCCACCTCTGCCACAGAGACGTTGAACTCATTGCGCACTCGGGCCATTACCGAACGAAGCACCTGGCGTTTCCGTTTCAGCGAAGCGCTCTCTGGTATCTGTAATTCAATCGTGCACAACCCTACGACCATCGTCCTTCACACCTTTTCCATTCTACCACAAAAGAGCAACTCGCAGAACTCTACTTGAGTTCGTAATGAATAGCTCCCTCCAGCTGGGCCATAGCAGCCTCCATAAGGGCTTCGGAAACGGTAGGATGGGCATGGATCGTCTGCGCAATGTCCTCAGCCGTCGCCCCCAAACGCATCGCCAAAGCTGCCTCAGCGATCAGCTCGCAAGCATGCGGCCCCATTATATGTACTCCCAATACTCGCCCACCTTTTCCATCAGAAGTTTGCTCACAGAGAATGCGGACCTGCCCCTCGGTTTCCCCCATGGCCACAGCACGGCCATTCACACTGAAGGGGAAGCGAGTCACCTTAAAAGCAAGCCCTGCCTCTTTAGCTTGTGCCTCGGTGAGCCCTACCCCGGCAATCTCCGGCATGGTAAAAATACAGTTGGGCACCACTCGGTAGTCAACGGCTCGTTTTCTCCCCATGATGTTATCAATAGCCACCTCTGCTTCGTAAGAGGCTACATGGGCCAACATATAGCCGCCAATACAATCACCTATCGCATAGATGCCGGGAATATTTGTTTCCAGATACTCGTTCACTCGGATAGCTCGCCCTTCCTTCTCAATGCCAACGTCCTCCAAGCCCACACCTTCAGTGTAAGGCCAGCGCCCTGTGGCCAGAAGGACGATCTCTGCCTCAGCAAACCCTGGTTTTCCCCGGCGCTCGTAGGCCACACGTAGCATCCCGCTATCCGTGCGAGTGATCCCCTTAAAGTCCAACCCAATGGTAATCGAAACCCCCTTGCGGCTCAACAAACTACGGAAACGCTTGGCCAATCGTTGCTCAGCATCTCGAAGAAAAGTCCTCCGTCCCAGGATGGTGACCTGTACCCCCAAAGCCGCAAAAATAGAAGCGAATTCTACTCCTACTACACTCCCCCCAATAACAACCATGCTACGAGGCAATTCCTCAAGCTCCAAGAGCTCATCCGAAGTCAAAACCCCAGGCAGATCTGTTCCAGGAATGGGAACCTGAGCAGGCACCGATCCCGTCGCTATCACGATCGCCCTCGTCTCCAGCGTCTGCTCCTCTGAATCGCTATATACCCGCACTGCTCCAGGCCGAATGATCTTTCCCTCTCCGGAAAAAACGTCCACACCGTGGGATTGCATCAAATGCTCCACGCCCTGAACAAGCGTATCCACCACTCGGCGCTTACGCTGCATCATCCGGCTGAAGTTTACTCGAAAAGAACCGTCCGTATCCACGCAAAAGATCTGTGAAGTCACCCGCTGATAAAGCTCGGCATCGTGCACCATCGCTTTGGTGGGGATGCATCCCCTGTTTAAACAAGTGCCCCCCAAACGCCTCTTTTCTACCAAAGCCACCCGAGAAGCCCCCAACTGCGCCGCTCGAATGGCCGCTACGTATCCCCCTGGACCTCCTCCTATAATGACGACATCAAACTTTGTGCTCATTACTACCTCACAGGCTCCTGTTCAATGCGATAGGTGTAGACGATCTCCGACTTGAGGCTAGCAGTGACTCCACAATACTTTGTCTGCGAGAGCTCGATGGAGCGCGCAACAGCCTGTTCTGAAATATCCCATCCTCTTACAACGAACTCAAGCTCAATCCGAGTGTACCACTTGGGGAACTCGGGAGCTCGAAAGCCCCGCACATTCACCCAGAAACCCGTAACCTCCTGGCGCTTTTTGCGCAGAATGGAGATGACGTCCATCCCCGTACACCCCGCCAGGCTGAGAAGAAGCGCCTCCATTGGCCGAACCCCACTATCAAGGCCTCCATGGTTGGGGTCACCATCCATCACGAACGCCGCACCAGAGACCTGGCCATGGGCGACAAACTGTAGCCCCTCCACCCATGTCACGCGGCCCTCATAGGCCCCAGCCTTTTCTTCTGACACGTTACCTCCTTGAAACTAGGGTATGTATACGCGGAAAAATGCTTGATATGCTTTCACAACACCGAGATATCGGCCGCTCCATCCCCCAATCGCATAGAGAAAAGCCCCCTCTCTGGATTGGATGACAGAAAGGCCCAACGTTCGCCATTCACCTATAATAGGGCTTTCAAAGGTGGCCCAAAGATCGTTTGCCACGTCATAACGTTCGTTATACATAAAAGGATGATCCCATCCCCCACCAATGACATACAGGTTCCCCTGCAGGGCTACCATACTGTGCCCTGCTCTTCCCGTACGCATGGGTCGATGAACCGACCAAGGATCTCGTCCTTCCGTGGCAAAAGTGGGGTCATAGGACTCACAAAGAGCGAGCTCTTGGTGCCCGTCGTATCCGCCAACGAGATAGATCCGCTTTCCTACTGTTGCTGCGGCGGCAAAACCCCTAGGCCGCCTCATCGGTATCCCTTCCTTCCAAGAATCCCGCTCTGCATCATAGAAATACACCTTGTCCAAATAGCGATGGCCATCCCACCCGCCAAAGACGAAAAAGCCCTTCTCGAAAGGGGCTATAGCATAAGCACAAAGAGGGATAGGCAAAGGAGCAGCTTCACGCCACCGATCAGTACGTGGATCATACACTTCCAGGACATTCCGAACAGTTCCGCTTGAATCTAGACCGCCAGGGACAAAGATCTGCCCACCAACAACAGCCGCTCCGATGTTGGCCACAGCCGTTGGCTTAGGAGCACGCCGCTGCCACAGGTCCTGCAGCGGATCATAAGCCTCCACCTGCGAAGTCCACCCCTCATCTGTTAACCCCCCAATGACGTAAATGATGCCCTCTACCTCTGCTTGGGCAAAGCGCCCGCGAGGAGTGGGCATTTGAGCTCGGGTGTGCCAGCGAGAGAATTCTTTTTCCGTACTGGCCGACGCCCCAGAAGGATCGATGAAACGATTAGAAGAAATAGGGGAGGACTCGGCTTGGCGGATTGGCCAAAATACTAGCAGAAAAAACAAAAGGAGAGTCCCTAAAGCCAAGAGCTGATGAGGCCAGCGCAAAGAGTTCATCAACGAAGGGAGAGCCTCGCTTTCGCGAGGAGACGATTCTTCTTGGCCCGAAGAAGCCAGAGGAACACGCACTAGGCCATGCTGAATGGCATACAAGGTTGCCTCAGTGCGCGAATCAACCTCCAACTTGGCAAAGATGTTTCGCAGATGCGCCTTAACCGTATTCACACTGATATGCAAAGCCAGCGCAATCTGCTGATTCGTCGCCCCTGTGGCCACGAGTTCCAAGATCTCTCGCTCGCGCGCGCTCAGTTGTTCCCCAACCTTCCGAGCCCTCTCTTCTGGTGCCATTTGGCCTGGATTTTATCACACTTGGCACCCTTCAACAAACTAACCTTCTCTCCTTTCGCCAGCAAGCACAGCCAACGCACGCAGCCAAGAGACTGCCTCCACGCCCATGGGTTCCCCACAGAAACGATAATCATTCTTGCGGATTAGTTCCGAAAGCTCTGCCTCCAGCTTCTCCCACAATTCCCTTTGCACTGCCACGAGTTCCTCCAAAACACGGCCCTCATGAACCCGAGCCAACACTCCGCAGAAATGCTGTAAGCAGAGCCCATCTGAAGCCCTGTAGAGACCAAGTAGGCCATCCTCACCCAAAAGATTCTCCCCAAGCGAATCATAACAGGCTTGTTCAAACTCTTGCACATGCTCGCAGACGGGGCACACCCTCCGAGGCAGCAGCCGCGCTGCTACCTCCCGTGCCCGACCAGAGATGCCGTGCCTGCTCCACAACGAACGAAATAAAATCTGCGGCCTACTCATTTCCCTTTCAAGCTCTCGAAAGACATCACGGGTCAAAATAGCAATGCCCAAAGCAGCCCCTCGCCGGGCCAAGCCCCAAGCATGTTCTGGACAAAGCCCCCGTGCCTGGCGAAATTTAGTTCGCAAACCAGGGTCATTTACCTGTTCGTAAATGATGCCCTCTAGTAAACGGTCGGTGAACTCGGCTTTCAGGCGGCAAATAGGGCACCCTGGTAGAGCAAAAGCATCACGCAGATCGTAAAAAGTTTTTGTGCGCGCCATAACCCTCCCTCAAAGAAAAATGGCCCCTACCTTCCCCAGGTAGAGGCCATCAGTCCTTTCTACGGACAGTTATAGGAGAAAAGCTCCTTAGGCGAGCCTCATCGCCTCTCTAATTAATTATACGCCTCTCAATCCCAAACCATCAAATAGGCATCATCGCTTCCATCGCCCCCTTCCCCACCTCCGCGGCTTGCCAAAAAAGGAGTTTGTGGATATTATGTAAAAAGAAGTCCTCGAAAGGAGGAAGTAATATGATATCGCAAACGCACACCTCCCAACGCATGGGAACAGAACGGCGCGTTGTAGAGTTTGAATTCAGCCCTTCTCAGATAAAAGAGCTTTACTACAAAGCCCAGTCTCGGCTAGAGCCCCTTCGTGATGTGGCTGAACAGATTCTCTTGACCAGCATCGGAGCAGGCGTATTACTAGGTCGAGGCATTAACCGTGCATTGAAAGCCGCTCACCAAGCTGGGCAGGAAACCGCTCAGTGCCCTGGCCCTATCGCCAAAGCCTTTTTGCGCCTTGTTCGAACTCCTCAGACATACTCTACCACAGAGATTCGTGTACGCCCTCCGAAACTTCCCCTAGACCGGTATGACGAGCTAACCGCCTCGGAAATCACAGAGGCTCTAGCAGGACTCTCAAGAGAACAACTTCTCATCATCCGCGAATACGAACTTGGGCATAAAAATCGCGTTACTGTACTTCGCGCCATTGAGCATCTTCTCGAAGAAAAGGGGGCTCCTCAAGAGCCATAATTCGTTTTTGACATCACGTATCCGGGTTGTATAAATAATGTTACAAAGACAAGCTTTGGGCTTGTCTTTCATTTTTATCTAGGTGAGGAAGAGAGATGAAGAAAATTGAGCTAGGACAAACAGGCTTACAAGTGAGCCGTTTGGGTCTGGGGACCGATATCATCCATGCCGGTGGACTGACTCAGCAAGACGTTACTGAAATCATCCTCAAAGCCTGGGAACTGGGGATCAATTTCATCGACACTGACCGATGGTATGATGTGTACCCGGCAATAGCAGAGGCGCTCCCTCAGATGGAACGCTCCAAGTTGGTGCTTGCCACCAAGACCTACGAAAAGACTTACGAGAAGGCTTTGCAAGATGTACAATACGCCCTCGAAACCCTCAAGATTGACTACATCGATCTCTTTTTACTTCATGCAATAGACAGCATGGAACAATTCGAGGAAACCAGAGGGGCCCTCGAGGGTCTCCAAGAAGCCAAGGCCCGCGGATGGATCAGACACATTGGGCTTTCAAGCCACGATGTGCCCACTGTGCGGGCCATCGCCGAACGCACAGAGATCGAGGTCATTTTGGCAGTATTGAATCTGGCAGGGAAGAACATGCATCGCTCTGGCTCGCGCCAGGAAATGGAAGAGGCCATTCGCCGCTGTTATGAGAGTGGCAAAGGCGTCTATATCATGAAACCCTTTGCCCGAGGGCGGCTTTTTGACGATGCAAACAAAGACAAGCCCTTACTGCCCCACCAAGTGCGTCAAGGATTGGAGTACATCTTCCAGTTCCCTTACTTTCATGCGGTGGTTCCAGGGATGCGCTCCATCCAGCAAGTGGAACAAAACGTAGCCCTCGTTGAGGAACTTGATAAATAAACAAAGCTCCCAAGGAACATTCCTTGGGAGCTCTTTGCCTTTCTATGCCTCACCAATTTTCTGGCGGGTCGCCCCAATCAGGAATGGAAAGCACCTCTCCATCTTTCAAAGCAGACTTGTGCGCCACAACCCCCGGGGCCAAATAGCGCACAGCTTGCCAAACATTGATCCGCGGCAAGCGCCCCCTATTACAGGAATCCACGAACTCGTGCACCAGATACGCATGAGAACCACCATGCCCTCCTAGGTCCTCCGCCAAAGGCTCTGGGAGAGGCTCTTTGACATCGGAGAGATCCAGCTCTTCCCATCCTTGCTTGGTGGTCCAGCGCGCCCCCGAAACATCGC
>JAGGYI010000287.1 GCA_021162655.1 Anaerolineae bacterium
GGTACTTTCTCCAGCGTAGCCAAAGAGAGTTCACCGTTGCAGCCAAACGCCACCCAGGCGCTTCCCTTTGGGCATAAGGAAAGAAAAAAGGACCTTGAGCAGCTCTCGGCCCCGCTACAGCTACCTGGCCAGCCACTACTTTGAGGGCTACCCACTGAGAAAAAAGCTCTCCAAGTAAAAGATCGGCAACGAGCCAGCCCGTCAGAACCACAAAGAGCTCGCGCCCCCCCAGGCGGCCCTGGTGCACAGAAATAAGCCCGCAAAGAAAAGCCCCACTGTGTATCAAAGAGAGTTCAAACCCTCTGCAGAGCACCTGCCTCCTTGGCCCGACAAGCGAAGGCACTATCACCTCCCCAAAACATGCCAAAAGTACCCTCGGCTCCCATTCACCCAATTATAAGTCAGCCAAAGATGGGTAGCAAAAAGGGCTCGGGCGATTCCCCTCACCCGAGCCCCAAGAGCTCTGCACCTTTTCAATCCGTCACCCTTTTCACCTGCACCGCTCGAGCGCCCTCCTCTGTTCTCTCGAGCACATATTCTACATGCTCCCCTCGATGTAAAGGAGGTGCCCCGGCAGGCAGGGCGGAAACATGAACAAAGACTCTGCCTCCCTCCTCACCGCGAATAAAACCAAAACCTCGCCGTGCATCAAACCAGCGCACGACACCTCGATGAAGCCTCAGCAGAGCCTCCAGAGCTCGGCACCCTGGACAAAGATTCGGAGTAGCTTCGTTCAGCTCTGCCCGCCGACGCTGCTGCGCAGCCGTATCAAGAAAGCGAACTCCACAACGCCGGCAGACAAGTATCCTATCCTTGAAGCCCATCCCCAGACTGCCTTTCCTCTACCTCTTCCATCTCCCCAGAAGAGATTTCGCCCTCAGACAGGTCTTCCGGACGCTCTGAGGCTTCTGGCGGGCGAGGTACCTGCCGCAAGCTTAGGCTCAATCGATGTTCCCCAGGGTCTACCGCCAATACCAAGGCCGTCACCTGCTCCCCCTCGTGGACCACCTGAGAGGGATCTGTAACGTTCCCCTCAGCCAACTCTGAAAGGTGAATGAGCCCTTCTACCCCTGGTTCAAGTTCAACAAAAGCCCCAAACTGAGCCAACCGGGTGACAACTCCCGTGACAAGCTCTCCGGGCCTGTATTTCTCCGCGGCTTGTGCCCAAGGATCAGGCTGAATCCGTTTGATGCTCAGACCCACGCGTTGACGTTCGCGATCAACATTCAAGACAAGCACCTGAACCTGCTGGCCAACTTCGAGCACATCACTGGGATGGCTCACATGCCCCCAGGAAAGTTCCGAAAGATGCACTAGCCCATCCAGCCCGCCCAAATCCACAAAAGCGCCAAAATCGCAGAGATTGCTAACAACCCCCGTACGGATCTCCCCCACCTCCAATTCTTCAAGCAGACGCTCCCGCTGCTGCGCCCGCCACTCACGCTGGGCCGCTCGCTCAGAGAGGATCAAGCGCCGACGCCGGCGGTTCACCTCGATAACTTTGACAGCCATCTCCTCCCCAACAAGCTTGGCAAGAGCTTCCATCTGGGTACGCTCGCGGGTACGTCGCAAAAGATCCACCACCTGAGAAGCGGGAACAAAGCCTTGCAGGCTACCAAAGGGACATAAAAGCCCCCCTTTATTAAAACCAGTGATGGTAACGGTAACGATTTCGCCCGATTCGAGAAGCTCCTCAGCCCGTACCCAATCTTTGTGCTCTTGAGCGAGCTTGAGGGAAACAGTGAGGATACCTGTGCGATCATCAAAGCGGAGGACATAAACAAGAACGCGGTCCCCTTCATGGAGGGCCGCCTTCTCTTCAGGAGTCATCTTTTGCCATTCACGGGGAGAAAGGATCGCATCTTGTTTTGCGCCAATGTCAATGACCACCTCATCAGGACGCACCTTCAAGATGACCCCTTCCCGAATATCACCTCGCGAGGGGTTCAAATATCCCAAAGACTGCTCTAAAAGCTCCCACATCGACTCAAAATCTTTGGGAGAGTTCTCTGGCTGCGATCCGTTCATCGTTTCTCCCACGACCCATTGAATTCTCTGATAGCTTCTCGACGTCCCTCCATCTCACTATGCTATCGACTACCCAGCCATTACCTCGCCATGTCGGGACGACGGCTTCTTCCCCGAGAGGGCAAATTCTTTATGTTGAGATTATTATACTTTCAGAAGGTTGAATTGTCAACAAAAACCAAGGATGTCCAACCCTCTTTCTACAAGTAAAGACTAAAAACTCGCACTTAACAATACTTATCTCTTCCTAATACATCTAACAACTAAAAACGGTGCTCAGAAGCCTAAACTATTCGAGAGCATCAACCGTTCTGCTTTTCAGGATGACGTTGCATCCATGCATCAAAATCGGCAATGTCTCTATCCAACAAAAGCCGCCTGAACAGGACCTTCCAGCGCTCACCTCCCTGGGGGAGAGGCTCACGGTTCGCCTCCAAGCGTTTGAGCACGATAACGCCTAGCATTTCCACGCACCCCCAGATGACCTCCGAAGACTGCCCGAGGATGATGGCCAAGAGAGGCAAGCTGACAAAGCCCAACAAAGCGGGCACGGCCGCCATTTTGGGGACTGCCCGTCCAACAACCAACCAACCCAGCAGCCAGGCGCTTCCCCAAGGGAAAAGAACAAAAAGTGCTCCCAATGCCGTCCCTATGCCGCGTCCCCCTTGAAAACCCATAAAGATAGACCAATTATGCCCTATCATGGCAGCCAAGCCGGTCTCTACTGCGGTAACCTCTCCCAAGCCCCAGCGTAAAGCGAACCAAGTAGGCACCATGCCCTTGAGGAGATCCAGAATGCCAACCACCACTGTTGCCCAGGGAGAGACCTGGTGGTAGACGTTGGACCCACTGAGCTTTCTGCTTCCATATTCACGTAGATCGATTCCTCGCCAAAGCCGAGCAATGAGATAAGCAAAAGAAATGGCTCCTAGAAGATACCCGAAAACCACCATGCCCACTTGTGCCAACATCGCTTCCCTCCTGAAAAGAAAACGGCCAATCTCACTCGGTGTTAGCCGGCCTCCTCAAGACAGAACGCCACCCCGATGGTTCCTGGGCCAGTATGGGCCCCCATCACCGGAGTGAACTCAGAGATGAAAAACTCGAGGCAGTGGAAACGGCTCTGCACTTGTTCGGCCATTTCCGCTGCCTCGTCGGGTACAGCAGCATGAAAAACGGAAGCCCTGATAGGGGCGTCCCCCACTTTGCTGGCAAGCAGATCAAGAATGCGTTCTTTGGCACGCCGGCGGCTACGCGTAACGCCTGCCACATGCACTTGTTCATCAGCCAAGTAAAGCACCGGGCAAACATGCAAGCGCGCTCCCAAAAGGGTAGCAGCTTGGCCTATCCTTCCTCCACGCCGCAAATACTCCAATGTGCGCAGCGTAGCATAGAGGCCCACTCGAGGAATACAAGCTTTCGCCGAGGCAGCCA
>JAGGYI010000189.1 GCA_021162655.1 Anaerolineae bacterium
CACATCCCCTGCTACTCAAGATGCTCAGATAAGGATAACGCTCTAGAGGTACGAGATCCCAGGCAGGGAGGGGCAATGCGTCGAGATCCTCCAGCAAACCCTCTGGCCCATACCCCTCTATCCCCAGTTCTCCCGGGGAGACGGTGCGTGGAAGCTCCTCCCCGGAGAGAAGACGCTCCGCCAGAGAGCCGAAGGCCAGTTCCGGCTCCCCTCGGAGAACCCAGTCCACCTCTCGAAGGGCTTCTTCCATCCATGCCACACTGATCCCAAAGGCCACAGTGCGGCAGAGAAGGCGGCGATCCCTCAGTACTGCCAAGAAACGCGCATCAGCCTCTCGGGTAGCCCAGGAAACGAACACCCCCAGCACATCAGGAGAGAGGGCCTCCACCTCGGCCAAGGAGCGGGCCACATCGTAGCCCAAGGCCACGGCATCAAGAATCCACACCCGCCATCCTTCCCGACGTAGGGCCGCCGCTACCGTGGCCACCGTCTGAGGAGGATAACGAAAGCCCCCCTCCCCTTGCTTCACTGCGCCCAGGCCAGCCGCTCCCTCCCTGTTTGGCGTGGTCCCTGGCAACCCAGGGGGGATCAACAGCACGACGCGTCCTTGGTCACTCATTTCACTGCCCTACAGATACAAGCCACCGAGAGCCCGATCGGAGGGCGAATCCACGTCTCCAACCGGGCCAAAAGAGGCGTCAATTTATTATAGAGGCTATACTGCCCATTGGGGATGATCTCTCGATGGAGGATACGCCCAGTAAAGAACCATCCAAAGATGGCCAGAAAATTCACATACCAATGATCCTCGATCTCAAAGCCAGTGCGCTCAAGCAATTCCTTCAATTCGGGCCAACTATAGCGGCGTTGGTGCCCCGTAGCTTCATCCAATGTACCCCAGACCCACTTGACCACGGGCACCAAAAGGATCAGGCGCCCACCATCAGGCAAGAGCGCATGCATATGTCTCAAGGCAGCCTCATCATCCACTACATGCTCAAGCACGTGAAGGCAGACGATGGTATCAAGGCGCTCTTTGGCCAGTTCAAGCACAGCGGGGTCCGAGATGTCATAGACGTAGGCGTCGAAATTCTCATATCCGGCAAAGCGCCGCTTTGACTCAGCCACCATCTCGGGCGCGATATCGATGCCGATCACCCGTTCACGACCATCGATAAAGAACTGGGTGATGTTCCCTATAGCACACCCCACATCGAGCACTCGCTGCCCGATGTAAGGCGCCACATTCTTAAAGAGCCAGTAAAGGTAGGCATCTGCTTTGGCGAGGCGCCTCTGCTGTTCAAGTTCCGTCTGTACATCAACTTGTTTGGGAATCTTGGCGCTCAACTCTGCCCTCCCGAGGAAGGGGTATGGATAAACTGATAGACCACGAGACGTTCGCCCCCCTCTTCAAAGACATAGAGCCTCTTGAGCTCCTTGGGAATGTGCTCCCCGGTCACCAGATCCTTGAATTGGGGGCGATAACGCAGCTCGCGCTCATCGATAACAAAATAATCCACTTTTTTATGGCGTGCATAGCGGAGCACTTCGGGCCAAGAGGCGTTTGGGGTAGGCACCCATCTAGCCTGGGCATAAAAAGCGATAGCAGGATAACGGCACATGATGACGGAATCCGAGGGGATAACTTGGGAGAGGAATTGCCCCACCGTCTTGTGGGCAGGGCGCACCGAGGCTACATTGGTCACCGAGGAAAGCACTTGCGGATAGGCCATCAGGAGCAAAGCCAACACGAGAACTGTGGGCAAGGCCCCTAGGGCAGCCCGCAGCGGCCGTGAGAGACGCCGATAAGGACGCCCCCCTTGGGCGGGAGAGACCTCTGGGGTACGCAGCTCGATAACGGTCCCCACAAGCCAATCCCCCAAACGCAACAGCCCTCGGCCCGTCCAAAGGAGCAGTACTGGCGCAAAAGGCAGGATATAGCGCGCCTGGATGTAAAAGAGAACAAAGCCAAGTACAGGTAAGATCGAAAGGAGAAGGTAGACCTCTCCTATAGTGCGTTCCCGCGTCCAGCCCCGATCGAACAAGCCCAGAACAACCAGGGGCAAAAGAAGGTAGGGGAAAAGAGTCCAATCGATCAGCACCTTGGCAAAACGCTGCACGTTTAAATAGAGAACAATGGCAAAAGTCTTGGGATCATCGAGGATCAGGTGCAACATACTGACGTTATAGCTCTCTGGGGAGAAGAAAAAAGTCTCTAACCCCGTGGAGTCGAGCCCCCAGGTAGCCTTGTCAAAGGCCGCTGTATCCCCATGAGCCAAGCCTATCCCTGTCAGATAGGCCACTCCCACCTTTTCGCTCACCATCCAGGAGCCCGTCTGCACGCGCACATAGTAGGCGTAGGGCAAAAAAGCCACCCCAAAGGCCAACAGGTAGAACACCAGCCCCAGCCAGAACCGTCTTTCACGCAGGCGCTTGCCGAGCAGACGAACAAGTAAAAGATATCCTCCTACGACGGCAAAATACCCAATGGCTTCTGGGCGAGTGAGATAAGCCAAGCCAAAAGAAAGCCCAGCCACGCCATAGGCCCACCATGGTGGCTCCTTGCTCATCTCCCCAGAGCCCCGTAGCCAGGGGCGAAACAGCAAAAGCCCCGCCCAAAGCCCCAGATAAACAAAGAACATATAAAGAGGCTCGGTCATTGTGCCCCAATGAAGCACCGAGACCGTCATGCCAGGCAGAGTTGCCACCAAAGCCGCCGCAATGAGCCCAGCCCTTCGGCTATAGAGCTCCTCCCCCAAGGCATAGACAGGCCACACCAATAAGGAGCCAAAGATGAGGTAGAGAACCTCGCTCGCAAGAGCTAAATCGTGGGTGAGGAGATAGAGCAGCCCCGCCAACACGGGGAAGAGGGGACCATGATGCACATCTGGATGCCCCACAAAAGCAAACCCCTTGCCAGTGACCCAATTTTTCCCCAGCCAGAGATAAAAGGGCTCATCGCCCCAAACAACTCGATCCATCCCCACTAGGACAAGCCGCACAACAAAAGCGGCCAGCCAGATGAGCAACACCGTCGCCCAACGAGGCCAGGCTATCCGCTGCCAAAGAGGTTCACGCACTCGGGACCACGTTCCTTCCATTTCCTCAATCCTTTATCCTGTAAACGATAGTGTGCCCATGGGCATCTTTAACGGTAAAAACAGGCTCCAGCTCCGGAGGCGGATTGGCTGTATCCAAAAGGAATGCTAAATAGGGGCGCAACTTGCGCAGTTCATATTCATCCACCACTAAATAATCTGCCCCCTTGCGGCGAGCATAGTCCAAATAGGCAGTATAATCGGCCCTGGGGGAGACGACGAACCCTCTCTCCGCATAGAGGGAGATAGCCAGATCACGCGACATGATCGCCGCATCACGGGGGGAGTTCTCCTTCAGCCACAGGCCAGCCCACTTGTGGGCATAGTTCAAGCTCGCCATCCCCCGCTTGACCACCTGCAGATGGACCACCCCAAAATAAAGGACGAGGACAAAAACCAACCCCAAGACAACTGCGGAACGCCAACGCTCCAAGAAGCGAGCACGTCTCTCTTCCAGGGAGGGGAATCGCCAGTGAGCAAGCGTCTCGAGGAACCAAGCTGCCACGTCTCTCAAGCCAGCTGCCAGCCAAATGAGCAGGGCCGGAAAAGCCGGAGAGAAAAAGCGTATCTCCACGTGGAAAGGGAGAAAGGCCAACACGGGCAAGGCTGTAAAGAGGAGAAACGCCTCATGCCGGAGGCGATGCTTTGTCCAAGGGTAGCGAAACCAACAGAGCACAATGGGCCCAAAGAGAAAGAGAGGAAAGATCGTGGAGGAAAAAACAAGATCTCGAGCACGCTCTGCATTGCGCCAAATACGCATGAGAAAGGCCCGGGGATCTTCCATAAAGATATCCACGATTCCCCGCTCAAAGCGCTTGTGCGACCACCAGAGGATTTCACCGGTCTCTTTATCCAAGCTGGCCGTCACTTTGTCATAGAGCACGGGATCACGCTCGAGAACGGCCTCGCCGATATTATAGGTAATGCTGAGTTTCCCTGTGGTCATCAGCTTGCCCGTATGACGGTAGAGAAAGAGCATATAAGGAAGAGCGATCAGGATAAAAACGGCAAGATACCCACCCAGCCAAAGCAGGTTATGCCAGCGCCATTTGGTCCCACGCAAAGCCCACACGAGAAGAAAAAGCACTCCAAAAGCCACAAACCAGACGACACCTTCAGGTCTGGCAAGATAGGCCAAGCTAAAAAGGCCTCCCGCACCTACAAAAGCCCACCAACGCCCCTCATCCAAAGCAATGAGTGCCAACCAGGCCGCACAATAGACGAGAAAGATAAAGAGCGGCTCGGTCATCGTGCCCCAGTAGAGGATAGCAGAGCTCAACCCGGGGAAGAGCGCAACGAGCAGAGCACCCACCAAAGCCACCCTGGCCCCATAGAGGCGCCGCCCGATGAAATAGATCGGCAAAACCAACATCCCCCCAAGGAGAACATACCAAAAAGCACTGGCCAACTCGGGATTCCCCGTCAGGATATAGACAGGTCCAACAAGGAGGGGATAGAGGGGAGTGTAATGCAGCTCGGGCACCCCAGTGATCGTATAGCCATGGCCCAGCCAGAAGCTGCGTCCCAACCAGAGGTAATCTGGTTCGTCCCAGCGAATCACCCTTGGAAGGCTGGCCAGGCCCAAGCGCAAGATCAAAGCAACAAGAAGCACAAAAGCCAAGCCAACATTCCCCTGCCATCGCTCCTCTTTGCTTGCTACTATCTTCATCTGCTCCTCCCTTGGCCACAGCTCGGATGCCCTCAAGAACGTTCCTCCCTCTGGGCAAGCCGCCGCTCCAGATCCTCAAGGCGCTTGCGTGTCAGAGCCAGATCCTGAGTCAGCACCTTGATCTGTTCACTGAAACGGGAGATCACCACAGAGATCTGGAAAAAGATCAAAACAAAGCAAATGAGGGCAATAACGATCATCAATGCTGGGGGGTAGTCAATACCGATGGCAAATGAGAAAGCGTCGATCAGGTCGATCATCAAGGGAGCTACCACCAGTGCAGCCGCCATCAAAAGCCAAAGCAGTGCATACTCTTCTTTGAGCCTCTTTATCCGCACAAGGTTAATGATGACAAAAAGGACAACAAGGCCCAAGGCCACAAAGAACAAACGCGCACGCCAGACCATAACTCAACCTCCATCGCTCCCTCAGCTGGAGCTACAACTGGGGGCAAGCGACCGTTGCCCTCGCTCCCGCCAGAGGATAAAGGCAAGCAGCCCCCAAAGGGAAAGCAACCCAAAAAGGTAATGTGCCTGCACCAGGCGAGTAAGCCCGGGATGGAAAAAGACATAGTGCCGCCCAATGAGCAAATAGGCAACAAAGAGCACTCCCCACTGCCACCAGGGGGCCGAGTCAGCCAGCAGCTTGTGCACCAAGACAAGCAGAGGCAAGAGCGTCCATACCAGGGTATACACCTGAGAGTGCGGAGAGACCAAGAGCAAAGCTACCACCCCCAGAGCAAACTCGAGGCTAAAGCGCTGATGATCCCCCTCACAGGGCGAACAAGGCCACCCTTCCCGATGCCAGGTAAGGTATGCGCTTGCCAGGACGACCACTCCATCGCAAAGAAGGGTCAATCCTTTGGCCAGCCCCGGCAAATTCACCCCTTTGAGGGTAGGGCTAAAGACATTGGAGATGAGATTGCGGCTGAAAAACCCGTTGAAAGATTGATTATACGGAAAGGCCGCAAAAGCTCCCCCGAGCCCATATATAGACGTATAGTGCCAATAGGCAGATACTGCCTCCCAGCCTACCAAGGCAAAGCTCGCCCCGATGCCCACGCAGGCCACCGCCAACGCCCAAAGGGCCGCTCGCCAACGGCGGCGCCAGAGGAAAAGCCCAATCAACGCCCCCGGGAAGAACTTGAGGGCCGTCGCCAGGCCCAAGGCTCCCCCTGCCAGGGGGTCTCGGCCCCGGCTAAGGGCATAAAGCGCCAAAGCCAAGAGAAAGAATTGAACGAGCTCGATCTGTCCCAACCGCAGGGTAACCACAGCTGGATCAAATCGATAGAGCAAAAGCAACGCTAGCCCAAGCAATAGAGGCGTCACCCTAGAGAGCGCCCGCAAGGTGAGCAGGCTCCCCAAAGACAAGGCGAGCACATTCACCCCCCACCACAACGCCCGCACCAACGAATAGGGCAAAGCCAAAGCGGGCACAAAAAGGATAGCAATCAGCGGAGCATAGGCATAGGGCCAAACGATCGTCTCGTCTTTCATACTAAAAGTGCCCCGCTCCAGAGCTGCCTTAAAAGGAGCCAAATCCTGGTAGATATCTTCACCCGCCACCAGCCGGCGAGCCGCCCGCATAAAGACGTCCAGATCATGGTGATTGGTGATCCGCCACACACGGGCCAGGTCCCACAGCCACAAGGAAGCAAGCAAGCCCACCACCAGCCAGGGGTAAAAGCGCCACTCAAAGCGCTCCTTGCGCCTCTCTGCCTTCATTTTCTCCTTCCTCCTCGCCTCTGCCCCACGCCCAGCACCTCCTTGAGAGGAGCGAAGGCAAAACTCTGCAAAAGCACCCGCATTTTAGAAAGTACAGAGCGCGCATTATAGTAGGTGACGAATCGCTCCCAGAGGGAGAGTCCCCGCACCCGAGGGGTTTGGGCATCCGCCTCCCAAGGATGGAGATAGAGCACAAAGGGATAGCCCTGGGCATTCAACCTACGCAAAAGAGCGAGAAGCAAGCCCAGTGGCCAAAAGCGCAGGTAAAATCCCCCACCAAGAGGCACAGGCACCCCCGCCAAATGAACCACAGGGAGGGGAAACTCTAATAGAGGGCCCTCAGGGTGATCATGGAGTAGGTCATCTGCCACAGGGCGATACGGATGGGATGGAGCCCCCGGCACGCCATAGAGCCCTGTACGCATGGGAAAGATGCTCGAATCGTAGAGATACCCCTGCTCCTGAAGGATATTCAAAGCCCAGCTCGTCCTCTCGTCGAGTGAAAACGTCGGAGCCCGAAAACCAACCACCTCTTCCAAGGGAACGAGCGATTCCAGCTCGCGATCGAACTCGGCCAACTCCCAGGCAAAACGCTCCGGGGCCAATTCCCAAAGCGGTCGATGGCTCCAGCCATGGCAAGCAATCTCGTGTCCCTCCTCATAGATGCGTCGGATGAGCTCCCGATGATGTCGCAGCACATCACCCACCACAAAAAAGGTGGCCTTTACCCCGTGCTCCTGCAAAAGAAGCAAGATGGGCTCCACCGCCCACTCGACACGCCACTCGGGCCAGTCCTCACGCACATGAGCGCGCACCAACTCGGCGTGGAACCAATCCTCCAAGTCTATCGATAGAGCATTCAGCACCGCCACTGCTCTCCCCCTAGGGACGCCGATGCCCCCTCACCTTTACACGCAAGAGAACGATAAAGATTGAAAGAAACATCTTAAAGATGTAATAGACCACTCGCCAGCTGCTGTGCATCGAAGCCCCTGCCAGCCGCCCCCGCATGCGCACAGGCACTTCGACTACACGAAAGCCTGCATAGTGCAGGAGAAGGAGGGTATCTGCATCCGGATAGTCAGAGGGGTAGTTATCCTGGGCAAAAAACCGCAGCACAGCCCGGTTCATCGCCTGAAAGCCAGAGGTGGGGTCCGTCACCTTGCGCCCAGTGAACCTGGCAACGATGCTCGCAAAGAGGCGCATCCCCACGCGCCTGGCCCAGCCCGTCTCATATTCCAAAGAGCCCAAAAAGCGCGAACCAATGGCCACATCGGCCTTCCCCGTCAGCACCGGTTCAAGCAAGGCAGGGATGTATTGAGGATCATGCTGCCCGTCGGCATCCATCATCACCGCGTACTCGTAGCCCTGCTCCAAAGCATATTTAAAGCCCGTCTGCACCGCACCGCCATAACCCAGGTTACACGGCAACCGCACCACCTCGGCCCCTTCCTGGGTGGCCACGCGAGCTGTGCCGTCGGTAGAAGCATCATCCACCACAACCACAGGCAACCCCGGAGCCCAGCGTCGCAACTCTGCCAGGACGCTGGGCAAGTTCTCCGCCTCGTTATGGGCCGGCATAATCACTATAACCCGCTCTGCAGGCATCACTTCTTTTTACCTCTATCAAGCCACATCTGAGCTATGCCCAGGGGCGCCTTTAATTCGCCGGCGGTAGAAAGCAAGGAGCCGCTCCCAGGGGAGCCAGGAAAAGCGCAGC
>JAGGYI010000251.1 GCA_021162655.1 Anaerolineae bacterium
AGGTGGTGTAAAAGTGCAAAGTGCGTTCAAAAAGTGCTTTAAACAGAGGGACGATTTTTGCAATGGTGCGGTCGAGCCCCCAATCGGCCTTTTTCAAGGGGCTCAAGTATTTCTCGTAATAATCCTTTACCTTTTGAAGGAGCTCTCGAGGCGGGCCCGAAGGCCAATTCTTTCTGGAGCCGATCTTCACTCTGGAGGGATAGAGTTCAGGTAGGTAGGCAAGCAGAGATTCCAAGTCCCGATCTTCCAGAGCTCTCTGCGCCTTTTGCCAGGATGGGTAGAGGCTTTCGAGATAAAGGGCGAGCTTATCTTCCTGGGCGCGGGCTTGAGAGAACTGAGGACTAGCGAGGAGGTCCTTGATTTCTTCCCATGTGTCGCTCATTTCAGAGAAGGCTAGGTGCAGGTATTGACAACAGAGCGTTTCCCATTGTTTTAGAGGGGATCCTTGGATGGCCAGAAGGGCCTCCTCTACGTCCAGGCGGTTTTGAAAGGTCCCTCTGAGTAGTTGCCGCAGACGATCAGGGGGGAAGGTTTCCAGCAGAGGGACAAGCTTTTCTTGCTCCACAGCCCAGGCGAGGGCTTCGTCGATGGCGTTCTCCCAGTGGCGTCTCTGGTCTGCCTCGGGAAGTACTTCGAAGCCGGGGTCTACCTGGGCCTCTGCAGGATGAAGGCGGAGAAGTTCAGAACAAAAAGAGTGGATAGTGCCGATGCGGGCACTATTGAGCTGTTCGTAGCGCTCTTGCCAGAAGGAGCGTTCTTGGGGTGAGGTCGTTCTCTGAAGGTACTGGGCGATCTCTTGACGAATCCGGCTGCGCATTTCGCGAGCGGCCTTTTCGGTAAAGGTGATAGCTAGGATACCGCGTAGGGGCAAGCCTTCTTCAAGGAGGCTGAGGTAGCGTGCCGTGAGGGTGCGTGTCTTCCCTGATCCGGCTCCAGCCATCACAAAGACGTCTTTGCCACGAGCACGGACGGCGGGAAGTTGCTCCTGGTTTAAGCCGAGCTGATCGATGATCGTCACCGCTGGGGCCTCCTACTTTAGTAGGAATGGTAGTGCCAGCAAAAACTACTCGCTGGACACCAGGGCGGGCATCCTTCTGCTGGGGGAGAAGGGGCAAACTGCCCTTGGCGTATCGAATGGATAGTTTCCCAAGCGTATTGCAGAGCGAGCTGCTGAGCCTTCTCTACCCCTATTTTGCCAAGTTGAATGCCGCTCGTTTTATCTGAACGTAGGTGCCAGTAAAAGCCTTCCACAGGGACCCCTAACTGAAGAACTTGATCGGCAGCGAGGGCATAGAGGGGAAGTTGCAGATGCTGTCCCTCTTCCAAGCTTCTTTGATTATAGTTTTTCTCGCTGGAGAGTTTGTAATCGATGATGCGTAGCTCGCCCCTTTCGTTGACGTCAATACGGTCGATAATCCCTCGGATCTTTAGGGCGTCTTGGCCTTTGCGGACGATGAGGGGAGGCCAAGAACTCGTTTTCCTTGAGGCCAGACCAAAAGGTAGCTCAAAATAGCGAGGTATCCAGGAGCCAAGGATCTTGGGATCGCAAAGGGCTTTGAGAGTGTCTCTTACGTTTTCTATGATCTCTTGGCGAGTTGCTTCCCACCAGGCGGTAGGGCGAAAGCCGTATTCCTTGGGAGCTCTCTCGAGCACTTGGCGAGCCACATGGGGGAGAGTGGCGAGGAGCTCTTCCAAGTTACGCGTGTCTTTGGCCAGGGAGTAAACTTGCTCCAAGATGCGATGCAAAATGCTGCCCAATTGGGCGGCGTCTAGCCCTTCTGTTGGTTGTATGCGGGGCTCTAGTCCCAGGACATAGGTGATGAAAAAGGCAAAAGGACATTTGCGGTACAGCTCTAAACGGACGGGGCTCCATACATAGTTGGGTCCGTATCTCTGACTGAGCTCTTTTTGCCAAAATGAGAGGTCTCCCTTAAAGGCACTGCTAGTTTCTCCTGTACGCGAGGTAAGGACCAGAGCTCCTTGATGGATAGCCTCCCAAGCAGAGGCGAGGCGTTCATCTGGAGGGTAATTGGGGACGTCTCCGTTTTTCGTAAGAGCTTGCCAGAGGAGGAGTTCTTCTTCTGAGGCGAGATGTTCCGCTGCGACAAGTGGTAGGCTAGAGAGCCGCCTTGGAGATATAGGGGCCAGGCGCTGAAGTTCTTCCCAGTAGGGCGAGGGAGGCCAAGGAGAACCATCTTCTGCCATGCGGGCTCTGGTGAGGAGAAGTTTCTCCCGAGCGCGTGCGAGAGCCTCGTAGAAATAGCCTCGTTCGTCTTCTTCGAGGCGAAGGGAAATAAGGAAATTTTGTGCCCGTAACTGCTTTCGTTCGGCTTCACGGAGGAAGGGATCTTCGTGGAGAGGTGGAGGAAAGGTCCCTTCATTGAGGCCAAGTAGAGCCACTGCTTTGAAGGAAAGCCCCCTTGCATCGAGGATATTTGCGAAAAGAACGCCCCCTATTTGGGGAGCAGCTACCGTGTAATGGCTGGATTGAACAGCTCCCCAAAGTTCGGAGAGAAAATAAGCATAGTCAATCTCTCGGGGAGGGCCAAGTTTTTCTTTCGCTAAAACAAGCCCGCGGAGAACCTCTTTGAAGGCGATAAGGGCCGCTCGGTCCTCTTGGGTAGAAGGGTCGTCGTCTGCAAGACGCTGTGGTATGTTCAGGCTCCCTGGGGAGCTCTGGGTAGAATAGGGCGTGAGAGAAGGCTCTTCTCCTATGAGGTCTTCTAACCAGGCCACGTAAGTGCGTAGGGTCCCTTTTGCTGGTGGAGTGATCCGCTGAACAAAAGCCTCAAGCTTGTGGTAAAGGTCCTTGGCTCGAGAGGGGGGTATTCTTTTGCTGATGAATTCTTCTTCATAAGGTTCTTTGTCTCTTTCGGCAAGCTGCAAAAGTGCTTCCCGCCATTGGGCCCATCCTTGGATGACGAGGCCTTCCCTTGAGGCTTCGTCGAGAGCTTGGGCATCTCCCCTTGCGATAGTGATGTTCTGGCCCGCGAGAGCACTTGACCAGTCAAAATAAGGGCTTTGCCAGGCCTCAATGACGAGGCGGCGAGGTAGCGACAGTCCTTCCCCATCCTTGGCAGGGAGGGCCAATTTTAGGAGAGAGAATATTGCGGCGATAAGAGGGTTATCCTGTAGAGGGATTCCTCTAGGTGCATCATAGGGGATCTGGAATTCAGCAGCGCCTTCCTCCAAAAAGGGACGGTAGGGGTCAATGTCGCGGGAGAGAATGGCCACCTCGTTTGGCGAGAGTCCGTCGAGTAATATCCGCTCTTTGCACCAACGCAAGGCTTCCCGGGCTTCGACCTGAAGGCTGGGGGCTTCGAAAAAAGCGACGTATTGCTCTATGCCTTCGATGGGCGTTGCCTTGGCTTTAAAAAGGGATTGCCCAAGCCGCTGAAGAGGAATGGCCATTGGGCAACGAGGGGAGGGAAGGGGCTCGGCGTGTAGATTTAATAGTTGCTCAAGCTCTTCACGGGTGCGCAGAAAACGTCGATGGACAAGGAGGTAATTCCCTGGCTCCACATCTCCTGTGAGGGTGATCCAGAGCTCGGCGCCTTGTTGGTGAAGCCGGGCTAATAGTTGGAGTTGTAAAGGTGTGAAGGTATCGAATCCATCAAAGAAAAGCGGAGTTTCCTGAGGGAAAGGAGTCTGTTCGAGGACTTGCAGAGCGGTGAGAGCAAGTTCCTCTTCGTCATACCAGCCATGATAGTGAAGCTGGGCTTGGTATCGTTTGTAGATGAGGATTAGTTCTTGGAGTCGGGCCTCTGGAAAATTTTGAAAGGCTTGCCCAAGCTCTGCTGGAGAGACCATCGCTTGCTTGAGTTCTTCAATGGCTTTGCTGAGGGCTTGGATGAAACCGGGGCGGTGCACTAGGGGAGCATAGTATTGGAGACGCCCCTCGCGGAGGAGGGCATCAACGATAGCTCGGAGCAATCTGTAGCGAATAATGTCGGATAGGGCCCAAGCTCCATAGTGGGCTTTTGTGAGAATGCGTTGCTCAAGTTCTTGAAAGCGCATCACTTGGATGCCCATACCCCCTCGGTGGGGAGGGGTGGCCAGCCGGTGCCGGAAGGCCAAAATCTGAAGCCTCGATGGGAGAATGACCCAAGGCAAGGTATGCAGGCCTTGGGCTAATCTTTGTACTTGGCCAAGAACCCACTCGGTTTTCCCCGCCCCTGCTGGGGCAAGATAAAGGTGGGCTGGCATAGGGTTTTCTCCTCTCTGGCTGGGGTGCACCCCTGATTTTAGTGGTCTCTGGCAGAATGGCAAGGGGGTTCTGGTTGACCTTCTCCTTTCGCCGTGTTAAGATGAGTAAAAAGTTATCAGTTTAGCTTGGGTGGGGGAAAGTAATGGAGACAAGAAGATATAGTGCTCTCAGTGGAGGGATCTTTCTCATAGGGTTGGGCATCCTCTTTTTGGTGCCCCAGATAGATTTCTGGCCCTGGATTTTGGTGGTTTTGGGAGTAGCTGGGTTGCCAGCCTCTCTGGCAAGGAAAAAGGGCTGGTATGGCTGGCAAGGCTTCTTTTGGTTAACGGGCCTAGCTATCCTTTTCTGGTCTGGTTTCCTTTGGCCAGGGATCCTCATTTTGGCGGGAGTTAGCATTCTTCTAGGCGCTCTGACCAGAGGAAGTGAGAGAAGTCCCTGGCAGTCGGAGGAAGAGGAAGCTGTTCCTTCTCTCCCAGAGAGCTCTCCAGATGAAGGGAAGGAGGTATAGATGTTTGGTTCTTCCAAGTTTTGGCTAGGGCTCTGGGCCGGGGCCAGTGTGCTTGCCTATGTCATCGCGGCTGCCTTTCTTTATGTGTGTACGGGGAAGCTCCTTCTTCCCAAGAAGCGGGGAGCGTCTCTGGTATCTGTAGAGAGGTTATCTACCCTTTTGCGACGTTGAGGGGTGCTCGGGGGTAGGGGATTATCCCAAGAGAGGGAATGCGTTGGCTTTGAAAAGGTGACACTGGAGGAAAGATGGGCAAAACGTTCCGTGAAGGTTTTCTAGTGGGCATTCTGGGCCCCCTCTTTTTCCTGTCGGGGGTTGTGCTTTGGGTTTATAGGGCAACGCGCAAGGTTCCTTTCCCTTTGCGCAAGACGGAACAGGGAGAGCTCGTCCTGGGATTGATCGAACCGGAGCAAGTCCCTAGCTATTGGCTCCAGTGGAAAGAGGAATTTGCCCCTCTGGTTGCTTTTTGGCAAGAGGTGCGAGGGATCCTTCAAAGGCGCCTATTGAAAAGGTAACGGCCAAAGTGCCAAAGGGGGGCAGGTTCGGATTACCTGCCCCCCTTTTGTTGCCTGATAAGCTAGGCGCGGCCCCACTTTTTATAGGCTTCTTCAAAGGACATCCCTGCAGCGAGATCGATGCGCATACCCTGTTCGCGCTCCTCGATCTCTTCTGCTTTGATGAGGGCTTCCATGGCGATTTCCTGGGGAACGACGATGACGCCGTCGGGCCCTCCAACGATCCAGTCCCCTGGGCGCACGGTTACTTGGCTTGTCAAAGTCCCTGGCATGGCAATGGTAACATTGGTGGCATGGATGCGCCAACGCCGGTAGGATTCGATGGGAGAGGTCCCACGCGCGCAGACGGTATAATCTGGAATTACCTTCAGCCCGAGATAGTCGCGGATAAAGCCGTCGATGACGATCCCTTTTGCCCCTGCTTGTTTGAGGTTCCAACTCGTCATCTCGCCGAATTTGCCTGTCCAGGGCTCGCCACCTCCGTCAATGACGATCACGCAACCAGGGTAAACGAGGTCTTTGACAGCGGTAAAGGTGGCGGTGTCCTTTTCCGCATCTATTTCTTCGCGAGTGCGGGGGTCTCGACCGCCACGCACAGTGACAGCTTTGCCGGCTAGGTGCTGCTCGGGGAAGAGTGGTCGAATGCCCAGATCGAGACACTGGTTGGGGTAGCCCATCGAGTCTAGAGCGTCATAGAGATTGGCAATGCGGATGCGGTTCCAGCGTGCTTGGAGCTCCAAGATCGAGTAATCCTTTTCGCTTTCTGCCATCTCTGCCTCCTGCTTCCTGATATAGATGTTTTTGGTTGCCCCACTGTGTGTAAAACACATTGTAAAGGAAGCATTCGAAAAACGCAAGCATAATATCCAGTATAGGGTGCGTCAAAGAGAGGGCTGGTCGGTGTCTCGCCGACCAGCCCTATATGGGAAATGCCCCATGGGAGGCTAGGGGCCTAAGGAAGGGTAATCTGTCCTTCCCAGCGGAAGCGAGCTGGCACCCCTGGCTGGGAAGTGCGATCCTCTTGGAACATTGCATGGGGGGCGCCTGCGTAAAGAGTTCTCCCCTCATAGGCAAGGTGGGTGCCATTGATAAACCCTGCCCAAAGTAAAGACCCCGTCCGTCTACTCAAGACGAAATGGGCATCGCTGGTTAATGGCCCATAGTGGATGTCACCTCGCTGGGCATTGTACCGGGGGCGAATGTCTCGCTCTAGCCAGCTGTGGGTGAGGTCGTGGAGGGTGCCAAAGAGAATGGTCTCTCCTTCCCGCTGAAGGAGGATTCCCGTCCCTTGGCGAGGGGGCTCTGTAGGAGAGAGCGAGACGTTCTGAATAAATCCTTCGGGGGAATGTTCCTTTGATTTGGCCCAGAGTATTGTCACTAGGCTAATGGTCTCGCTGGCGTGGAGGTGTCCGCGCCAAACTCGGCCGATGACGGTTTCTTCCTGAAAGTGGCGGCGCCCATGGTCTACCCAGAGTTCATCCTCTTCGACCCCTGGGCAAGCAAGCAAAAGGGTACAAGTTTGGCTGTTTCTCCAGCCTTGGATTTCGCGGATGTGAGTGTCGTACCAATCCTTTCCTTGAGCGAGGATGTCCGTGGTCCACCAAAGAGTGCTGAACGTCCAAGGACCTGAGCGGAGTACTTGGAAAGTATCAATGACGAGGAAGCAATCTGCCCTGTGGGAGGGCAAGAAGCACAAAGTGCGCTCCCAATGGACATCTTCTTCTGGGTCAATGATACGTACTCGGCTGATTTCAGCTTCGCCTAGATGAGTCCAGTAGAGTCGCTCTGTAATTGTGGGGTGGTAGCGCCCATCGGTGTGAAGGGCCTCGAGGAGCTTCCCTTGGGGGAGGATCCCATGGCGCCAAACAAGGCGGTTGTGATAGATGTCTGCCCGGTACATCCCATCAGGTGGTGCTTCGCGATAGCCGCCATCGTGTAGCAATACTGTGCCTTTGCTAATGAGCGAGACAATGCTTCCTTCGTCAGCATGGCCGTGATGCATCTTTTCTGCCGAGACGGCCAGCGTGGTGCGGAGGTAATCTCGAGAGATACGGCCGTAGGCGCCTTCGTCTCGATAGTTTAGACAAGCATAAGTCGCTTGTGGGTCCCAGCTAGTACGAAAGACGATCTTTTTGCTCACCAGGTCATCCAAGGCATCGAGAGGGGTGCTGGGTTCCCAGGCGGGCACAGTCTCATCGCACCACTGGTATGCCGCAATGAGCTTACTGGCGATTTCAATGGAAGGAGAAAAAGTTCTGCTGAAGGTTTCCCAAATACGTTGGGCAGCCCATTTCATCGTTGGGTCGCGAAAGGTACGGGCTCCCCATTCCAAACAAGCGATCCAATCCCAGTGGCTGGGCATCATCCAGGAGCTATCGCCAAAATCAGGGATGGTACCCAGTGGGGTGAGTAGTTGGGCAGCAGCTCGTAAGGGGAGGTAAATTTGGGCAAAACTGGGGAGCCCTGGCCGCTCCCGAGCTTCAGCATAGGTGAACAGCGCTCTTAGCCAGTGGGGGTGGTAGTTTGCCGCATCTTCTATACTCCATCGGGCCCAGCTTTCTTCGGCTAGTTCGTCGGCTAATTTTGCCCACCAGGAAGCTTCGGGATGCTCAGGGAAGGCCCTGGCAGCTAAGGCCAAGTTGGCCGCTCGAAGCATTGCCCGGTTGTGGGTGCCCCATTCAGGAAAGCGCTGCAAAGGACGCAAGCTGCTGGCGACGATGGTGGCGATCTCGTTTTTTTCTTCTTCCGAGAGAGTGTCAGCTATGCGCTCGTACGCAGGAAGAAAGAGATTCAGTTGAAAGAGGGGTTCTACTGGGGGTACCCCTTGGGCATACTCGGGGCGTTCTTCTGGGGGCTTGAGCCGAGAAGCCTCTGAGGCGAATGCCCGGTAAGAGCTTAGGAGTTCGTAGGCTTGTCTGGCCAGTGAAGAGGTCCCCTCTTCTTGGTAAAGGAAAGCGCACACTGCTCCCATTGCAACAGGCCAGCCAGGCGAGGTATATCCAAAGAGGGAGGAATAAGATGGGTGAGCTCTCCAGTCGGCCAGTTCTTGGGCGAGAGTGCGCTTTTCTTCTGTAAAGGCCTTGCGGATGAAGGATAGGTATTGAGCATGTGAGTCGTCTTCCATGGTGAGATATCCTTTCATAGAGCTTGGGTTAGCGTTTATCCTTTGAGTCCTGTCATGGCCAACCCCTGGATAAAGTATTTTTGCGCGAGGAAGAAGAGGATGAGAGGTGGGAGAGACATCACAGTGGATACAGCCATCAGGAGGTCATAGCGGGTTTGGTAATCCGCTGTACCTTTGAGGAGGTTCAGCCCAATAGCAAGAGTGAATTTATCTTGGGTGTTCAAATAGATGAGAGGACGGAAAAAGTCCTTCCAGACATTCAGAAAGGTAAAGATCACTAGAGTGGTAAGGGCCGGCTTGGAAAGAGGGAGAATCACTTGCCAAAAGATCTGGAGGGAGCTGGCGCCGTCTATGCGGGCAGCTTCGTCCAACTCTAGTGGGATGGTCATATAGAACTGTCGGAGCATAAAGATCCAAAAAGGACTCCCAAAGAAAGTGGGGACGATCAAGGGAAGAAAAGTATTGATCCAGCCAAGTTTACTAAAGAGCACATAGGTAGGAATGATGGTGACATAGGCTGGGAGCATGATCGTCGATAAGAGCAGTAAGAAGAGTATCTCACGTCCTCGAGCGCGAAGGCGGGCAAAGCCATAAGCCGTCAAGGTATTGGAAAGGAAAGTGCCCAACAAAGAAAAGGCCACGACGATAAGAGTATTCATAGTGAAACGGGCAAAAGGCAAAATAGTGAAAGCTTCTTTATAGTTATTCCACGTCCAGGGATCTGGAATCCATTGTGGGGGACTGAGAAAGATGTTCTTTTCGATTTTAAACGAACCGCTCACCATCCAAAGGGCAGGGATGAAGGTGATAATTGCTCCTATAGTGACAAGTAGCTGGAGAATGGCCAGCCCGATCTTTTCCTGTAGTTTTGGGGGGAGGCCCCGGAAGCGCTTGCTCTTTGGGAGTGCCTGGCTCATATGGCCCACCTCCTTTGCTGGCGGATCTCTCCTTCGTAGTAGACGTAGGCTGCTGAAGAGCGAAAAGTGATTAGCGTAAGCAGCAGGATGATGAGGAAAAGGACCCAGGCTAGGGCACAGGCATAGCCCATCTCAAAGTATTCAAAAGCCGAACGGTAAAGGTAAAGAGCATAGAATAGGGTCGCGTTGTTTGGACCGCCTCCCGTTACCAAAAAGCCTGTGGTAAAGACTTGGAAGGTTCCGATCATGGCCATCACGGTATTAAAGAGGATTACCGGAGAGAGCATGGGGATAGTGATGTGGATGAATCTGCGCCAGCGATTGGCTCCGTCGATCTCGGCAGCTTCGTAGAGCTGTTGAGGGATGCCCTGGAGTCCGGCCAAAAAAATGACCATGCTTGACCCGTATCCCCAGAGGCTCATCAGCACCAGGCTATAGAGGGCCAGCTTAGAACTCGTTAGCCACTTTTGGGGTGGGATGCCCACCATGCCCAAGAGTGCATTCAAGAGTCCTTTGGGGGCTAGAATCCAAAGGAAAAGCATTGAAACGGCTACCGCTGGAATGACGCTAGGCATGTAGTAAAAAGTCCGGTACCAGCGAGCCCCAAGGATCTTTTGGTTGAGGGCCAGGGCTACCAAAAGAGAGGCAGCCATGCGCA
>JAGGYI010000088.1 GCA_021162655.1 Anaerolineae bacterium
GAATATTCTAAAACAGCCTGAGCTTGATCTTTGCCAGAAATTGCTTGGTATCTATGGCTCTCAGCTCCAGGTTAGAAAGAGGAAAGAGAACATTTCGTTAAGCTGTCTCATTCCCTCTATTAAGCCACCCACCGTCCTGATCGTTGAAGATTATGAAGATGCAAGGCTCCTCTATCGACGCTATCTCCAAGGGGCCAACTATGTGTTACGCTTTGCTGCAAGCGGGGAAGAACTCTGGGAAGAGTTGGCCAAAGAGAGACCTGCAGTCATTTTGCTTGACGTGCTTATGCCCCGGGAGGATGGCTGGATGATCCTCCAACGCCTCAAAATTCTTCCGGAGACAGCGGAGATCCCTGTCATCATCTGTTCTGTTCTTGACCAACCTTCGCTTGCCTTTGCCCTTGGAGCCCAGGAAGTGTTGCACAAGCCCATTGAGGAAAAGGAACTTCGGGAGGCAATCCGCAAGGCCCTCAATCAGTGATTAGAAAAGTCGGCTTGAAAATTCCCAAAAGTGCGCTCAGACCTCTGATAGCTCGACCAATCTCGACGGGTTTTTGGGCATATAGAACGAAGGGAGGATTGAGCGCGATTTTATTCTCCATCCAGTCACGGGCCGAGACAATGACCACTGGGACCTGGGCCAGGCGTTTGTGGAGGCGCATCCTCCTAAGAAGCTGAATCCCTGACATACCGGGCATAACCAGGTCGAGAAAGACAATATCTGGCTTTACTTTTTGCATCTGGGCCAAGGCCTCCTTGCCACTGTAGGCCTGAAGCAAACGGTAAGGACGCGGGATATTCAAAAGCATATTGGACAGAAGACGTACGGCGTCGGGTTCATCATCTATGATCAAGACCGTTGTTTCGCCGTTGCACTCTACCTGTTTTACGAAAGACTCGAGCGCTTCGGGGAGGATGGGCTTGACGAGATATCCCAATACTCCAGGGAGGTTGAGATTCTGGGAAGCCTGGGGAGGCCTAAACCCGACAACGGGAACGTCCATCCGAGAGAGTTTGAGACTGTGGAAAATTTGTTCGGCAAGGTCGAGAGAAGTAAGGATGGCGCGGGGATAGAACTTGAGTACGTAATCGTTCAGCCGTTCTGTATTGGGCAAGCCGATCACATGGAACTCTTCGAGGTAACGGGCCAGGAGCCGCACCAGATTAGGATCGTCATGGACGACAAGACAATTCTCCAAGCGCTGGGCCAGATCGAAACGCTTTTCTATCTTGACAAGTTCCCTGCTCTGTGCGTGCGTTCCGGGGAGGGGAACGGTGAAGTAAAACGTGGTGCCCTTGCCCACCTCACTTTCTACCCATATCTTGCCTCCATGAAGCTCGATGAGCTCTTTGCTAATGTTTAGCCCTAGACCACTTCCGCTACTTTTGGAGGTGGAGAGCTGGGAGAAGGGGCGGAAAAGGTTGGGGAGCTCCTCGGGGGGAATGCCGGGGCCGGTATCCCGAACGCTGACCAAGAGACTATCTGGACGGGGGGAAATCTGAACAGTGATGCCCCCTTTTTCCGTGACTCGGATGGCGTTGACCAGCAAGTTTAAGAGGGCCTGGCGAAGGCGTACGGGATCAGCAATGATCCAGGGGAGAGATCCCTCTGCCTCTTGGCGCAGATAGAGCCCTTTGCGCTCAGCCAAAGGCTGAACGATTTGAAACGTTCTTTGCACGACATCCTTTAAATCCACTCGATCTCTGCTCAGGGGCAGCTTGGCTGCCTCGATCCGGGCAAGATCCAGGATATCATCCACCAGAGCAGCAAGATGTTGGGCATTGCGGTGGATACTCTCGATATCTTTGACGTAGGCAGAAGGCAGGGGGGAGCCGTAGCGTTCTGGAGCATGGACTATGAGGTGGCTGAAACCTAGAATCAAGTTCAAAGGACCACGCAACTCGTGGCTGACCATCGCGGTGAAGCGTGCTTTCTGGGCGCGGGCTGTCTCTGCCTCCTGTCGAGCGGCGATCAATTCGCGGTTCATTCGTTCAATGCGATAGGTAGCCTCTTCCAAGGCTCGCAGGGCACGGTAGAGTTCCCCACGGCGACTTTGGACCTCTTTCAAGGCCTCACGGGCCCGAGCCCAGCCACTGATGGCCCACTCCACGGAGGCCCGCATCGGGCGATTGGCCAACCAGCTTGCCGCCCAAACGAGGAGGTATAATCCCAGGACTCCAGCAGCTACCCCTGGGGAAGGGAACTCGCCCAAAGAGGCTCGGCAAGCGCCAAGGCCGCTTAGCCAGAGCACGCCGAGAGTCCCCAGGGCCACTCGAGCTCCACCGAGGGCATTGGCGGCAATGATCCCCAGAACCCCCAAACAAAGAGTTACCGCATAGGGGAAGCGAAGTACTATGAGGATCTGCCACAAGGCAATAATGCCCAACAACAAGTAGACCGCTAAAAGGTAACGCTGGCGATAAAGTTTGTATATCGCAAAAAGGATGAGCCAGACCATTAAAATGACAACGGTATGGAAATAGAAACGGTAATCGGTTGAGATAACATAGTAGTACCAAAGCATATGGGCAATTGCAGTGGCCCATAGGAAGCCGCGCAGTATGCCGTGACGAAGGTCAAGTATGGTAGCAACAAGCTCATGCTGCAGAGCAAAGGAAGAATCCTTCATGAACACTCCTTTTCCCCTCTGCTGAAGCCAGCGGGTGCACTCGCCTTACCACCGCTTTGTTCGTTCTTGTGTGGGAGCTTTTGACTGTAGCCCGTCCCCAGGAGAAATGAAGAGTCATTTAAAGTTGCTGACAGGCCACGGAGAACGACTCGCTTTCGGAGAAAAACCTGTGCAGAAAAATTGATTAATACCCCAAAGGTTCTAGTTCTAGGAAACAGCATCCTAAATAAAAGTAACCTTCGGAATAAACTCACTCTGGGCTCTCTTGGGACTTTAGCACCTTTTCCTTGGCAGTTCAAGCGCCTTGGGAACGGCTTCGGGCGGGGAATGCTATTGAGGCGTTGTGGGGAAAAGAAACAGGGCCCGCGGGGCGGGCCCCAGCACAGCTGGGCCGGACCACCAGTCCCGGCGTCTGCCTTGACTGGCTCGGTTCTCAGCAGGAC
>JAGGYI010000004.1 GCA_021162655.1 Anaerolineae bacterium
ACTCCAGGGCGCCCCAGAGGACCTGAAGAGGGCACCGCTTTACTCGCAGCCTGCTCCACCTCCGCCGAGACAAGCTCTCGCTCCTCCATCAGCCCCAAGGCTTCCAGAAAGCGCCGCAGGTAGCGCACATAAGTGAGCGCTTCGCTCAGCTGCTCACCAGAGAGGAGCAGTTGCAGAGCCCGCCGCAGGTTTCCCAGCTCACGGCGCGCCAAAAGCTTGACCAACTCGGCAGAGCGAGGCTCTATTTGGGCCAGCCAGGTCAAAAGGCCCAAATAGCCCCCACAGTATTCACTCTCGAGCTTTTCTCGCTGAGAGGCAGTCATGTGGCGAGCAAGGAAGCGTGCCCAGGCCGGGTGAAAGTGAATATAGGGCACGCTAAAGCCTGGGAGCCTCTCCTCGTGGAGCACTCGGGCGGCGCTCAGGAACTCCTTCCACTTTGCCCAGAGGGCATCATCCAGCCCCACAATACGCAGAGCAAAGGGCTCAACAAAGCCCCCAGCAAAGAGGCCCAGCGATTGAAGCTGAAGCTGCTCCTCAGGCTCAAAGCTCTGCAAAAGGATCGTCAAGCTTGCCTCCAGCGCCTGATTGCGCAGCTTGGCCTCCCCCGCATGCAGCCCAGGGATGAGTTCCCCCAAACTGCCGATGAGCTCCTGAGGAGAACGCTTGCTCCCCAGGGCACTTTGCACCTCCAAAGCCAAGGGATGCCTCAGAAGGGAAGCCAGCTCCTCCCAGCCCTCAAGGGGAACATGGCGCTCAGAGAGAAGCCGAGCCATCAGCTCCCCTGCGGCCTCCTCATCCAAAGCCCCCACTTCTAGGGCAAAGGCCAGCTTCCCCTCCAGCGGCCGGGCTTGCTCAGGGAGAGCGGGCGTATCCGAAAGGAAGCAGACACGGCTCCCGCCCGCCTGAGAAAAGCGCTCCCCCAGCTCCAAAAGCTCGCGCCAAGAGGCCTCGGCAACGGGGAACTCGCCTTCAGGGAGAAGGGCCTCAAGGTTATCCCAGAGGATCAGAGTGGGGGTCCGGCTTAGAGCCTTCTCTAGCTCCGAGAGGGAAGGAGGCACATCCACCTTCTCAAGAAGGCGCTCGGCTAGCTCCCGAAGGGCCTGCTCAGGCAGACCTCCATTGGCAAAGCTGGTATAGACCACTTGCTCAAAGCGCCCCGTTCGCACCAGCCAGCGAGCCAGATGAGCCAAAAGGGTACTCTTGCCAAGGCCCTCGTAGCCATACACCCAGCCGGGTTTCTGCTCCTGGGCCCGCAGAGCGCGCTCCAAGAGGGCAAAGAGATCCTCCCTTCCCACGAACCCCTCCGGAGGCTCGGCAGGAAGCCCCCCGACATCCGGCTCCACAGGCAGGCGCCGCCAAGGTGGCAGTAGGTCTGGGCTGGGGAAGCGGATGATCTTGCTCACCCCCGGCGCCTGAGGGCTTGCCTCCACCAACGGGGCAGCCGCCTCGGCCTCTCCAGCCACGAAGGCGATCTTTCCCTCCAAAGAAAAACCCTCAGCTCGCAGGGCCTTTTGCACATCCTCCCAAGAATGTTCCAAACTCTGCCCTGAGAGCACCCCAGTGAGAAAAGCCATCACCGCATCTTTGAGCCTCGCTGGGGGCATCTCGGCTGCCAACAAGAGGAGGGGCACATGAGCCTCTTGCCAGAGCTGCTGGGCAACACTCGGCAGATCGAGCGCCCAAGCCCCCACTGGGTGCAAGCGCACGATCGCCAGACGCAGACCGCGGCTGGCCAACTCTAGCTCTGCAAAGGAGACGGGCTCCCCCTCCTCCACCCCCTCAAAAAGGACCTCCACCTGGCTATCTTTTTCCACAGAGGGAGCTTCAAGGTAGAGAAGGTGCACCGGGGGCTCCTCTAAAGACTCTATCCGAGCCTTCAAAACCGCCAACTCGGCCGGGTAAAGCCATTCAGCAAGGAGCTGATCTCCCTGGGCTTCGAGAGCTTCATAAAAAGCCTCCACCCCCGCACGAGGTGGACAGCCATTCAATGAACGGGGTTGCGGTGCCACAACGAGCACCCGAAGAGGCGCAGACAAAAGGTCCATGGGGTAGCCTCCAACGATCTGGTCATCTGAAGAGCGGACGCCCTCTATTATACCTTGGGAACCAGCACAAAGCGAAAAGCTCCAGAGGGCTGGCTGATGGGCTTTCCAAGTCTGCGCACTTGGGGTACAATTGCCAAAAGAGCAAGCACCCTGAGAGGCTCGCCTGCGCCAAGAAGGAGGGACTCTTGCGCTCGAGAAATCAGATCCTCTACCTGGCTTTGTTGGCACTAGCCATCCTAGGCCCTCTTTTTCACATCCTAGGCATCCTGTCCCGAGGGCTTGGCTTCTTTTACTCTGCTTACCCCCGCCTGATCCTAGTCTATGGCATCCTAGCCGTCAGCGCCGCCGCCGCTGCCTTTTTGGCCCTCCGTCGGGGGGGCTTCCTTTTGCGCTTGCTCGCAGGCATTGCCCTGATCGCCAACCTGGCCTCCGTCGCCTACGCCGGGAAGGCCTGGTCCCGAGATATCGGCCGTGCCCTAGAGGAGGTGGAACTCATCCCCATCGAAGCGGGCAAGGTGGGCATTCTCGTCTCCCCCACCGATCACTCGACCCAAGCCAGCGAGGAGGCGCGTGCGCTTGAAAACCTCATGCAAGAGGTCATTCAGAGGCTCAACTTTAGCCCTTATATCGTCATCCGCCACGCCTATCCCGTCTCTTCAGAGGCTCAGGCCCTCCGCCTGGGCGAGAAAATGCGCGCAAACATTGTCGTTTGGTCCACCGAAAAAAGCCCCACAGCAAAGACATACTATGTGACCGTTCTGGGAGCAAACGAAACCGCAATCTCCCTTGAGCCGCTTTCTCTGATGCTCCTCATGATGACCCAGGGCACCTTTGCCCTTGAGGTACAGCCCTCTGCAGAGGAAAAACTCCCCGCCTACCTGAGCGAGGTCATCATGCCCGTGGCCACGGGGTTTGGCCTCCTTGCCATCGGGCAGCCCTCCTACGCCGCGGCCCAGTTCCAACGGGCTTTGCAATATCCTGCACTCCCAGCCGAGAGCGCTTCTACCCTCCACAACTATTTCGGTACTACCTTGCTCTTTCTCAAACGCCCCGACCTTGCTTACAAGGAATACCAGGCGGCGAATGAAAAAAAGACGAACGCCCTCTCCTGGGTCGGGCTGGGCAACACCGCCCTCAGCCAGCGAGAGTGGTTCCAAGCCCAGGAAGCCTATAACCGCGCCATCGGGCTAGATCCTTACAAACCAGAGGGCTACTGTGGCCTGGGCATCCTCCTGGCAAGGCAACGCAACGTGCGCAAAGCCATCGCCGTCTACCAACAGGCCATCTCCCTCGAGCCTACGCGCAGCGTTCCCTATGCCCTTTTGGGGATGGCCTACGAGCTCACCGGGGATATCGAAGCGGCACGCAAAGCTTACCAGACGTGTGCCCTTTATGCCGGCCCCAACGCAGGGCTGCAGCTTGCCGTCAGCGAACGCGCCCAGCAGATCCTGCGCAATCCTCCAACTCCCATTCCAACCGCTACGCCGCGGCCCCTGCCCACCCCAACGCCCATCCCCACCTCTGCCATGTACCGCGTACAAAGAGGGGACACCCTGCAGGGGATCGCGGCCAAGTTCGGCGTCTCGGTCGACGCCATCGTGGAACTGAACGAACTAGAGAACCCCGATGCCATTCGCGTCGGCCAGATACTGCTGATTCCCCAAAGCCCCTAGGGCTACACGACACTGAGACGCTCCTTTCAGAGAGCAAAGGAGGGCACGATTGTGAAACTCTGGCGCCTATTGATCTGCTTGGCCATCCTCTTGGCCTTTGCCACGTCAGCCCTGGCAGAGGTTCCTTCGTGGAGATGCGCCGGCCCCTATGGGGGGCGCATAAGGGCCCTGGCCCTCTCTCCGCAATACGCTCAAGACCAAACCCTCTTTGCTGGCACCGAGGCAGGCCTCTTTACCTCTGCCGATGCCGGCCAGACCTGGCAAAAGGCCCAGGGCCTCCCCGAAGGGCTGACGATTTCAAGCATCGTCATCTCCCCTGGTTTTGCCCAGGACCATACCCTTTTCATCTCCACGACCCAGGGGGGCATCTTTAAATCCTGGGACGGCGGGGAGACCTGGTCTTTTTGGAGCGATGGCTTGAGCAGCCTCGCGGTTGCCCAGATGGCCATCTCTCCCCATTACAGCCAAGACCAAACCCTCCTGGCCGCCACCGATCGAGGGTTTTACAAGAGCCAGAGCGCCGGCAAGGCCTGGTCTGCGGTTGGCCCACGGGTCACCACCCTCTCGGTAGCCGTCTCACCACAGGGGCGGGGCTTTATCGCCTATGGGGGAACAGTAATAGGGCTCTATATCTCTAACGACAGCGGCCAGAGCTGGGAGCAGAGCACGCTCAATGGGCTACCCGTCATTGCCATCGCCCTCTCGCCCAACTTTGTCCAAGATCGGACCCTCCTTGTGGGCACCTTAGGAGGGGCCTACCTCTCCCGCGATGGCGGCGCCCACTGGGAAGGCCCCTGGCTCTCCGATCAAGTCGTCCATGCCGTCCTCTTTTCCCCCCAATACCCCAACGATTCCACCCTCTTTCTCGGCGCAGATGAGG
>JAGGYI010000078.1 GCA_021162655.1 Anaerolineae bacterium
AGCAGCTTCACCGATCCCGAAGGCCAAGGGCGCGCCACCTTGGCCGATTACATCCCCTTCCCCGATATCTATGCAGCGGGCCGGCTCGACTATGAAAGCGAAGGGCTCCTCCTTCTCACCGACGACGGCTGGCTAAACCACCGCTTAACTCATCCGCGTTATGAACATCCAAAAACCTATCTTGTCCAGGTAGAGGGCATTCCCTCGCCAGAAGCTCTGGAGGCTCTCCGTCGCGGAGTGCTCGTCAAGGGGCGCAAAACCCGCCCTGCGGAGGTTGAGCTACTTTCCCAAGCTCCTTCACTCTGGCCACGCTCCGTGCCCATCCGCCAGCGCAAAAACATTCCCACATCCTGGCTCCGTATCGTCCTCCGCGAAGGGCGCAAGCGTCAGATTCGCCACATGACGGCCGCCGTTGGCCACCCCACCTTACGTCTAGTACGCATGGCCGTCGGTCCTGTCTCCCTTGGGAGGCTCAATCCTGGCGAGTGGCGAGAGCTCAACGAAGAGGAGCTCGCTGCCCTGGCCAACATGCTCCGTCGAGCGCGCTCAAGGTGAATCAGGGGAGAGCTTGCGAAGGCGCCGTCGTACAGCGACGAACCACCCCGCCAGCCTGTGGCGCCAGAGGGCCAGGGCCCCCAAGGCCAAGAGAACACCCAATACATCAGCCAACCAATCAGAGAATTTAGCCCACCTCCCAGGGACAAAGATCTGATGCACCTCATCAGAAGCGGCATAAAGGGCAGCCCATCCCCCACTTGCCCAGAGAGGTACGCTACGCGCGAGGAAGGGAGTGCACTTGATGACCAACCCTCCCCAGAGCGTCAGCATACCAAACATAAAAGCATGGGCAGAATAATCAAAGAGATAATCCGAGATGCCCACCTTGCGCCCAGGATGAGGAAGTTTGGGCTGATCCGAAAACCAATAGATGAGGGCCATCCAGGCTAGGAAGGGCAGCCAGGCAGAAACAAGGCGAAGAAACAGAGGATATTCCCGGCATCGGCGCATGGTGACATCCTATGAGGGGATGATCTTACTTCTCACGCTTTCGGGAGCCGGTACAATGGCGACTCCACCAATTGTCAAAATAATTCATGATAACTAGAGCGACAAACAGAGCGATGACCCAATCCCACTGACCGGTGATGATCAGGCCAGCGAGGATGAAAAGGACGAGGATATCGATCCAAAAGACGAGCCGCGTACCATCTGGCATAGGGTCCTGCTCCCACGCTCTACTATGTAGGGCTATTATAGCACCGTTCCTCCAAAGGGCCGAATCCCCGCTCGAACTTGACGCCCCTGAAAAATTAAAGTAAGTTAGGCTCGTTGCATGGCTTAATTAAGATGAGGAGGGTTGGCTATGACGAAAAAGGTGGTCACCTTTGGCGAGATCATGATGCGGCTATCTCCACCAGGGTTTCTACGCTTCACCCAGGCGCGTTCTTTTGATGTGATCTATGGTGGCGGCGAGGCGAACGTCGCCGTCTCTCTGGCGAACTATGGCATCCCCGTGGACTATGTCACGCGGCTGCCCGATAACGACCTTGGGCGGGCCTGCATGCGCTTCCTCCGTGAGCACGGTGTGGGCACTGATAAGATCGTCTGGGGAGGGGAGCGGCTGGGGATCTATTTCCTCGAGATCGGCGCCGTTGCCCGACCGAGCAAAGTGATCTATGACCGAGCAAACTCGGCCCTTGCTACTATCAAACCAGGGATGATTGACTGGAAAAAAGTCTTTGCCGATGCCCATTGGTTCCATTGGACGGGGATCACTCCTGCCATCTCCCAGGGAGCTGCCGAGACCTGCCTAGAGGCCGTACAGACAGCCAAAGAGATGGGGTTGACCATCTCTTGCGACCTGAACTATCGCAGCAAACTGTGGAAGTGGGGCAAAACAGCCGGCGAGGTCATGCCTGACCTAGTCAAGTACTGCGATATCGCCATCGGCAATGAAGAGGACGCCGCCAAAGTTTTTGGCATCCATGCCCCCGATACGGACGTCACCTCGGGCAAAGTCGACGCCGAAAAGTACCGCTATGTTTGCGAGGAGCTTCGTAAGCGCTTCCCCAATCTCAAGACCATTGCCATCACTCTGCGTGGGTCCCTCTCGGCAAGCCACAACACTTGGTCCGGCATCCTCTGGGATGAGGGCAAAGTCTATACTGCCCCCACTTATGACATCATCCCCATCGTCGATCGCGTCGGCGGAGGAGATTCCTTCATGGGCGGGCTCATCTATGGCCTGCTGACCTATGGGGATGACAAACAATCCGCCTTGAACTTTGCCGTCGCAGCCTCTTGCCTAAAGCACACCATCTTTGGCGACTTTAACCAAGTGACGGTGGACGAGGTGCTCAAACTGATGGGCGGCGACGTTTCGGGGCGCGTCTCGCGGTAAAAGTTAAAACGGAGAAAAGGAGCGAGGAAAATGGCACGCTTCTCACGGCTTGAAGTTTGGAGCAAGATGGAAGAGCTGGGGCTTGTACCCCTCTTTTACAACAGCGATGTGGAAACCTCGAAAAAGATCATCCATGCCCTCTCGGACGGCGGGGCCAAGGTGATCGAGTTCACCAATCGCGGAGATAGGGCCTTTGAGGTCTTTCGTGAGCTCATCGTCTACTTTGAAAAGGCCGATCCTTCCGTTATCCTGGGCATCGGCTCCGTGCTCGATGTCGCGACGGCAGGCCTCTACATCAACCTGGGGGCCAATTTCGTCGTCGGCTCGGTGACGAACCCCGAGGTAGCCAAGCTCTGTAACCGCCGCAAGGTGGCCTACGTCCCTGGTTGCGGCACGGCCTCCGAGGTTTCCAAGGCGGAGGAGCTCGGCTGCGAGATCGTCAAAGTTTTCCCAGGGAGCCAGCTCGGCGGTCCTGGATTTGTCAAGGCCATCAAAGCCCCCTGCCCCTGGTCCAAGGTCATGCCCACTGGGGGCGTCTCTCCTACTTGGGAGAACCTCAAGGCTTGGTTCGATGCCGGGGTCACTTGTGTAGGGATGGGCTCTCGGCTAGTGCGCAAGGACCTCGTTGAGGCGGAGGATTGGGCAGGCATCACCGCCCTAACGGCCCAGGCCCTCAGCTATATCCGCAAGGCGCGCGGGGAGCCCCTCTACTTGGGGGTCGAACACCCTGGGCTCTATCCTACCTCCCAGGCCTCGGCGAAGGAGATCGTCGATTGGTATGCCCGCCTCTTTGACTTCAAAGTCAAAGAGGGGAATAGCTCCTTCTTCCTCAGCGGGGCAGGTGCTGGGCGCATTGAGGTGATGAAAAAGGAACCCGATCGTCCCTGCCACATCGCCATCCTCGTCAGCGATTTCGAGGCCGCTGTCGAAGACCTCAAAGCCAAAGGGGTTGAGCTCCTCGAGCCGACCATCAAACCCACGGTCAAGGCCGTTTATCTCAAAGATCCCGACCCCGCGGGCAACACCGTCCACCTACTTTGGCTGGCTCAATAAAGCCAAAAGGGGGCACCCTCCCGGGTGCCCCCTTTCTCACTCTACTGGCTAAAGGCCAAGCAAGCGTTCCATGGCCTCCTCATCCACCTGCTCTAGATTATCCACTATCAAGTCCGCCTGGGCGAGTTTTTCTGCAGGGTTCGTCGTCGTCACTGCCAGGCAATGCATCCCTGCCCTTTCAGCTGCCTCCACTCCCACAATTCCATCCTCGATAACCAAACTATCCTCTGGAGTAACCCCCACCGCGGCCGCCGCCTGCAGAAAGAGGGCCGGGTCGGGTTTGCTCTTGGGTAGAAAAGCCCCCGAGAGCAAAGCATCAAAATAGTTGCTGATCCCCAACACCGAGAGCACCGTCACAATGTTGGCCATCTCCCCCGAAGAGGCAACAACCTGGCGATATCCCCGCTGGCGTCCCCAGGCAAGCCACTTGGCCACTCCAGGAAGAAGCCGGATGCGCCCTGGGGCCATCTCGCGAAAGAGCTCCTCCTTTCGCTTGCCCATCTCAGCGGCCAACTCTGTGGGCACATGATCTCCCAAGCAATGCCGAATGATATCGGCGTTGACCATACCAAAAGTCTCCTGGAATTGCTGTTGGGTCATCGTGTGTCCGTACTCGGCAAAAAGTTTCCGCCAAGCGGCGAAATGGGCTTCCCCCGTATCCGCCAACACTCCATCCATATCCCAGATAAGCGCTTTGCTCACTATCTCCCTCCAACAGGCTGCGTTCTTGAACCGACTCGAGATTTTACCATCCCCTCATCGAGGGGCCAAAGCCGCTAACGATACCTCTAAAAACACACACTTGCAGAACATCCACAGCCATGCTAAAGTGCGAAAGAAAAAAAGCCCTGGGGAGGAACGCCATGCTCAAAACGCGTTATGAGGAGCTCTTGCCCCACGAACTGGAAGAGATCCTTCAGACGTGCCCGGTAGCTTATTTCCCTCTGGGCACGCTCGAATACCATGGCCCTCACCTTGCGATAGGAAACGACGCCCTAAAAGCCGAAGCTCTCTGCGCCCGGGCCTGTGAGCGCACAGGGGGTGTCCTCATCCCTACCCTCTATTGGGGAGCAGGAGGCGGCCACAAGGAATACCCCGCCAGCGTCATCATCAGCGAACAGACCCTAGCCCAGCTTCTCGACCAAGTGCTCAGCGGGCTCTACCGCGTAGGCTTTCGCATCTTTGTGTTGCTCACAGGCCATTATCCTGGGGAACAGCTTCAAATCGTCAAAGAAGCGGCGGAACGCCTGAGCCAGGCCCACCCCAATGTGCGCATCTGGGCTCTGCCAGAGTATGAAGCCTTCCCCGGAGAGCGTCGGGCGGATCACGCTGCGAAATGGGAGACCTCAATCCTCCTTTACCTTCGTCCAGACCTGGTGCAGATGGCCCGCCTCGAAGGAGCCGACGCCCCTCACGTCCCCGATGCCACCCGCTCTTTGGAGGAGATGAATGCCCCCGGGCCACTCCACGGCATCTTGGGGGAAAACCCCGCTCGCTATGCCAGCCGCTCCCTTGGAGAGGAGACAGTAGAGACCATCGTCGACAC
>JAGGYI010000106.1 GCA_021162655.1 Anaerolineae bacterium
ACGGAGGATGGCTGGCTCGTCAGCGATTGGGGGCGTCTGCCCATTCCCAAAGCCCTACGTGGCCAAGTGCGCCCCGGGCAGAAGGTGATCCTTGGTTTTCGGAGCAGCGCGGCCCAACTTATCCCTGAGGGAGAGCCCCTCCCTAAAGGGAGTTTCGCCCTCAAGGCGGAGGTGATCAATAGCGAGCCAAACTTTGCCAGGCACTTTCAAACGGTGAACGTCCAAGCTGGCGAGGCGATCTTTGGAGTGCAGATCCCTCTGGAGACGCCGGTGAACTCGGGATGGCAAGTGCACATCATCATCCCCGAGGAGGCCATCTACCTCTTTGATGAGGAAACAGAAGAGCGCATTCAACCGGCGGAATAAGACCCAACCAAAATAAGGGGGCCGCAGAGGCCCCCTTTTCCTTCCGATGCTCCCTACCCTTGAAGGGCATTCTCGGCTTGAGCCAGCGCGATGCCCTCCTCTTCATTCACTCGGGAAAGCAAAAGAATGCCTCCGACGAAAAAGACGATCAGGGAAAAGATGCTCCATTTGCTCGAGCCCGTCAGGGCGGCCAGCACTCCAAAGAGGAAGGGGCCAGCGATGCCAGCGAACTTGCTGCTGATATCGTAAAAACCAAAGAACTCGGCCGAACGCACCTTGGGGGTCATCGCTCCAAAGAGAGAACGGCTGAGGGATTGACTCCCCCCTTGAACCATCCCCACTACCCCCGCAAGCACCCAAAAGTGCCAGGGGGCACTCATAAAATAGCCCCCAATGGAAATAAGCGTATAGACGACCAAAGCGAGATAGATGGAGCGTTTGGTCCCTAGCACCTTGGCAAGCCTGCCAAAGAGAAGGGTCATGGGCACGCCAATGACCTGGGTCAAAAGGAGGGCACCAGCCAGGTCTGCCATGCCGATGCCAATCTCTGCGCCATAGATAGTGGCCATCTTGATAATCGTGCCGATGCCATCAGCATAGAGCCAAAAGGCGAGAAGGAATTTAAAAAGCTCACGGTACCGACGAACCCTCTTGAACGTCTGCAAGACCCTCTGAAACCCCGCCTTGATGGGATTCACTCGCTCCCCATGAGGCGAGGCAGGGGGCTCTGGAACCCAACGAAAGAGGGGATAGCTAAAGACCACCCACCAGACGGCTACACTGAGGAAGGCGGCCCGCACAGCGGTACCCCCGTCGGGGAAACCAAACCAGTGGGGCTTCATATACCAGAGGAGGTTGACAAGCAGCAGGATCCCTCCTCCCAAATAGCCGTAGGCAAAGCCCTTGGCAGAAACCTGGTCTATCTCATCCGGCCGAGCTACGTGAGGGAGCAATGAATCATAAAAAATGTTCGCCCCCGCATTGCCCACACTGGCCAGAACATAAAAGATCACCGCCGCCAGCCAATCTCCTTCTTGGATGAGAAAGAGCAAGCCCGTAAAGACCACCGCAATAGAGAGAAACCCTCCCAGAAAGCGCTTCTTGCTCCCCGTATGATCGGCGATGGCCCCCAACACTGGCCCCGCCAAAGCGATGATCAGCATCGCCGCCGAGACGGCGTACCCCCAAATACTGGAGGCTTGAGCCTTGGGCAGATGAGCGGCAGCCACATTGCTGAAATAGGGCGGCAAAAGCGTCGCCATGACAGTAGTGGCAAAAGCCGAATTTGCCCAGTCGTACATGCACCAGGCGTGGATGATCTTGCGGTGAAGCTTTTCCTCCCCGTTCCCCAGCCTTTGAGACATCTCGTCCCCTCCCTCCCAAAAGTTGAGCAAGTGGCCCCATTCTAGAGGGGGACAAACAAGGTGTCAAGAAAAATGCGCTTTGGTCTTGGCCAAGGGCCAACTTTTCCTTGACATGGAAATTCCCCTGCGATACAGTAGGGAAAAAGAAGAGGGGACAGTTGCATCCCATCCTTTTGCGTCTGGGTGGCTTTGAGCTGCGTTCCTACTCCGTGCTGCTCATACTTGGGCTCCTTGCCTGCCTCTGGTGGAGCCTTTATGAGGGCAAGCGCCTGGGCATTCCAAAAGAACAGATCCTCGATTATCTTCTCGTCATGAGCGTTGGGGGAATCTTGGGTCTGGGCATGCGGGCACTTCCCCTGCGCTTCTTCCTCAGCGGCTTTCGCACAGGGCCTCAGCTGAGCATTTGGACCCATTATGGGGGAGCATTGATTGCAAATTCCCTGCTCTTTGCCATGCTGAGCACCCAGCTCTACGGCCGCATCGTCCACATCCAGCTGGCCCGTATGAGAGACATCGTTGCCCCTGGGCTGCTTTTGACAACAGGCATTGCGCGCTGGGGGTGCTTTCTCAATGGCTGCTGTTTTGGATACGAGACAAACTCTTTTCTGCGGCTCTACCTGCCCGACGTCTTTGGGAACTGGGCCTATCGCTACCCCACCCAATTGATGCAGAGCGCGTTGAACCTAACCCTCTTTGGGGTGGTGGTTCTCTTGCGCAAGCGCAAACCCTTTGACGGGTACATCGCTCTGATGAGCGCCATCCTCTACTTTGCCGGGCGTTTCGTCATGAGCTTCTTCCGGGCCGATAACTATTTTCTCTTTGGCATAGCAGAGATGCAGCTCTACAGCATCCTCTATATCGCGGCAGCGGGGGCGCTGCTTTGGCACCTTTTTCGACGCGCCAAAGCAACCAGTGTAGAAAAGGAGTCTGACGGATGAAAGGTTCTCTATCACTCAAAAGGCCTTCCCGGCGCAGGAACACCTGGCGCTTGCTCCTCTGGGGAGCCTTTCTGCTGGCCATCTTTTTTGGCGGGTTCGGTTGCTCGCATGGCTGTTGGGGCAAAGAGGGAGAAGAAGAGAGCTCCATCACTGCCCAACCCATCAGCCCGCAAGTGGAGCAGATAACCACCAGCAACGGGGTGGATTTCGCCCTCAGGCAAAAGTTCGATCTCGGCCTTTTCGAAGTGGAGCAAGCCAAATGTCAAAAGATCTCCCAGAGCCTCTTTAGCCAGGGCTTTATCGCCATCAAAATCCCCCATCTTCAGGGGGTTGTTGGGCACATTGTCCAGGATGAGGCGCACTCGCCCCAGATCCTCCTCACAGACTATCCCACCCCTGGCAGTGAGCGAACCGTCCCCCTTGCCCGACGCAGCGACTATATCGCCTCCATCAATGCCATCTTACCCATCCCAGAGGGAGAACAGGCCCATTGGGAAGTGCTCGCGCCAACGGAAAAGCTCACCCTAGATTGCAGCCACGAGTACTGGGAAGGGCAGCTCATGTTCACCATCCGCTACGAGGGTGCCGTCTCCAGCCAGGGGCATCTGCTAGAGATTGCCCTCTGCTCCAATGGTCCTGTGCAGGGCTTTCCTTTCTACCTTCAAGGATGGACGCATTGCTTCGCCCGCTATTGGGCCATCTTAGGGGCTCAAGACCCCACAAGCAGACCCCTCAACATCCGCTCTCAGCTCACCGAATGGGTCAGCGCCGGTGAGGAGCAAAACCTTTGGCACGAAGTGGAGAACCTGAGCACCATAACGCGCACAGTGACCTTTGATTATCACTCCTCGCTAGGGTTAGACTGGGCGTTCTTCACCTCCTGGCGAGGAGGAGAGCCTATCAC
>JAGGYI010000303.1 GCA_021162655.1 Anaerolineae bacterium
GGGTGGAGGAAGGTGGCAAGCTGGTGGGCTTGAAAGTAGGAGGAAGGGTCCACGTGGGGAAGGGAGAGGGGCCGGGGCTTTCCCAAGCTCGAGGCAAGGGACTGGCACCAGCCAAAGTCTTCGACTTTGAATAGAAGGTTGATGGCAAAGGGGAGCTTTGCCTTTCCATTGGAGGGATAGTTAACTCCCAGCCTATCCCTATGAAGGAAAGAAGAATTACCAATCCTTTTAATAGGGTGGGCAACTTGTCTCTCATGAGGTGAACAGATCCTTTCCCTTAAGAGGAGCCCGCTTCTGGGAGGTTCTCTTTTCCTCATTCTCGGTGATGAATGATTTCATAAGTGACGTTCTTTTCTTCTATGCATTTGCGCACTTGGCGTTCTCGTGTGGAGAGCGTGGGGGCCTTGCCTGATTTGACCTCAATGAAAACAATTTGGCGCATTTTGCCTTCGCTTAATCCATCAAAGACGACAAAATCCACAGGAGTTCCCATAAAGCGGGCGTCTCGTGGATTATAAGGAAAGCCGGGAAAGAAAGGAGTCAAGTGTTCGGTGATCTTGCCTTGAATTACCGATTCGCTCTTTCTGATGGCGTCTTCACGGATGGCTTTCTCTGCCTCTTGACGCCAAGCTTCGAAGAGGAGCCTAGCTTTTTGTTGGGCGTGTGTTTCCAAAGTGGTGGTTTGCCATTGGTGCAGTGCTTTACGCTCCTGTTTTTGCCACTGGGAGAATAGCTTTCGAGCCCGCGTCTCGACCTGAGAGTGTAGTTCGGCATAACGCCAAAAAAGATAAATCAAGGCTACAGCAAGGATGGCAATTAGGGCTAAAAGGAACCATTCCATCAGATATAACCTTCTGGTATGCTAAGGGACGGCATACTCGGGTGTAGAGGATCCCAGGATCCCTTTAAGAACATGAACGGATTTCGAGGAGCTCAAGTTTCCCACCATTGATTTCAGCATAGGCGTAATTTCCATATGCAAAGGGACCTGGATTGATGATTTGAGTTTGTCCTAGAGAATCGATACCTGGGCTTTCATGTATATGCCCTGTAAAGCAGACGAGGGGCTGTTCTTGAAGGATAAAGTCGCGGACGGCACGGCTCCCCACATGTTGTCCTGAGTGGACAATGTCGAGCAGGGTGCCTTGTGGAGGTTGATGGGAAACCAGTACCTTGGTCGTATCCGGGGGGAGTTGGGCACTGGCCTCTCTGAGAAAAGCGCCAAGTTGCCCTTCGGTGAATTCATAAGGGGTCTTTGCCGGCGCGGGAAGGGCTCCACCGAGCCCTATGAACGTGATGCCCTCAATGGTGATGTGCGAACGATGGAGGTTAATCCCTTCTTGTTTGAGGTAATCGCGCACTTCGGGATAATCTGTGTTCCCTGGAACAGCCAGAATATGGGCATTGTGCTGGCGAATGGCCGAGATGACTTGAGAAGCTACCTCTTCACGACCGAAAGTGGTGATATCGCCAACAAGGAGGATGAGATCAGCAGAGGATAGTATGGAGGCGACCTGGTCTAAAAAGCGCAGCTGCCCATGAATATCCGTCAGAGCGACGATTTTCATTATATCCCCCCCGGAGTGTGGAATTAGGGCAACTCGGCCCCTCGTAAATCCTCATGTATTTTAATGAGAGGAGGCAACTGGGGCAAACGTAGTTGAGTGGTTGGCTCAAAAGTGTTTTGACAAGTCCGCTTTTATGTGATAGTATGCCTTTGCCATAGGCCAAAAAGAATAGTAAAGAGAGGCACTCTTATCTAGAGGGGTGGAGGGACCGGCCCAGCGAAGCCCCGGCAACCGGGTGAGGCCTGAAACGGTTTATGAGGCTCACCAGTGGTGCCAATTCCGGCAGGTGATTTTGGTCACCTGAAAGATGAGAGGGAGGCCTGCCAAGTCTCCCGGAGGGGAGATTTTTTTTGGCTTTGAACTTTGAAAAAATATTCAGCCTCTCAAAGAAGGCGATTCATCCTCTTTTCAGGATGGGCGCCTAAGATTGCTTTTTGAAGAAAATGAGTACCCCTATACCTTTCAACCCTAGGTGGCAACCCTTTATTTTGGGGAGCCTGCCCCATACGCGAGTGCCAGAGGCTTGGGAAGCTGTGCTCTCCCGGTTCCCTGTCCTTCCTGGCTGGCCTCAACTCCCTCGGAGAAGTTATCTTGAGAATATGTACACCCAGTTTAGCGAGGGTTTTCCTGGCCTCGTGATGGATGAGAACCGCCTTTACGTTGATCGCCGCAGGGGGCTTGATAGGGGCCTGGAGAGACTTTACTTGGCGTATTTGGAAAATGATCTCGATTACGGGCGTATTAGCCCCGCGTATGCAGCTGCCTTGGGTGCTTTGCTTCGAGGAGAAGTCCGCCTTCCAGAGGGAATACTTGCCTTAAAGGGCCAAGTAACGGGGCCAGTGAGCTGGGGTTTAACGATAGTGGATCACAATCAGCGCCCTATCATTTATGATGAGGTGCTGGAAGATGCGGTTGGCAAGCACTTGCGCATGAAAGCCGCTTGGCAAGAGAGGGAATTGCGCAAGTTAGCCCCGCAGACAATTATCTTTGTTGAAGAGCCCTACATGGCTTCTCTCGGTTCAGCTTTTGTTTCTTTAAGCAGGGGGCAGGTTATCGAGCTCTTGGAAGAGATCTTTGCGGGGCTAGAGGGATTAAAAGGGATCCATTGTTGCGGGAACACCAATTGGGAGATCATTCTCCGGACTTCGGTGGATATCTTGAGCCTGGATGCCTATGACTACGGAGAAACTCTTTTGCCCTACGCCAGAGAGTTGCAGGATTTTCTCATGCGAGGCGGGATCATCGCTTGGGGAATCGTTCCTGCGGGTGATGCGATAGAAGGCGAGACGGTTGAGAGCCTTGTACAGCGCTTGGCTCAGCTGCTTGATCGTTTAGCAGAGGCGGGTGTATCGCGGGAGGCACTTTTGCAGGCCGGGTTAATTAGCCCCTCATGTGGGCTGGGGGCTTTGACTCCCTCATTGGCTGAGCGGGTTATGGATCTTACCGTGAAAGTGGCTGCCAGAGTGCAACAGCAGTACAGCGGGGAGTAGAGACCAAGGCTCAAGTGGCAAGGAGGAGGGCGTTGGGTATTCTGGTCGTTGGCTCTATCGGTTTGGATGATATACAAACCCCTGCGGGGCGTCGACAGAGGACGCTAGGAGGCTCTTGTACATACTTTGCTACAGCGGCGAGCCTCTATGCGCCAGTGAGCATTGTGGGCGTGGTGGGGACGGATTTCCCTCAGGAGCATTTCGAGTTTCTGCGCTCGCGGAATATTGACCTGCGGGGGCTCCAGGTGGTTGAGGGGAAAACTTTCTTTTGGGCTGGACGCTATGGCGAGGATTTCGGTGATGCTGAGACTCTGGAGACCCAGCTTAACGTTTTTGCGGACTTTCATCCCCAGATTCCGGAGGACTTGAAGGACAGCGAGTACGTTTTCCTGGCAAACATCGATCCGACATTGCAGATTGAAGTCCTTCAGCAAATGCGAGCACCTCGCCTCACGGCGCTAGATTCGATGAATTTTTGGATCTCTTCGAAAAAAGAGGTATTGACTGAAGCTTTCTCGATGGTGGACATTGTCATTTTGAATGAGACGGAAGTCAGAATGTTCACTGAGGAATCGAACCTACTTTTGGCTACTAGGCAACTCCTCGCACTTGGGCCCAAAGCTCTCATCATTAAGCGTGGCGAACATGGGGCCATGTTGGTGACGGACGGGCAGCGTCTGGGGGAGAGCTTTTTCCTAGTACCAGCCTATCCTTTGGATTCTGTTGTCGATCCTACAGGAGCAGGGGATGCTTTTGCGGCAGGTTTTATGGGCTACCTGGCTAGGGAAGGAGATCTTTCTCTAAGGACACTGCGACGGGCAGTGGTCCATGGCACAGTGGTGGCATCTTTTACCGTGCAAGATTTCAGCATTGATCGTTTGCGCACTTTGACAATGGCTGAGATCGAGGCCCGCTACAATGAGTTGCGATATCTGACGAGTTTCGATCCCCTTTCTGCCCAGGAGTTTGGAGTTTTGCAGCGTCCGTTCAAGGCATAAAAGACTTTTGAAATCTAAAAGAGGAGCCAAGTGTGAAAGAGTACGACATCAAAGATCCAAGTCTTGCGGAGCAGGGGTTATTGCGAATCGAATGGGCTGAACGAGAAATGCCCGTATTGCGGTTAATTCGTGAGCGGTTCCGCAAAGAGAAGCCTTTACAAGGGGTGCGTTTGGGAGCCTGCTTGCACGTGACCAGTGAGACGGCGAATCTGATGCGGACCCTCCGTGAGGGAGGAGCAGAGGTTGCTCTTTGCGCCTCCAATCCTCTTTCTACTCAAGATGATGTTGCTGCTGCTTTGGTTGAGCACTATCAGATCCCCGTCTATGCGATCAAGGGGGAGGATGAGGAAACCTATTACCAGCATATTGCCGCTGTATTGGATCATCACCCTCAGGTTACTATGGATGACGGAGCAGATTTGGTTTCAACATTACATAAATCGCGCAGAGAGCTTTTGCCTGACGTGATTGGTGGCACGGAGGAAACTACTACGGGAGTTATCCGTCTGCGCGCGCTTCAAGCTCAGGGGAAGCTGGCCTATCCCATCATCGCGGTGAACGATGCGGATACTAAACATTTGTTTGATAACCGGTACGGTACAGGGCAAAGCACGATCGATGGCATCATTCGAGCAACAAATGTGTTGCTTGCAGGCAAAACTTTCGTCGTCTGTGGGTATGGATGGTGTAGCCGAGGTATTGCGATGCGGGCCCGGGGGATGGGAGCAAATGTCATCGTTACTGAGGTGGATCCCTTGCGGGCTTTGGAGGCGGTGATGGATGGCTATCGAGTGATGCCGATGCGCCAGGCAGCCCAGGTGGGAGATATCTTTGTCAGTGCTACAGGAGATCTTCATGTTATCGATCGGGAGCACTTTGAGCGTATGAAGGACGGAGCCATAGTGGCGAACTCGGGCCATTTCAATGTGGAGATCAATCTTGAGGCTTTGGGAGAGATGGCCACAGAAGTTAAAAAGGTACGTCCTTTTGTGGAGCAATACACTCTGGCCGATGGGCGGCACATCTATGTATTGGGTGAGGGCCGTCTGGTGAACCTGGCAGCTGCTGAAGGGCATCCTTCGGCAGTAATGGACATGTCCTTTGCCAACCAAGCCCTCTCTGCTGAATTTATTGTCTGTCATCATGCCGAGCTAGAAAAAGCTGTTTACCCTGTGCCTGAGGAGATCGATAAGAACGTTGCTTTGCTCAAGCTGCAAGCGATGGGGATTGAGATTGACGAGTTGACCGAGGAACAAAAGAAATATCTTTCCTCTTGGGAGTCGGGAACGTAGGTATAGCAGGTTTTGTTTTAGCAGAAAGGAAGTACGGAAGGCGCCATGAACAATTTTATGAACTCTCCAAGGTTTCTCTTCACTTCAGAGTCGGTGTCCGAAGGACACCCAGACAAAATTTGCGATCAGATTTCTGATGCCGTCCTTGATGCTATCTATTCTCAAGATCCCTATGGGCGGGTGGCCTGTGAGTGTGCTGCCACAACAGGCTTGATCCTCGTGACAGGAGAGATCACCACTTCCTGTTATGTGGATATCCCCCAAGTGGTCAGGCGGACGCTTCAAGAGATAGGCTATGTGAAAGCGGAGTATGGGCTTGATTATCAAACTTGCGGGGTGATTACTTCAATCAAGGAGCAGTCTGCCGATATTGCTTTGGGGGTGGATAGAGCCCAAGAGGCCAAAGAAGGGGAGATGACGGAGGAGGAGATCGAGCTTGTCGGGGCTGGGGATCAGGGAATGATGTTTGGTTATGCTTGTACCGAGACTCCCGAGCTGATGCCCATGCCCATCATGTTGGCCCATGGGTTGACCAGGCGTTTGGCGGCTGTGCGTAAAGATGGTACCTTGCCCTATTTGCGGCCTGATGGCAAGTCTCAGGTGACGGTCGAGTACCATTATGGCAAGCCCGTGCGGGTCGACACGGTGGTTATCGCGGCACAGCATGCCCCGGATGTGGAGCCGAAACAGCTGCGGGCGGAGATTCTTGAACAAGTGGTGCGCAAGGTGATCCCCGAGCACATGCTTGACGAAAATACACACTATTTTATCAACAGTACGGGGCGTTTCGTCATTGGTGGTCCGATGGGGGATGCAGGGCTGACAGGGCGTAAGATCATGGTTGATACGTATGGAGCCATGGTCCCCCATGGTGGAGGCGCTTTTTCAGGCAAGGACCCTACAAAGGTAGATCGTTCTGGTGCCTATGCGGCGCGTTGGGTGGCTAAGAATATTGTGGCTGCTGGCTTGGCTGATCGTTGCCAGATTCAGGTGGCCTATACGATTGGGGTAGCGAGGCCCGTATCTTTGAACATTGAAACCTTTGGCACAGGCAAGATCCCCGATGCCAAGATCGAAGAGCTGGTTCGCGAGTTCTTTGATTTGCGTCCTGGGGCCATTATCCGTGACCTTCGCCTGCGTCGGCCTATCTACAAGCCAACAGCAGCCTATGGACACTTTGGGCGGACGGATATCGACGCACCGTGGGAAAATACGGACAAAGCCGAGGAGCTTCGTAGAGCTGCCGGTCTTTGATAGCCAAAGCCAGGTTTTGTAAAGAGCAAGGGGCCGGGGTAGGTTGCTTTTTCAGAGGGTGACCCACCCCGGCTAGCCATCTGAGGGCATTTCTATTATACTTAGATGTCGCTGTTTTATCCTTCTCGAGAGGGCAAAGTTTTGCGGGCACTGATTACGGGAATTGCAGGCTTTGCTGGGAGCCACCTTTGTGATTATCTCTTGAGCTTAGGAGGGATTCAGGTTTCTGGAGCCTGCTTGCCTAGCGATAGTTTGCGGCATTTAAAACATTGTCTCTCCCAGATTGATCTTCACCGTCTAGATTTGACGGATTACCAAGCCGTGGTAACCCTGTTGGAGAAAACTCGGCCTGATTACCTCTTTCATCTAGCAGCTCGGGCCTCTGTGCGGCGTGCTTGGGAGCATCCGGTGGAGACATTGGTCAACAATGCTGCTGCCCAGTTGAATGTTCTTCATGCTATAGTACAGCTGAATATGCGCCCGCGTGTTCTTGTGGTGGGCTCAGCAGATGAATATGGATTGATTCCTCAAGGGAGCTTGCCTGTCGATGAGGAGACCCCTCTGCGTCCGTTAAACCCTTATGCGGTGAGCAAAATTGCCCAGGACTTTTTGGGCTTGCAGTATCATTTGAGCCATGGGCTGCATGTTGTGCGGGTGCGTCCTTTCAATCATATTGGCCCTCGTCAGGGGTTGGGTTTTGTCGTGCCAGATTTTTGCAAGCAGATTGCCGAGATTGAGCTTGGGCGGAGGGAACCTGTGGTGCGGGTGGGTAACCTTTCGGCCCGCAGGGATTTCACCGATGTACGGGATATGGTGCGGGCTTATTACCTGGCTCTTGCCAAGGGTAAGCCTGGTGAGGTCTATAATATAGGGTCCGGTCGAGCCCTGGCGATCCATGAAGTGTTGGACTGCTTACTCCAGCAGAGCCGAGTTCCTGTGAGGGTGGAGCAAGACCCTGGCCGTATGCGTCCTAGTGATATCCCCGTGATTATCTGCGATAGCCGACGGTTTCGACAAGATACAGGCTGGCACCCTGAACGTGATATTAAACAGACGTTGCGGGAGACTCTGGATTACTGGCGAGAGCAGGTTCAGAACTTGTAAAGGTGAGGTGTGGTGAGACGCAAAGCTCTAATCACAGGGATTACAGGACAGGATGGTTCCTATCTGGCCGAGTTCCTTTTGGAAAAGGGGTATGAGGTGGTGGGCATGGTCCGCCGGGCCAGTACACCCCATTTCCAGCGAATCGAGCACATTTTGGACAAGATCACTATCGTTCAGGGGGATCTGTTGGATCAGGTCTCCCTTATCGAGATCCTTCGTGAACATCGGCCCCATGAGGTCTATAATCTCGCGGCGCAATCCTTTGTGCCTACCTCTTGGGCGGAGCCTGTCTTGACCGGAGAGTTTACGGGCCTAGGGGTAACGCGAATGCTGGATGCCATCCGTATGGTGGATCCTTCTATTCGTTTCTATCAGGCCAGCAGTAGTGAGATGTTTGGCAAGGTGCGCGAGGTACCCCAAAAGGAGACGACGCCCTTTTACCCTCGTAGTCCCTATGGGGTAGCAAAGGTATATGGCCATTGGATTACGGTGAATTACCGTGAAAGCTACGGCCTCTATGCTGTCTCGGGGATCCTCTTCAATCATGAATCGCCTCGCCGAGGGCTAGAGTTCGTTACCCGTAAGGTGACATATAACGCGGCGAAAATCAAACTGGGCTTGGCAGACAAACTCCCCATGGGCAACTTGGATTCTATGCGCGACTGGGGTTATGCCGGCGATTACGTGAAGGCTATGTGGCTTATGCTCCAACAGGATGAGCCGGATGATTACGTCATTGCAACAGGGACGCGTCATTCGGTGCGCGAGCTGTTGGATTGTGCCTTTAGTTATTTGGGCTTGGATTATCGTGATTATGTGGTGATTGATCCCCGCTTCTTGCGGCCGGCGGATGTGGTGGATTTAGTGGGCGATGCCAGCAAAGCTCGCGAAAAGCTGGGCTGGGAGCCCACAGTGACTTTTGAAGAGCTGATCCATATGATGGTTGATCACGATCTCAAGCTGTTGGAGGAAAAGCTGCGTTCTGGCGGCCGGCCGTGAGAGCATCATTGTAGTAGAGGAGGTGAGTGAGATGGCCAAGACGACGATCAAGTTCGGCACTGATGGTTGGCGTGCAGGCATCGCAGAAGATTACACCTTTGAGAATGTGCGCTATTGTGCTCAAGGCACCGCGGAGTACCTCCTCTCTGAAGGATTGGCTAAGCAGGGGATGGTTGTAGGGTATGACATGCGTTTCCGCTCGGAGGATTTCGCTCGAGCGGTGGCCGAAGTCCTTGCCGGAAACGGTATCTCTGTATATCTTTCCAAGATAGCTGCTCCTACTCCTGTACTCTCTTACGCGATTTTACCCCTGAAAGCTGCCGGAGGTATTTGGATCACTGCTAGCCATAATCCTCCGACGGACAATGGTTTCAAGCTCCGCTCTTCCTATGCGGGAGCAGCTGCTCCCGAGACGCTGGCCCAGGTGGAGGAACGTATTAGGGCAGCTCAGGACGCAGAGCGAGTGCAACGGATGGATTACGAGGAAGGCGTTAAAAAAGGCTTGATTAAGCTCTTTGATCCCACAGAACCTTACCTGGAGCAGCTTGCTCGTTTGATCGATACCCAGCCCATCATAGAAGCCGGTTTGCGGGTGGTGACAGACCCGATGTGGGGGGTAGGCCAGGGATGGTTTCCTCGTTTGCTCTCGGGTGGCAAGACGGAGGTAAAGGAAATTCACGGGGAACGTAATCCTATTTTCCCGCGAATGAAGCGGCCGGAACCCATTGAGGAAAACTTGCAAGACCTATTGGAGACAGTGCGTACCTGGGGCGGAGATGCAGGCATTGCAAATGATGGCGATGCCGATAGAGTAGGTTTTGTTAGCGAGAAGGGCACTTTTGTCAATCAGTTGGAGGTTTACGCTCTGCTTGCTTACTACCTACTCGAAGTGCGTGGCTTTCGCGGGCCGCTTGTACGTACGGTAAGCTCGACAGTTATGGCAAACAAATTGGCGAAGCTCTATGGCGTCCAAGTGTATGAGACGGGGGTAGGTTTCAAATATGTCGCTCCAGAAATGATGCGAGTGGACGCTTTGATGGGAGGAGAAGAGAGCGGAGGGTTTGCCTTTCGTGGGCATATCCCCGAGCGTGATGGCATTCTAGCAGGACTTTACTTGTTGGATTTGATGGTACGTACAGGGGAAAAGCCTTCCCAGCTTCTGGAGCGGATCTTTGAACTTGTAGGCCCGCATTATTATGATCGGATTGATCGGCGTATGGCGCCGGATGAGAAACCAGCGGTGATGGCCCGAGTGAGCCAGGCTAAACCAGATAGTTTGGCAGGGCTCAAAGTGAAATACCTCGATACGCGAGATGGCTTCCGCTTTGTTTTGGAAGACGAGGGATGGTTACTCATTCGCTTTTCGGGTACGGAGCCTGTCATCCGAATTTATTGTGAGACGACTTATCAAGACAAAGTCCGGGACCTGCTTTCTGAGGGACTCAAATTGGCGGGTCTATCGGAATAGAGGGCTATGGAACTCTTTGATTCGCACGTTCATCTAGAGTCTTCGCGTTTTGACTCTGATCGTCTGGAGGTAATCGCCCGCGCACGTAGCGCGGGCGTTACCGCAATGATAACATGTGGAACGGACCTTGAGACGAGCGCTCAGGAGATCGTCCTTGCCCGTGGGTTCTCTGGGGTTTATGCAGCTGTGGGCGTGCATGCCCACGAGGCCCGCTCAATAGTCATAGAGACGGAAAAGGGGTGGCGGTTGTCTGAGGAAGCCCTGCAGAGGTTATGGATTCTTGCCCAACAGCCTGGTGTGGTCGCCATAGGGGAGATTGGGTTGGATTACCATTACAATTTCTCCCCTCCGGAGATACAGAAACTGGTCCTTGCCCAGCAGTTAAAGTTGGCTAGCGAGCTTGACCTCCCTGTGATTCTACATAATCGCGAGGCTGATGAAGATATGCGGAGCATTCTTGACAATGCCCCTTCTGAGCTGCGAGGTGTGCTTCATTGTTTCTTGGCGGATCAGGAGATGGCTGAATGGGCTTTGGGGAGGGGCTTTTACCTGGGAGTTGGTGGTCCTGTCACTTTTCGCAAAATGGAGCCGCTGAGGCGCCTAATCCGCCAGCTCCCTTTGGAGCGCTTGCTTATCGAGACGGATTCGCCTTATCTGGCTCCTCGGCCCAAGAGGGGCCAGCGTAATGAGCCTGCCTATGTGCGCTATGTGGCTGAGCGTCTGGCAGAGCTGTTTGCTCTTCCTTTGACAGAGATAGCCGCTCGGACATACTCGAATGCTTCCCAGCTGTTTGGTTTGGAGTGAGCTCTGTGTCTTTTGACTTGAGCATCATCATTGTCAACTGGAATGTTTCTCAGCTCTTGCGCCAGTGTCTTTACTCCATCCAGGCTTCTCCTGGTGTCTCTGTGGCGGGGCAGGAAAGCGCTGGGGGGTACAAGGTAGAGGTCTGGGTAGTAGATAACGCTTCTGCTGATGATAGTGTTCCCATGGTGGAAAAAGAGTTCCCCTGGGTGCACCTCATCGTCAATTCAGAGAATTTAGGCTTTACCCGGGCAAATAACCAGGCCCTGCGGCGCGCACGGGGGCGCTATCTGATGCTCTTGAATCCGGATACGCGCCTTGTTGAGGATGCCTTGGCGCGAATGCTTGCTTTTATGGAGCAGAACCCGACTGTGGGGCTCCTTGGTCCTCAGTTGCGCTATGGCGACGGCAGCTTGCAATCCTCGCGGAGGCGGTTCCCCACTTTGGCTATGGCTTTGATGGAAAGCACGCTCTTGGAGCAGTGGTTCCCTCATAATCGTTGGGCAAGGGCGTACCGGTTAGAGGATGAACCGTCCGATCATATTCAGGATGTGGATTGGGTGACGGGTGCTTGCATGCTCGTACGGCGCCAGGTACTTGAAACAGTGGGTCTTTTGGACGAGCGCTTTTTCATGTATTCCGAAGAGCTCGACTGGTGTCGGCGCATCACCCAGGCAGGATGGCGGGTGGTCTATTTCCCTCAGGCGATCGTGGTGCACTATGAAGGCAAAAGTAGTGACCAGGCGATAGCTGCGCGGCATATCCATTTTGAAGCTAGCAAGGTTTTTTACTTTCGCAAGTATCATGGCCGACTTCAGTCCGAGTTTCTCCGACTTTTTCTTTTGGGGACCTATTTCTATAGGTTGCTGGAGGAGGGGCTCAAGTTTCTTTTGGGGCATAAGCGGGCATTGCGCAAGAGGCGTGTGATTATCTACAGCCAGGTGTTGCGCTCTGGCTTGCGCTTGTCGGGAGCAGAGGTTTGATGGCTACTCCGGCCCGAGTGCTTATGATCTCTGGAGAGTACCCACCGATGGAGGGTGGAGTAGGGGATTTTACCCATCTCCTCAGTGAGGCGCTCACTCGCCTCGGCGTTCGGGTTTGTGTGCTTACTTCTCATCGGGCGTCTGGGGAGGCGACAAACGATGCACTTCTTGTGAAGCCGCTCGTCTCCTCTTGGAGGTGGTACTCGCTTTACCGAGTCTTTCATCGAGTGGTCTCGGAATTTCAACCTGACGTGATAAATATTCAATATCAAACCGCCGCCTATGGGATGCATCCAGCGGTCAACTTTCTTCCTCGCCTTTTTTCTTCATATCCCTTTGTGGTGACTTTTCACGATTTGCGGGTGCCTTACCTCTTTCCCAAGGCAGGGCGTCTGCGTTGGTGGGTGAACGAGTCTCTGGCTCGGTCCTCTCGGGCAGTTATTGTGACGAATGAGGAAGATCGTTGCCGATTGATGCGCACAAGGGGCATTAAAAAGCTGAGCCTTGTGCCGATAGGAAGCAACATTGCGCTTCAGCTTCCCTCCGGGTTTACCAGAGAAGAGTGGCGGCGCCGATTGGGTATCCCTGAGCAGGCCCTTCTCCTCTGCTATTTTGGCTTTCTGAATGAAAGTAAAGGGGGCGAGGAGTTGATAGATGCGCTGGATCACCTTCAGCGCAAGGGCTATCAAGTCCATCTTCTTATGATCGGAGGGGTGGTTGGGAGTAGTGATCCTACGAACAAGGTGTATCTTGAGAGAGTAAAGGAACGTATTCGTAACTATCGGTTGGAGCATCGAGTGCATTGGACGGGGTACCTCTCCCCAGAAAAGGTCTCAGCGAGCTTTTTGATCTCGGATATCTGTGTGCTGCCATATCGAGACGGGGCATCCTTCCGACGGGGGAGTTTAATGGCTGCTATTACTCATGGTATGCCGATAATAAGCACGTGGCCTCGGGTGAGGCTTCCCGAGTTGACTCATGGGGAGAACATCTGGTTAGTCCCTCCGCGCGATGCGCGGGCTCTTTCTCATGCTATCACCCTCTTGGCTCAAGATGTCGAGTTGCGGCGTCGGCTAGGGCGGGGGGCACTAGAACTCTCACGGTGTTTTGACTGGCAGAAAATCGCCCAGAGAACCTTGGAGGTCTATCGTGCGCTCTGACGAAGCCCAAGCTTCTGTAAATAGCGCCGCATTTATAAAGCGCTGGGGCATGGTCCTTATCTTAGGAGGCTATCTCCTTTTGGGATTTGTCTATAGTTTGACAGTGCCCCTTTTCGAGGCTCCAGATGAGCTATATCACTACGCCTTTGTAAAGCATTTGGCGGATGGACATGGCTTGCCGGTATTGCGCTCTCCTGGGCTGATAGGCCTTTGGCGTCAGGAAGGGGGACAGCCTCCCCTCTATTACATCTTGGGAGCCCTATTGACCCGTTGGATTGATACCCGGGATGCTAGCCGTGTGATTTGGCGGAATCCCCACGCGGATGTTGGTCGGGTCACACCGGACCGTAACGTGAACATTATTGTTCATACATCACGAGAGCATTTCCCTTTTCGGGGGACGGTTTTAGCTGTTCATCTTTTGCGTATTTTCTCGGTAGCTTTGGGGGCTTTGGCTGTTTGGAGAGGATACAAGCTGGCGTGTGAGGTTCTCTCGCAAAGAGGTGCCCTTCCCTTGTATGTAATGGCAATGATAGCTTTTCAACCGATGTTTCTTTTTATTACATCTTCTGTAAACAATGATGCACTGGCGATTTTCTTAGGAACGTTTGCCTTAGAATTGATCGTTCGATATGTAAGCCGGGTCCCTACCATGGCTCATTGGGCACTATTGGGGCTCGTCTTGGGAATGGGGGCTTTGAGTAAGCTTAGCTTGCTGGGATTGGTGCCTCTGGCAGGTTTGAGTGTCTTGCTGATCGCCTGGCGGCAACGTTCTTGGCGAACTCTTTTAGGAGGAGGGGGAATCCTTCTTTTTATTTCCTTGGGACTCTCAGGGTGGTGGTTCTATCGGAATTGGAGTCTCTATAAGGATCCTTTGGGGCTGCGGGCATTCCTCTCTGTCATTGGGAAACGTTACCCTCAGCCAAACTGGTGGCAGCTTTTGGGGGAATGGCACCCTTTTATCATGTCTTTTTGGGGCTTTTTTGGCTGGTTGAACGTGCCGGCGCCTTCTTGGTATTACGTGCTGGTTGTTCCTCTGGGAGGGCTTGGCATCTTGGCATTGCCTTGGGGAATTTGGAAGTGGCATCGAATTTGTAGAGTAAATAGTCACTTTATTTGCAAATTGACCTTTGCTGTGCTCTGGCCAATTCTTCTTTTTGCCTCTTTATGGCGTTGGACCTCGCTGACGCCGGCGACACAAGGGCGTCTGCTTTTCCCTGGGATCGCAGCTCTTATGCTTTGTATAGCGCTCGGGCTCTGGGGGCTGATGCCTCAGCGATGGCAATATGGAGCGGTGGCGCTTTTGGGAGGAGTAGCTCTGGTTGCATCGCTCCTTTTCCCCTTCTTGGTGATTGCGCCTGCCTATCGTCCTCCTCGGCTTCTGGAAAGGGGGGCTCTTGCTCCTCAAGTGCATCTGGACGCTACTTTTGGTGATGGGATTCGTCTATTGGGATACGATCTCCTCCAGAGGGAAACCAAGCCAGGGGGAGAAGTCGCTCTGAGACTTTATTGGGAATGCCTTAGACCCCTGAAAGAGAATTACAGTCTCTTTATTCATTTGGAACGCCCTGCTGGAC
>JAGGYI010000135.1 GCA_021162655.1 Anaerolineae bacterium
GCCGAGGATGAACTGCCCTTTGTGCGCCTTCAAGCAGGCGAGAAAAGCTGGCTCGTCTCCTCTCGATCTCTGGGAGGATATTTGGATCTCGACCAGGCGGTACAACAAGCATGGCAGATAGGACGCAGCGGCTCTTTTTTAGACGACATGCTCACCCGCTTGAGGCTGTTTTGGTATGGCTATCAGATCATCCCTCCATTTCACCTTGAACGTGGTCCAGCACTCGTCACTCTACGATACGTCGCACGTCAGGCCAGCTACCCCGTACGCCATGCTCAACTTTGGATCAGCGGATTACAAGCTCATACAGGGAAATCTCACTCGGGGCGTGAACTCGATATCCCAGCCACACGCGAGGCCATAGAAAAAGCCATCCAAAAAGCGCTGGGCTCCTCTTCCTGGAACTCCACCCCACGGCTGCAGAATCTCCTTTTCCCCAAAAGCAGAAGCCACTTTCCTACAGAGCCTATCTCTGTAGCACTCGCTTTCCGAGAGATTGCTCCTCCTCTTACAGAGGTCGAGGGGGCAAAGGAGCGAATCGAGATCGCCCTTAGAGCCCCCCTCATTCTTACCACCACCCTTCCTTTAATCGAACCTGACGGTAACATCCAAGATGTTCCCTATTGCTGGGCCATTGACCAGGCGACCATCAGCTCTTGGCTCGCCCTGCATCGGGCACAAGAGAGCAAGGCAGCTTCCTTTCAAGTTGCCATCGAACACGCCAAACTGCGCGCATGGCTTTCCAAACTAGCCGAGCAGCTCGCCTGCCCGCCGCGGGAACCTCGCTTCGACTATACACCTCAGGAAAACGCTCTCACTCTCCTTACTCCAGGGCAAAATGGCTACGCCTTGGACATAGCCACTGCTGAACAACTCATTGCACAAGCATGCTTCGACCCCATCAAAAAAATTCCTCTGCCCCTTCACATCATTCCTCCACGCGTCACTCGGGCAGAACTCGCAAGCCTCCTCCCTCTTCAACTCGTTGGAGAAGGAGAAAGTAGCTTTCGTGGATCTAAGCCAGGGCGATTGCAAAATATCAAGGTCGCCAGTGCCCGCTTTTATGGTCTGATAGTGCCCCCAGGGGCAATCTTTTCTTTTCTGCAAAACCTTGGGCTTGTCACTGTAGCCAACGGCTATAGCCAATCATGGATCATCTATGGCGACCGCACTATTTTGGGCCCTGGAGGGGGCGTCTGCCAAGTGAGCACTACCTGTTTCCGAGCAGCTTTCTGGGGAGGCTATCCTATCATCGAACGCTGGCCCCACACTTATCGGGTACGCTGGTACGAGCCGCCCTTGGGGTTAGATGCAGCCGTCTTCTCCCCCTCTACGGATTTCAAATTCCTCAACGACACCGAGTTCCCCATTCTCATCCTTACCCAGGTAGACGAGAAGAATGCTAAACTCTACTTTCGCTTCTACAGTCGGTCTATAGGGCGGCAAGTCAAGATGGAGGGACCAACGACTAGCAATCCTGTCAAACCTGGGGAACCCGTCTATGAACAGGATCCTACCCTCCCCCCCGGAACGCGCATCCAGGTGGAATGGCCCCATGATGGCCTGGACGTTACTCTTTACCGGATTATTGAGAAGAATGGCCAAATAGTCGCCAAAGAAAAGTTTTTCAGCCGCTACGAGCCTTGGCCAGCTCGCTACCTCATTGGAGCGCCCAAACAGGGGGAACCACCTCCTGAAAGTTAAACACTCAATATTATAGGAGAGAAAACTCATGCCCTTGCAACTTGGGCTTGTTGGCCTGCCGAATGTAGGAAAATCTACCCTTTTCAACGCTCTCACCCAAGCGGGTGCAGCTGTCGCCAATTATCCCTTTACGACGATCGACCCTAACATCGGGGTTGTTCCTGTCCCCGATGAACGCTTGGAAAAAATTGCTGCCCTCGTCCAACCAGAGAAAACAGTCCCTACTACCTTACGTGTTGTCGATATTGCCGGGCTCGTCAAAGGAGCCAGCCAGGGAGAGGGCCTAGGCAATCAATTTCTATCCCACATTCGAGAGGTGGATGCCATTGCGATGGTCGTCCGCTGTTTCGAAGCGGAAGACGTTCCCCACGTCACACCCTACCTCGACCCCATCGAAGACATTGAAACGATCGAACTGGAGCTCATCCTTTCTGATCTAGAGATCCTCAACCGACATTTAGAAAGGGTACGTACACGTGCCAAAAGCCGCCCCCGGGATTTTGCCGGCGAGCTAAAAGCTCTCGAAAGCCTCGCCCAAGCCCTAAGCCAGGGAACTCCCATCCGGGCATTAGAACTTGACGAGGCACAACAAGCTGCTCTCCGCTCATTGAACCTTCTCACCGCCAAGCCCCGCCTCTATGTGGCGAACGTAAGCGAAGACCAGCTCCCTGAAGGAGGCGAACTTGCCCAGAAGGTCAAAGAAAAGGCCGCTACTGAAGGCGCCGAAGCGATCGCCCTCTGCGCCGCTCTGGAGGCAGAGCTTGCCTCCTGGGAAAAAGAAGAAGCCCGAGCCTATTTGGCTGAGGTCGGGCTAGAAGCTCCAGGCCTGGAGAGGTTCATCTGGGCAGGTTATCGCTTGCTCGATTACATCACCTTTTTCACCACTACAGGAGGGCGCGAGGTTCGCGCTTGGACCCTTCGCCGAGGGCAAACCGCTCTTGAAGCTGCTGCCAAAATTCACACAGATATGGCCAAAGGATTTATCCGGGCAGAAGTTATCCACTATACCGACCTTCTTGCGGCCGGTTCTTTTGCTAATGCTCGGGAAAAGGGGCTCCTACGCCTGGAAGGAAAGGACTACATCGTCCAAGACGGGGACGTCATCCACATTCGTTTCCACAACTAATAACCAGGCGCTTCCTGGATCGAGACATCATCTACATAGGTCCAGGTATTGTACCAGCCATCATCATTGGTCATCGCATTATAGATCTTGATCAAAATGGTCTTCCCTCGGTAATAGTCCAGCGCAACGACTGCCTCTCGCCACCCCGAAGACCATAGATGCCCGTTCCAATAGTTACAGCCATCAAGGAAAAGTCGTTCCATCGGCCCGGAGGGCCATTCACCTACTTCGATAGCAAAGTAATCAAACTGAGCTGTATCATAAGAAAGGATTCGATACCACACGTGCAATGTGGGATGCGCTACAGAAGGTACATCGACAATTTGGTAGATTGCCGCTTCCCCTACGGGGCACCCTCCATTGGTGTTATAGTGTGGGTTCCCCAGGAGAGCAGCGTACCTTCCTGATCGCTGCTGGTCCGACACCACCTGGCTATCTAGCGTCCCTCCAGTCCACCATCCTGGAGCAAAGTCTCCCGATTCGAAACCACCGTTACGAAGCACTCTCCTCTGTCGGAAGAGCAGCGGCAAATAAGCCGGCCGAGGAGTTGGGGTAAAAGTACAGGTCGGCGTCGGAGTCATGGTGGGGGTCGCTGTCAAGGTTGGTGTAGCCGTCCGCGTTGGAGGGATCGTCTGCGGAATGGTCGGGCGAGTCGGTGGCACAGTCTCTACCATCACCACCGGCTCTCTTTCCAAAGCCGTTGCCCAAGATGGTTCTCCCAAAAGGATAAAGGCCAACCACAAAAGAACGCTCCCCAAAACGACACCAACTAATTCCGCCTTTCCAGGTTTGCGTTTCATCGTCAATCCTCACCCATCGAGCTCATGAGCCCACTCCTTTAACGGGGATTCACCCGTGTGGGCCGATTAGGAGGCGTTGCCCGGGTAGGGGCCACTGTCGGCTTGGGCGTAGGGCTACGTCTCCTCCCCGAGGGATGCTCCTTATCCTCCGGCTCCCAATAGAAACGCACCGGGGGAGGCTCGTCAGTAAGTTCATCCTCGATCACGCCATCTTTACCTCGAATCACTACAACCGTCCAAGTATGCCATCCCTGGCTAGGCAATCTCTCAACGTAACGTGGGTTCTTTGTCCAAGCGATGCTACGCTTGGGCGTACCAACACGCCACATACGCAGATCAAAATACTCATTCTCCCCCAAAGTACCTTCCCACTTCCACTCGAGGACAAGATAAGGAGAATGGATGCTCTCCCCCTCTCTAGGAGAAAGCAACACGGGCAAAGGATAGTAACGAGGAGTGGGTGTCAACGTCTGCGTTGGCCTCACCCAGGAGCTCCGCCGCGCCGTCTGGGTCATCGGCGAAAGCAACGGAGGAGGCACTGTCCCTCGAGATCGAAGTGGCGTTGGAGTGGGCGTATATTCCGCCTGTACCCCCTTTGTCGGCCGTGGGGTAAGCAACCAAAGCAAGTACCCTTCAACCTTTTCCCGCGAAAGGGAAGGCCTTCTCACCCACAAGGAAAGCCCTACAGCTAATAAAGCCACAAACAACGCGACCCAAACAGGGCTGCGCCCCCTGCTGGGCTCCACTTCCAAATCCGCTGAACGCGCTCCTTCCAGGGCAAGGCCAAACCCAGGGACGGGCCTAAAGCCTCCCACTTGGATAACCGTCAAGGGAATCATTGGATGTTGAGGGAGCCTTCGACGAAGGACTCGCGCCAAAGCCTGGGCTACTCTCTTCGGAGTTCCTCCTCTCCGAACGACACGCTGAATCTGCTTCCGAGAAAGAACCTCTTCCCCAACCCTCGGCCCCAGGACGAGGACATCCCCCGTCACTAGCCGCCAACGCAAAGTATATAGAGGGAGCCCCTCCTGGCACCTCAAGATCCCCAGACCGATGCTCTTTTTCAAAGGGGCAAAGATCTCTAACGCCTGGCCCTCACGTATCAGCCAAGCCTCTGCTTCCTCGGTACCCACCAGATATACTTCGACCCCTTGAACCACAGCAGCAAGAGGTATAGCCTCCCTAGCTCGGGGATACGTCGCATATACCTCTCCAAGTGCGCACCCTAAACTGGGGGCTACATCAAAACGGGAATCCTTGTAATACCGCTGATAGATCTCTCGAATAGTGCTTTCTTCAACCTCCCAATGGGTAAGTAGATACAACCTCCCCTTGCGCTCAAAAAGAGTGGAATCCAACTCCTCGGAAAGAGAGGAAAGCAGAGCCTCTTGCGCTGGTTGATTGGCAAATCCCAAAAACAGTTTCTGGGCTGCATAACCTTTCATGAGAAAATCACCAAGGACGGATCGGCATCAAAGATGCCATAAAAAATGGCAACACGCTCGACAAATTGCAACAAGGGAAAACTCGACACAGCGATAGTATAGCAAATTCCTCCCAGGGTAGCAATCTGCCCAAGCCCTTAACAACTGAGCGCCCCAGAGTTTAGGCTCTGGGGCAGCTGGGCTCACTCACTTTTGCGAGGTCGCTGTTGGCGTCAGCGCGGATTTTGCCAGCGTCGGCGTCGGAGGACGCGTCGGCGTAGGGTAAAGCTTTTTGTATTTGGCCACCAGCTCGGCCACTTGGCGGTCATCCCCATAGCTTGGGCCAAGCGTAAGGATCTCCTCCGTAACTTGGACAACCGCGCCTTTTTCCATCACTATTTTGAGGAGACCAAGCCACTCACCCCGATATCCCTGCTGCACGATAACCGTTCCTCCCACTATCTCGGGCTTGCGCATTAATCTGCGTGTGCGTCCCCCCACAATAACATCGATTCCCGGCACTGCGCTGGCCAGAGCCTTATCTTCATCTAATCCCAAATGCGAGAGCACTACTAATACATCTACCTTGCTACGCAATTCTTGGACGTACCGCTTGGCCACCTCGACAGGATCAAGCAAACGCGCTTGATCTCGCACATCACCCACCTGCATCACCTCAGGCTCACTCAGCCCAATGATCCCTATGCGCACGCCCTCTCTCTCCAGAAGAGCATAAGGTTCAAAAATGGGCTCCTGGCTTTGCAGACTCACCAAGTTGGCCGAGAGAAAGGGAAACTTGGCAATTTGTTCGAGTGCCTGAAGAGTTTTTAACCCCATCACAAGGTCCATGCGCCCTATTGTCAGCGCATCGTACCCCATGAGATTCATGCTTTCGACTATCACCTTGCCCTCACTCTTGAGCGACACCC
>JAGGYI010000286.1 GCA_021162655.1 Anaerolineae bacterium
CATTGAGAGCATTGTGTCTTCCAGCAAGGGAAAGATCTAAGCTAACCCATCTCTTCCCCTCATGGCGAATGGAGAAGCTTACTCCTCCCCTGTCATTGCCTCGCACTTGCTCTAGCACATAGTCGGCATTCGCAGAGCTCCCATAACGGAGAAGCGGGGTCCCTTTCCATTGTAAGGAACGAATGACTTGCTCGAGTTGTAGACTATCAGCACAGGCAACGATCCATCCGTCCCTTGGCACGTGGGCAAGGAATTCACCAAAAGCTTCACGCATCTCGGCCAGATCCACGTAGCAATCAGGGTGATCCATTTCCACATTTGTCACTACCGCAATATCCGGCTCTAGCCCGCAGAACATGCGCTCATACTCGTCCGCCTCAATGACAAACTCTGGCCCCTCGCCTGCCTGAGCATTGGTTCCCAGCTGATTGACTATCCCCCCCACAATGAACGAAGGTCGCCGTCCCAGCCGCTCCAACAAGAAAGCAATCATGGCAGAAGTGGTCGTTTTTCCATGCGTTCCTGCCACTGCGATAACGCGAGACCCCTTTAGCAACATGGGAAGAAACTGCCGCCGCTTCAACACGGGGACCCCGGCTTGGCAAGCCGCTTGCACCTCTGGGTTTTCCGCCGGCACAGCCGACGACACTACCACCATCTCCGCCCCTCGGATATGTCCAGGGGCATGCCCTATAAACACCCGGGCACCCAACCTCTCCAAAGCCTCTGTAAGCGGAGAAGCCCGAAGATCAGAGCCCGTCACCATGTGCCCTCGAGCAAGAAGAACCCGAGCGATAGCCGATAAGCCTATCCCTCCTATTCCTATCAAATGGATATGGTGAGGCAATCGCGATTTAACCCTCTCCATTCTTATCTCCTCACCGAACCACCCGTGCGACGATCAAGAACACCGTCAGATAGAGTAGAAGGCTCTGCCCAAAAAGGATGGGCTGCCCCAAAAAGCTGATAGGCAAAAAGGCCACCAAGTTCCGAGCCAGAGGGGAGAGCTTGTCCGCAGAGAAACCTAGCCAAGTAAGCGGATAATGAAACTTGTCCATATAGAACCAGATCGAACCAGCAATGAGGTACCCATTCAAAGCCCCGGTTAGCAAGCCAAGGAGAATTCCCTGAGTTCCTCGAGGAGGTTCTCCCCCAAAGGCCAACGTCTCCCCTTGATATGAGATAAAAGCAGCACCAATGATGACAAAGATGAAAAAGTAACACTTGACAACTTCAATATTCTGGGGCGAAGAAAGCTGCCCACCTCCTATACTCAAGGCGCGCATCAAGCCAGCATCTAAAAAACGTTCGAATCGACTTAGGAAAAACAAGATGGCCATCATTACTGTCGTCACGCCCAGCTCTTTGAGAAAGCCTCGGGCTAAACCGATAAGCGCAAACACGAATACGATGACTCCGAAAAATACTTCTATGGGGGCCACGAGTCCCTCCTTATCTAAACAGATCCTCGATGCTCTACCCCTGTTTCTTTCTCCCCGAAGCGGTATACAAACCCAAGGCAATCAAAACAAAGACAAAGAAGGCTACCATCCTTGCGATCATCTGGCCACTCGTCAATGTCTGGCGGACCTCCCCACTGGGCAAAGTGATCACCGCCTTGGGAGCCGGCAACACAATGGGAACCAGATAGTATGCGATGAGAAAGCCATTGATAACCCCTGTCAGGGCCCCCAGAATGCGCAACATTAAGGAGTTGGGATCAGCAATGCGCCGCTGTCCCCAGAGGTAAAAAAGCATCACGACAAGGAAAAAGATCAACAAGCTAAATACCTGAAGATCCTCCTGGTCCTGGATTAAATCAGGCAATGAGCTCGTCTTTTGCCAGGCCGCTACTGGATCTCCACCAGAGAATCCTCCCCCAAGGCCAAAGCGCACCAGCTTATAGAACAAGTTCACTTGGGGCCCCACTTTGGAGGCCAGCCCACCTGAGATCAGGATCGCCACCGCCACCCCGATCACTGAGAGCAACTCGCGGTTCACCCCCCGGCGGAAGCCGATGAAACCAAAGGTTCCCAGCATAATGCCCATGAGGATATACTGATTTACATTCCAGCTGATGACATCTTCCATCTCTTCTTCCCCTTGGCCAAAGCACTCAACTCTCGGGCAATGAGCTCCGCCGCCTGGGGCATAGCCAAAGCCCGCATAGCTTTCCCCATCGCCTGCAGATGCTCCCGATCATCCAACAGCGCCTGCACCGTAAGGAGCAGGCGCTCCGAAAGCTCTTCATCCTCAATCACAAGAGCAGCACCCCGCTCCTGAAGATAACGAGCATTCACCTCTTGGTGTTGTCCCGCATAAGGATAAGGCACCAATATAGCAGGCACTCCCACAGCAGGGAACTCTCCCAAAGTCGCTGCCCCAGCCCGAGCAACCACCACATCCGCTGCCGCCAATGCATCTGTCATGTGCTCGTACATATAAGCGAAAAGAAGATACCGACGAGCAAGGTCCTTTTCTAATCCCTTTTTTAATTGCGCAAGTTCCTCATAATCCCTATGCCCGCTAATGTGAATTACCCAAGCCCTTTGGAGTAGCTTCTGGAGGTCTCGGCGCACTGCCTCATTGATTGAATGTGCTCCTCGGCTACCTCCCAGCACCAACACCATAGCCTCTTCTATGGGCACTCCGAGGCGCTGCCTCGCCTCCCTCTTGCTTGTTACATAAAGGGCCCGCCGAACGGGGTACCCGCTAACAAATACTTTGTCCTTCTTAAAGTACCGACACACCTGTTCAAAAGAAACCGCCACTCGCTGCGCAAAGAGCGAAAGAAAACGCACTGCCAACCCCGGTTCCATATCAGGTAGATAGATAAGCACCGGCCGGCCAAGCACCCAAGCCGCCAACACCAAGGGAACGGAGACATATCCCCCTGTAGAGAGCACCACATCAGGGGCAAAGCGCTGTACTACCCTCAACGCCTGCCAGATCCCCCGGGCAAGCAGGAACACACTACATAGCGCCTGCCCAGGAGATATCCCTCTCAGGGGTCCACTAGAAACTGCAATAAAAGGCACCTCCTCGCGAGAGACGATACGCTCCTCAATGCCACCCTTTTCGCCAACCCAGGCGACCTCCTCTACTTTGAACCATGCTCCCTCTCGACGAAGCACTTCAAGTACCGAGAGGGCTGGGTAGACATGGCCTCCCGTTCCGCCGCCCGTTACGAGAATCCTCACGTTTGCCTGCCCTCCTCAGCCCTACTTTGCGAGATGTTCAACAAAATACCAACGGAGGCCAGGCAACTCGTTAGCGAAGACCCCCCATAACTCACAAAGGGCAAAACAGTCCCCGTAAAAGGCGTAAGAGCAGTAAGTGCGGAGATGTGTAATGCAGCTTGCAACGTCACCCACGAGACAAGCCCCACTGCCAAAAGCATGCCATAATCATCGGGGGCCCGAAAGGCGATGCGTAACCCTCTCCAAGTCCAGAGCGCATAAAGGATGATAACAGCCAACGCCCCTAGAAAACCCAATTCCTCTCCTATAATGGCAAAAATGCAATCAGAATGAGGAGCATAAATAGCATATTTCTGTTCACTCTGCCCAAAACCAACACCCAGCCAGTGCCCTCTATTCAAAGCGACCAGGGCCTGCACCGTTTGAAACCCTCCCCCCCGCGGATCACTCAAAGGGCCACGCCACCAATCCACGATGCGCACATAACGATACCCTGCGGCGAGGGCCACCAAAGCCAAAGCCACCCCACCAACGAGAAACCCTATGAGCAATTGTTTGATGTCCGCCCCCGCCACAAAGAACATGGCAGTAGCCGTGCCAACAAGCAAGACGGCCGTCGAGAAATCTGGCTGCACAGCAACAAGACCCGCAATCACCCCCAAGAGCACTGCAAAGGGAACAAGCCCCAAAGTGATATTACGTAGATCCTTCCCTCGTGCTTCTAACCAAACAGCGATATAGA
>JAGGYI010000062.1 GCA_021162655.1 Anaerolineae bacterium
ATCTCCTCGATGGGAGAAAAACTCTGCCCGATGACAAAATGTACAGATATCCGCCCTCTCGATAGCAAGAACACCTATCTCGCGCAACTGTAGCTCGTTGATCCTCCAGAGATCTAGATAGCTACGACCCCCCTCACCAGGAAGGATGATCCCCTCATATGCAGGGAAAGCCTTACGTGCTTCCTCTACCACCTCCGGCCCCACCTCAAAGCAGCAAGGCCCTATGGAAGGACCAATCCCCGCGAGGATCTCCTCCGGCCGACAGCCGTAGGCCTCTTCCATTGCCCGGACGGTCTTGACCGCGATCCTCTGCAAAGTGCCCCGCCAACCTGCATGGGCAATGCCCACAGCCCTTTGCCGAGGCGCATAGAAAAGCACGGGCACGCAATCAGCAAAGCGCAAAAGCAAAAAGCGCCCCGGCACCCGAGAGATAAGCGCATCCGTCTGAGGAAAGACCCGCCCTCCATCTTTTAGCGAAACGACCGCCACTCGATCCCCGTGAACCTGGTGGGCCGAAACCACCTCCTCCGCCTGGATCCCCAGAGCACGGTAGATCGCCCGATGGTTGGCCTCTACATGGGCCGGATCATCCCCCACGGTATGCCCTACATTCAAGCTCGCAAAAGCCCCTTGGCTGAACCCACCCAAGCGGGTGAACACCCCATGGATGAGCTCTTTGCCTTTAAAAGAAGTGAACAAGTAATAAGGGGGAGGGCCCTCTTTGCGCAAGACCATCTCCATCACCCCCGCAAAAAGTCCCAAGGGAGGGGCTCATCGGACGCATACTCACGCAGATACTCTTCCATCGTCAAGCCCTCCTCCTCCAAGGCGCGCTGAAGATGAGCCAGCGAAGGTCGCCTCACCCGCAAGAGTGCTTGGCCCACTCGGCGGTCTCCACGTGCCAGCACTCCCTGCATGCGGGCAGCACGGATGGGCTCTACCCGCAGCTCAACATGCAAAGCTCGGCAACCCTCGCGCAGGCGACGCAGCCGCGCAGCCAATACCTCTCTGGCCGCCATTGCTTTTCGCTCAAAGGGGGTATGAGCCTTGGGCACAAAAGGCGTCAGATTGGCGACGATCTGTCGAGAGAAGCGCGCACGCACCTCCTTTAAAAGCGCAAGCAATCCCTCGATGTCCTCCTCCGTCTCGGTGGGCAAGCCAAACATAAAGTAGAGCTTGAGCGAGCGAAACCGCCATTTGGCCGCCAGCTCTACCGCCCGTAGGATATCCCCATGCCCTACCCCCTTGCCAATGAAACGGCGCAACCGCTCCGTCCCTGCCTCTGGGGCTAGGGTGATAGAGTGGGCTCCACTTTCCGCCAGCCCCTGGACAAGGATAGGCGAAAGGGGACGGACGCGCAACGAAGAAACAGAGAAACCGGCCCCCAACGCTCGCAGCCGTCGAGTCAGCTCGTCGATCTGCGAATGGGTCGAAACGGCCGCCGCCACCAAGCCCAGTTTAGAGCATTGCTCAAGGCCCTTCCTGGCCAGGGCAAGGATCTGCTCCAAACTACGTTCGCGATATGGGCGATACCAATACCCCGTCAGGCAGAAACGACAACCGAAAATGCACCCGCGCGAGATCTCTATCAAGTACATATCGCCAAACTCTGCCCGCGGGGCAATGATGCTCGTCGACAAGGGATAAGCGTCAAGCTCCGCCAGCCACTGACGTTGAACGCCCTCCCCTTGGTGCAAAAGAGGAACATAAACCCCCGGCAAACGGGCCAGCTCACGCAAGAAGGCCTGACGTCCTTCGCGCCACCCTTCACGCAGGCAGGCCCCCAATCTCTCCAAGAGAGGCTCAACCTCGCCAATGACGATCGCATCGGCAAGGAGAGCCAAGGGCTCTGGATTCGCCGATACCGCCGGCCCACCTAGGAGGACCAGCGGATCAGCCTCATCCCGCTCCTCGGCCCTGAGGGGAACATGGGCCCGATATAGCATATGGACAACGTTCAGATAATCCATCTCAAAAGAGATGGAAAAGGCCAAAACAGCCGCCTCGCCAACAGGGCGCTGAGACTCTAACGTGAAAAGAGGCCCTCCCTCTGAGGAGCCCCTTCCCAAAGAGGAAAATGCCCTCTCGCAAACGATCCCGGGGAGCTCGTTCAGCCAGCGATAGAGGCCATGTACCGCCAGGCTAGCCATCCCCACCGCATAATTGTTCGGATAGGCCAGCACCACGGGCACTTGGCCGCCCCAGTCCCTGACGATCGTCCCTCTTTCGCTTGCCAAAAGGCGCCGCGCCACAGCGACCTGGCGCCACTCTACCAAATTCCTTCTCCCCGTGTCGCGAACTCGATTCACAAGGGATGATATCCCAGGGAAGTGGCACTGTCAAACCTCGAGGAGATGCGCCCGATTTGTTATATTATGTCAAGAATTTGACAAAAGAGGGCCTCCATGCTATCATCTGAAGGCGCGAGTGGGCCGGGCGGTCGCGTGGCAGCGATCTGCTGCCATGAGGAAAGTCCGAACTCCACAGAGCACGGTGCTGGGTAACACCCAGGCGGGGTGACCCGCGGAAAGTGCCACAGAAAACAGGTCGCCATCAAGCCTCGGGCTTGGTGGTAAGAGTGAAAAGGTGGTGTAAGAGACCACCAGCAGTCCAGGTGACTGGGCTGGCTAGGCAAACCCCACCGGGAGCAAGGCCAAGCAGAGGCTGATGGCCCTTTGGGCCATCGCGGGTTGCTCGCCCGCAGTGCCTCGGGTAGGCCGCTAGAGGCGTCGGGTAACCGACGTCCCAGATAGATGACCGCCCACCTGCCCAAGGGCAGGTGACAGAATTCGGCTTACAGGCCCACTCGCCCGAGCCTGGCGGTGCCAGGCTTTTTTTCTTGCCTGGGCCCATCGCAACGGGTACAATACCCCAGGAGAAAGGAGGGCCAAGGTGCGAATCAGCCTCGCCTATGGGCAAAGGGGCCTCCAGGTAGATATCCCCGACAAAGCCACAGTGCTGCGCCCCAAAGAAGCCGAGGGACTCCTCGATGAGCGGCACGCTCTTCAGCAAGCCCTGCGGCATCCTCTTGGTTGCCCTCCCCTGCGCGAGATGGTCCGCCCCCAGGACCGCGTGGTCATTGTCTTTAGCGACATCACCCGCCCTATGCCCAACGACCGGGTGCTCCCCGTCCTCCTCAAAGAGCTCGCTCATGTGCCCGATAGGAACATCTATTTGCTCAACGCCCTAGGCACCCACCGCGCCAATAGTACCCTTGAATTAGAGACAATGTTGGGGGCAGATCTCGTCCAGCGTTATACTATCCTCCAGCACGACGCCTGGGATGAGAGAAACCTTGTCGAACTGGGACGCACCAGCTATGGGCACCGTCTGTTCGTCAACCGCCATTTCATGGAGGCAGATTTCAAGATTCTCACCGGCTTTATTGAGCCACACTTTTTTGCGGGCTTTAGCGGCGGCCCCAAAGCGATCCTCCCAGGGATCGCCGGGATCGAGAGCATCATGGATAATCACAGCTACGAGATGCTCAACCACCCCAAAGCGACCTGGGGCTTTACCGAGGGGAACCCCGTCTGGGAAGAAATGAACGAGGCCGCCAAGCTCGCCAAGCCAGATTTCATCCTCAACGTCACCCTCAACCGCAAGCGGCACATCACTGGGGTCTTTGCTGGTGAGCTACAGCTTGCCCATCAGAGAGGGGTCGCTTTTGCACGCCAGATAGCCATGGTGCCAGTGGACGCCCCCTATGACATCGTTTTAACGACGAACAGTGGCTATCCCCTAGACATCAACCTCTACCAAGCCGTCAAAGGAATGTCCTGTGCGGCCCAGATCGTCCGACCAGGGGGAAGCATCATCATCGCTGCCGAATGCCGCGACGGGGTGCCCGACTATGGCGAATACCGCAAGATCGTCCACGAGGCGGGCTCGGTGGAGGGCATCCTCAAGATGATCAGCCAACCTGGCTTCCGCCGACACGATCAGTGGGAGGCCCAGATCCAAGCACGGGTACTACAGAGAGCCCAGGTGTACGTCTATAGCGATTACCTACTCGACACAGAGATCGAAGGAATGCTTTTAAAACCATGCCACAACATCGAAGCGACTATCAACCAACTTCAAAAACGCTATGGGCCGCAGGCACGTCTCTGCGTTCTGCCTGAAGGCCCACAGACTATACCGTATCTGAAATCCTAAGGAGGAACCATGGCCAATCAATCCCTTTGTATCATCCCTACCCCAAAGCAGGTACATCTTGAAGCAGGGTCCTTTGCCCTTGATGAACACACCTGGATCGCTCTACTCCCAGAGGCAAACGAAGAGGACGCCTTTGCTGCCCAACTTCTTCAAGAGGAGATCAAAGAGCTCACCGGCCTGCATCTGAATATCGTCAAGTTGGCCAAGCTTCCCCGCAAGGAGAACTTTATCCTTCTCTTTGGCAACACCAAAGCCGCAGAAGCCTACCTGGGGGAAACGTGGTCCTGGAAAGAGGAGCTCCCAAAGAAAGGGGAACAGGCCTACATCCTCGAGATCACGCCAAAGCGTGTTGTCGCCGGTGGAGAGGGGTCCTTGGCCCTCTTTTATGCCAGCCAAACCCTTCGGCTACTGACCCGCAGTGAGCGGTCTCGTTGGCCGGCCTGCCAGGTCCTTGATTGGCCCTCTCTGCCCTACCGGGGCTTGATGCTAGACATCTCCCGAGGCAAAGTGCCCACCATCGAGACGCTCGAATTGCTGATAGACCAACTCAGCCTCTACAAAATCAACGTGCTTCAGCTCTATACCGAACACACCTTTGTCTTCCCCCATCATC
>JAGGYI010000147.1 GCA_021162655.1 Anaerolineae bacterium
CGCGGTCGGTGTGGGCGTTTTTCACGGTGAGGATCGTTCCCTCGACCTGCCAGCAGGTGACGATGTGCCGAAAGACAAAGAGGGCCTCGCGCGCTTTGGGGCTGCCGTCATAGGCTAGGACGATGCGTTGTAGCGGGGTGATCTGGTTCCCAGGGACAGCCAAGATGGGCCGAGAGACCTGGGCGGCGACGGTCTGAAAGATGGTGCCCAGGGGGCGTTCGGCCCATTGGCCATGGATTCGGCGTTGGTTGATGACCACCATATCGACCCAGCGGGCCCGCTCGATGATGCGCTCGGCCACGTTGCCCTCTACCAAGCAGGCGTTCGCCTTGATCCCCAGCTCTTCGCAGCGCTTGAGGAATTCATCCAGCACCTTTTGGCCCCGTTCCCGGGCCTCTGGCTTGTTTGTGGGGACGACATGCAGCCCATGGAGCACGCTCCTTTCGCGGCGGGCGATCTCGACCGTCTGCTCGAGGGCGCGCCAGCCCGTCTCTGCTCCAGTGAGGGTGATGAGAATATCGCGAAAGAGATGCTCAGGCTGTAGGGGAACGACTCGCTCCTCCCGCCAGGTGCCGGGAGGAGGGCCGGCCTCCAGCTCGTCGGGGATGAGCGCGTCGCTGAGGCGTCGCTTGAGCCGTTGGAAGAGGCGCCGCGGCCGACGCCCAAAGCGGGTGACGAAATCCTTGGCCGCTTCCCAGGGGCTGATCTCTTGCCCCAACTCTTGGGAGAGATAGTAGGCGTGCTCGATGATCCAGAGGTAGAGATCCGCCTCGGTATGGCCGGGGAAATCGGCCAGGAGGTTGTTCTTGCGGATGGCCTCCACCACCGGGGTATAGACGTGGTCGTACCAATGGACGACGGCTTCCTCCCAGGTTGATTCCGTCCCCCTCTTGCGGTCCATAAAGTATTTGTGCACTTTGATGTGGTCGATGAGCTTGACGTAATCGCCCGGCATGGTCAGGCGGATGTTCTGCTCAGGGCGGAGCTGGTCGAGCTTGGTCTGTTCGAGAAAGTCGCGGTAGGCAGCCAGGACGTCCAGGTCGTCGAGGGTGAGGTCGGCCGTCACGGGCACGCGGCTCTGCACTTCGATGACCTCCGCATCGATGAAAGCGCGCCCCTTTTGCCGGGCGACGGAGACGCGATGGTGGCCATCGACGACGAAATAGGCATCACCTATCTTGTAAAGGGTGACGGGAGGGAGGTTGATCCCCTCCCAGTAGGCCGAATCTACACTGATCCACTTGCCCCGAGTGTGCTCTTGGGTGGGCAAGAAGGCGCGGTCAAAGTCGCGGCTCCTCCCCAGGCTGCCGACGATTTTATCCAGCGGGACGGGTTGCAGCCCTCGGTAGTGTTGCCCCAGAACCCCAAGGGTCTCTTTAAGGTCCTCAAAGGGGATGAGCTGGTTGTTCTTTCCAGTGAGGTTGGCCCAGATGCGCCGCAGGAGGGCGGCGCGCTTGGCCCTGGCATAATCTTCGCGGGCTTTGGAAAGAGAGAAGGGCTTCATCCTTTGACCTCGATGGGGGTTTACTCTTGGCAAGTATAGCACAAAGCGCAGGGGGGCGACAATTGCACGCCCTGGGCGGGCGCGTTTCCTGAGCGGGCTCTGTTCGTGGTATAATCAGGCGAGTTGGCTGGAAGAAAGAGAGGCGCTCGGTGAGCTGGGGTTTCTTTTGGAAGACGCGAGGGGCCGAGATCACCCGGATCCGGCGGATCATCGAGGTCCTCATCCGCAATGGCCTGGGCTTTCTCGTAGAGAATACGGGCCTGGGCCGTTTCATCTCCCCTTGGCGGGCTCGGCGCGTGCAGCCCAGCGCCCAGGCCGCCGGGCTGACCATCCCCCAACGTGTGCGGCGCACCCTTGAGGAACTGGGACCCACCTATATCAAGCTGGGCCAGATTCTCAGCACCCGCCCTGATATCCTCCCCCCTGAATATATCGTTGAGCTGAGCAAGCTTCTCGATGCGGCCCCTCCCGTGCCCGTGGAGGAGATCATCCAGGTGGTTGAGCGGGAGCTGGGTGGTCCCATCGATCAGTGGTTCGCCAGCTTTGACAATGTGCCCATCGCCTCTGCCTCCATTGGGCAGGTGCACCGTGCCATGTTGCGCAACGGTGAGGAGGTGGTCGTCAAGGTGCAGCGCCCCGGGGTCGAGCAGACGATTCAGGCAGATTTGAACCTCCTCCTTGCCCAGGCACGCTTCCTCGAGGCGCGTTCGCAGATGCTCAAAGGGTACCACCTGGTGGATTTGGTAGAAGAATTTGCCCAGGCTCTGCGGGATGAACTCGACTATACCACCGAGGGGAGAAACGCCGATCGCCTGCGCAGGATGGTGCAGGATGAGGGAGTCCTCATTCCCAAGGTTTACTGGGAGCTGACGACCCGTCGGGTGTTGACCCTCTCGAACCTCAAGGGCATTAAACTCGCCGAGGTGGAACGGCTCAAGGCCCGCGGCTATGACTTGGCGAGCATCGCTGAGCGCATAGTGCAGGTTTACCTGCAACTAGTCTTTGTTCATGGCGTCTTTCATGCGGACCCCCATCCCGCCAACATCCTCATCTGCGATCGGCAGATCGGCCTGGTGGATTTTGGTGTCGTTGGCTATCTCACCCCGCGCATCCGCAGGGACCTGGGAGATCTCCTCTCTGCCTTGGTGCAGCAGAATGCCGATGCCATCACGCGGATCGTTGTGCGCATGGGGGCGGCAGATATCTCGGCGGACTATGGGGCACTCCAGCGGGAGGTGCAGCGGCTCTTAGTGCGCTATTATAACGTCTCGTTGGAGAGCTTGCCCATTGCCGACTTTTTGGCCGATTTGATGGCCGTCTCTTTTAAACATCGCGTTCGTCTCCCGTCGGATTTGGCCCTCCTGGCGCGCACGGTGATCATCTTGGAAGGGGTAGCTCGCTCGCTGAATCCCTCCTTTGTGCTGGCCAAATATCTGGAACCGTTCGTGGCCCAGCTCCTGCGGGAGCGTTTCTCCATAACGCGCTCGCTTCTCGATTCAGTAGAGACCCTCCGAGAGCTCGAGATCGTCCTCCAGGCGCTTCCTCGGCGTGTCGATGCCATCTCGGAGCAGCTGGAGCGCGGCAAGATGACGGTTGGCGTTGATGTGCGCCGCCTCGATGGCGCATTGCGCAAGCTGGACGCCGTCGGCAATCGCATCGCCTTTAGCGTGATTGTGGCGGCCATCATCGTGGGTTCGGCTCTCATCATGTTGGGCGGCAAGGAGGCGGCCACCTTCTATATCCCCTTTACCAACATTAGCCTGCCCATCCCGCAGGTCGGTTTCGTAATGGCCGGGCTTTTGGGTGCCTGGTTGCTCTTCTCTATCCTTCGATCCAAGGGCCTTTGAGCCCGCTGTAAGGAGGTTTATACGATGAAGCTAGGCTTGGGTGCGATTCATGAACCGGATGACGAACGGCTTCTCTTTGCCAAACAGTTGGGCATCGAGAACATCATCATCCACACCCCTGATCTCCCAGGGGATGGCTTTTGGGAGTTTCAGGGGCTGGTGCGTCTGCGTCGGAACATCGAGGCCTTTGGCCTGACCTTGGCGGCCATCGAGAACATGCCCCGGCACTTTTACGACAAGATCAGGCTGGGCTTGCCCGGGCGGGATGAGCAGATCGAAAGGGTCTGCAAGACGATCCGCAACCTGGGACGGGCGGGCATCCCCATTCTGGGGTACGATTTCAACATCCTCGGGGTCTGGCGCACCGAGTATAGCCCCACGGGCCGGGGAGGGGCCAAGGTGACCAAGTACGACCATTCCTTGGTGCAAAAGGCTCCCTTGAGCGATTTCGGCGAGATCGACGACGAGACGATGTGGGCCAATTTCGAGTATTTTCTCAAGGCAGTGGTGCCGGTTGCTGAAGAGGAGGGCGTCGTCTTGGCCTTGCACCCGGATGATCCCCCTGTGCCCAAGATCGCGGGGACGGCGCGCATCTTTCGCAGTGTAGAGGCCTACAAGCGGGTGATCGAGCTCGTCCCCAGCCCCAGCAACTGCATCGAATTCTGCCAGGGAACCTTTGCCGAGATGTGCGAGACGGCGGACGAGGTCTATGAGGCCATTCGCTATTTCGGCAGCCGTGGCAAGATCGCCTATGTCCACTTTCGCAATGTACGGGGCACCGTGCCCAAGTTCGAGGAGACCTTTATCGACGAGGGCAAGGTGGATATGCTCCAAGCGATGCGGGCGTACAAAGAGGTCGGTTTCGATGGCGTCTTGATCGTCGACCACACGCCCGGCCTGGTGGGAGATACCCGCTGGGGCCACCGCGGGCGGGCCTATGCCATCGGTTATATGAAGGCTCTGCTCAAATGCGTTGAGGCACTTTAGCAAACTTGTCAAAAGAGGGGAAATCGCTATGCTCTTGGGAGCGGCTTTACCCCAAGCACTTATCAATAAAATTTGAGGAGAGCATTCATGAAAGTTCTTGTCACAGGAGGCGCTGGTTTCATCGGTTCTCATGTGGTCGATGCCTGCTTGGAGGCTGGGCATGAGGTTGTAGTGGTGGATGATCTTTCCACTGGCAAGCGCGAGAACTTGAACCCCAAGGCCAAGCTCTATGTGGTGGACATTCGCGATGCCGAGGCGTTGGAGAAGGTCTTTGCGGCGGAGCGCCCGGAGGCCATCTCGCACCAGGCGGCCAAGGCGAACGTGCGCGAGTCGATGGAAAAGCCCGTGCTCTATGCTGAGGTGAACGTCCTGGGCTCTTTGATCCTCTTGGAGATGGCGCGCAAGTACGGCACGCGCAAGATCGTCTATGCTTCTACCGGTGGGGCCGTCTATGGAGAACCCCAGTACTTGCCAGCAGATGAGAATCACCCCATCAATCCCCTGGATCCCTACGGGGCCAGCAAGCATCATGTGGAGCATTACCTTTACATCTATCGGACGCACTATGACATCGATTTCACCATTCTGCGCTATCCGAACGTCTATGGCCCTCGGCAGGATCCCTATGGAGAGGCTGGCGTGGTGGCCATTTGGACGGCCCAAATGCTCGAGGGGAAGCAGCCCATCATCAACGGCTCCGGTGAACAGGAGCGCGATTTCGTCTATGTGGGGGATGTCGCGCGGGCCAATGTATTGGCCCTGAGCAAAGGGGGAGGGGAGATCCTCAACCTAGGCTCGGGAGTGGGCACCTCGATCAATGAGCTTTTCGTCATGCTCAAACAGGTGACGGGGAGCGACTGCCAGGAGGTGCACGGCCCGGCGAAAAAGGGCGAGGTCTTTCGCATCTATTTGAATGCCGCCAAGGCCAAGGAGGTCCTCGGTTGGGAGCCTACCGTCTCCCTACAGGAGGGGCTGGAAAAGACCGTGGCGCACTTTCGGGCCATGATGCGCTAAAGGGAGTGCTGTAGAGTGCATTGTGTGTTAGGGCCCGCCGAGAGCTCGTCGATGGCGGGCCCTGCTGTGTGGACGAGGGGGAACCAATGGGGGGTGAGGCAAAGGAGCAAGGGAGGGATTCTCTGGGCAGGCTCTCGCTGGAGGAGCTCCTGGCAAGGGTAGCCCAGGAGATGGATGTGGCCAGGGGCGGGCAGATCGCCCACATCGAGCGGCTGGCCCCCCAGGAACCTCGCTATGCGGATCCTTCGCCGCCACTGCCGCCTCCGCTGCAGCGCGTGCTCTCTTCTTTGGGAATCGCGCACCTCTACACCCACCAGGTAGAGGCCCTCGAGCGGGCTCGTCGCGGGGAGAACATCGTCATCGTCACCCCCACTTCCAGTGGCAAAACCCTCTGTTATAACCTCCCCATCCTCGAGACGATCCTCCGCGACCCCACAGCGCGCGCCCTCTACCTCTACCCCATCAATGCCCTCGTGAACGATCAGTTCAAAAGCCTCTTCAAGATGAACCTCTTTTTGGGCAAGGAGGCGGTGGGGGTAGCCCGCTACACTGGCTCGACTAGGGCTGAGAAGCGGCGCACGGTGCGCGAGCGGGCTCCCAACATCCTTCTGACCAACCCCGAGATGCTCCACCTGAGCTTTCTCCTCTGGCACCACCAATGGGAGGACCTCTGGCGAAACCTGCGCTTTATCGTGGTGGATGAGGTGCACATCTACCGGGGGGTCTTTGGCTCGAACATGGCCCAGCTCTTTCGGCGGGTGTTGCGGGTGGCGGAACATTATGGCTCCTCTCCCCAGTTCATCTGCTGCTCGGCGACCATCGCCAACCCCAAGGAACTGGTGGAGGCGCTCACCGGCCGGGAATTCAGTGTCATCGACCGGGACGGAGCGGGGCGGGGGAGGAGGTATTTCGTCCTTTGGAACCCCCCTTTGGTGGGGGAGGCGGCGGCCAACCTGCGCCGCTCCTACGCCCAAGAGTCCGTCGAGCTCCTCCAGCACTGCATCCAAGCGGGGTACAATACCATCGTCTTTGCTCGGGCGCGCCAGCTCACAGAGCGAATGCTGCGGATGAGCCGCGCCCTGGATGGGGAGACGGGCACCTTAGCGGAGCAGGTGGCCTCCTACCGGGCCGGCTACCTGGCGGAGGAACGGGAGGCCATCGAGAACAAGCTCAAGATGGGAGAGATCAAGGGGATCATCACTACCAACGCTTTGGAGATGGGCATCGATATCGGTGGGCTCGATGCGGCCATCCTTTCGGGGTACCCGGGGACGATCATGTCTGCCTGGCAGCAGGCGGGGCGGGCGGGCCGCCAGGGGCGGGATGCCTTGGTCTTTATGGTGGCCTCGCAGAATCCCCTGGACCAGTACTATATGCAGCACCCCCAGGCGTTCTTTGCCCAGCCCCACGAGCGGGCCGTGGTGGATCTGCATAATCAGCGTATTTGGCTGCGCCATCTCCTCTGTGCGGCGCGTGAGCTTCCCTTCTCCCATGAGGAGCTCGCCCGCCTGCCCAAAGCGTGGCGCCAGGCCCTCGATGAGCTTTACGAAGAGGGCCTTCTTTCCTCATGTGCGCTGGAGGATGGCTCGGAGGGATTGTGCTTCCCCTCTCGCTCCCGCGACGTGCATTTGGACGTCTCTTTGCGCTCGGCCAGCCAAGAGACGTACCGCATCCTGGATGAAAACCGCAACGAGATCGGCACCATCGAACCGCCCAACGTCTACCGCGAGGCCCACCCAGGGGCCATCTATCAGCACGGGGGAGAGAACTATCGGGTGACCTTTCTCGACCGCCGACGCAAAATAGTGCGCGTGCGCGAAGAGTATGCCCCCCACTATACCCGTTCCAGCAGCCGGTTGAGCTTGACGGTGGAGCGGCGGCGGGCCTTGCGGAAGCTCCGTGGGGAGGTGCCTCTGCAGGTGTGCCTGGGCGACGTGCTGGTGGAGGAGACGGTCTATGGCTATCAGGAGCTCGAGATTGGCAGCGAGAGGATGGTCAAGCGGGTGAACCTCTCCTATCCGCTGACGATGCGCCTCCACACGGTGGCCGTCTGGCTTGAGCTGCCCTCGCGGTTCCTCTGGGAGGTCTTGCGCCAGGGAGATGAGGGAGTTCGGGCAGGGCTGCATGCCATCCAGCATCTTCTCACGGGGGTCATGCCCCTGTTGATCATGTGCGACCGGCGGGATGTGGGTGGCTTTTACCATCTCCATCATCCTGACCTGGGCACGGGGGCCATCTTTCTCTATGATGCCTATGCCGGCGGCATTGGCTTGGCAGAGATCGCTTTCCAGCGTGTGGAGGAGCTGCTGGCCCTGGCCCATGAGACGGTCTCGCGGTGCCCCTGTGAGGAGGGCTGTCCCTCCTGTATTCAATCGGGGACGTGCCGCCTGGGGAACCAGGAGCTGAGCAAGGGAGGGGCGCAGGCCGTTCTCGCCTCTCTCCTTGTGTGCTCAGAGAGGGAAGGGCTCCCTGGGGAGGAACGGCTAGGGACTTGGGTCCCCGATGACCTCCAGATGAGCCGCCGCCGAGCACTGGAGGAGCTCCTTCGCAGGTTCTATCCCTCGCGGCGGGGCCCTCTCCCCAGGAGGCGCGCCGCACCCCAGCGGTTCTCTGCCGGCGACGTGGTGGAGCATCCCCTCTATGGCCTCGGCGTGGTGTTGGGCATTCGACGCCAGGGGGAGGAAGGGGGGAGCCTGCTCACTGTGCGCTTTGTTCGGCGGGGGATCACCAAGGAGGTCGGGGCTGCGCAGGTGGCCCTGCGCAGCCGTGGGCACTCCTAGGCCATTGTTCCCTCAGGCCCTGCCCGCTATGCTATAATGGAGAAAGGAAGGAGGGAGCCCAGTGCCCGTCACGGTGCTCAGCACGACGAACCTCACGGAGGAACAGCTTCAGCGGTTGGCCTCTATCTCCCCTCGGTTGCAGGTGCGCCAGGTGTTCTGCCGCAGCGGTGCCCAAGTGGGCCCTTTGCTCCCTGGGGTGGAGGTGCTCCTCACCCAGCATGGGGATTTCAGCCTCGAGCAAGCGGACCGCCTGCGCTGGGTGCAGAGCACCATGGCGGGAGTCGACCAGTTCCTTGGCTCGCCGATGATGCGTTCGCCCGAGATTGTGGTGACGACGAGCAGCGGCATCCACGCCACGCCCATCGCCGAGTTCGTCCTGGGGGCGATGATTGGCCTGGCGCGCAAGTTCCCCCGAGCCTGGCACTTGCAGGAGGAGCACATCTGGCCAGAGCATACCTGGCGTGAGCTGCGCGGCGAGGACCTGCGGGGCAAGACGGTGGGCATCCTGGGGTATGGCAGCATCGGCCGCGAGATCGCCCGGCTGGCCCAGGCGCTTGGCATGCGTGTGGTGGCCTTGAGCGCCTCGGGCCGCCGCCGCGACGAGGGCTTTTGCTTCCCCGGGGTGGGCGACCCAGAGGGGCGCATCCCCCAGGCCTGGTATCGGCCAGAGCAACTTGTGGCCTTTCTTGGTGAGGCCGATTTTGTGGTGATCTCGGTGCCACTGACTCCCAAGACACGGGGGATGATCGATCTGCAGGCTCTGCGGGCGATGAAGAGGGGTGCTTTCCTGATCAACGTCGCCCGCGGAGAGGTGCTTCAAGAGGAGGCCTTGCTCATCGCCCTGCGCGAGGGATGGCTTGCTGGGGCGGCGCTCGACGTCTTTGCGCAAGAGCCCTTGCCACCGGACCATCCCCTCTATCGGATGGGGAACGTCTTGCTCACACCACACATCAGCGCGGCGACGAGGAACTATAACGAACGCCTCACCGAGCTGTTTGCCGAGAACCTACGGCGCTACCTGCGGGGAGAGCCGCTTTGGAACGTCTTTGATAAAGAACGGGGGTACTGAGAGGAAGATGCAGGATCGTGCAACTGCCCTGGCTGCTGAGATCGGCACCCTGCTCAAACAGCGGGGGTGGACGTTAGCCACCGCCGAATCTTGTACTGGGGGGCTGGTGAGCCACGCCATCACCAACATCTCGGGGAGCTCTACCTATTTTATGGGCGGAGTGGTGGCCTATGATAACAAAGTGAAGCGGCGCCTTTTGGAGGTGCCCGAGGAATGGCTACGCCAGTATGGAGCCGTCAGCCGGCAGGTGGCTTTGGCCATGGCCCGCGGGGTGCGCCGCCTATTGGGGACGGATGTGGGCATCTCGGTGACGGGGATCGCTGGCCCCACGGGGGGAACCCCCGAGAAGCCTGTGGGGACCGTTTTCATCGCGGTCGTCAGCCCTTTGGGAGAGGAGGTAGAGCATCACCTCTGGGAGGAGGATCGTCTGGGGAACAAGCGCCTCTCGGCGGAAGCAGTTCTCACCCTTTTAAAGCGCCACCTGGAGGGTTAACGGGGAGAGATCCTCAGGCGCTGACGTCGGGCCTCAAAGAGGAATATCCCGCTGGCTATCGCCGCGTTAAGGGATTCTGCCTCGGCGGCCATGGGGAGGCGGGCCTGGAGTTGAGCCAGCTCCCGGGCCTGGGGGCTGGCGCCGTGGGCCTCGCTCCCGATGATGAGGGCGGAGGGAAGGGTCCAATCAATCTCCCAAGGGGTGAGCTCGCCTTGGACGTCCGCGAGGACGATCTGCTTCCCCTTGACGAGGTCGCGGATCCTCTGCCAGCCCAATCGCCCAAAGAGGGCAAGGCTGAGGTGAGCGCCCATCCCTGCGCGCACCGTTTTGGGGGCGTAGGGGTCCGCGCAACCTCGGCTGAGGAGGACCGCCTCTACCCCAGCGGCCTGGGCTGTGCGCAGGATCGTGCCAAGGTTGCCCGGATCGCGGATAGCATCGAGGATGAGGACGAGCGAGGCATGCTCCACCTCGGCGGGATCTGGCTCCGGCATGGGGGCAACGGCAACGATCCCCTGGGGGGAGACCGTGTCGCTGATCCGCTGGAGAAGCTCAGGGGGAACCTGCCAAGCTTTGATCTCGCCGGTGGCAAATTCCTCTAGGAGGGCCTGGCCCTCTGGGAGCTGGGCGAACTCGGCAGTATAAAAAGCAAAAGCGAGCCGCTTTTGGGTACGCCAAGCTTGCGCTACCAAGCGTAGGCCCTCAAGTAGGTAGCGCTTCTCTCGATAGCGGACTCGCTTTCTCTCTTTTAGGGAACGGGCATAGCGGATGTGCGGGTTCTCTGGGCTGGTGATGGTTCCCAGGAGCATCACCGCACTTGACTCACGCCTGGGCGGCCTTGGCCTCGCGGGCGATGTCGACCAGCTTGGCAAAGGCCGATGGATCGCTGACCGCCATATCGGCCAGCATCTTGCGGTTCACGTCCACCCCGGCCAGGCGCAGCCCCTCAATGAAACGGCTGTAGCTCATGCCATTGAGGCGTGCCCCTGCGTTGATCCGGGTGATCCAGAGGCGACGCATATCGCGTTTGCGGTTGCGCCGGTCGCGCGTTGCGTAGCGCAGTGAGCTGAGCATCGCCTCATTCGCCCGACGGAAGAGGCGGTGCTTGGTTCCCTTTTGTCCCTTTGTCAGTTTGAGAACTTTTTTATGTCGCCTACGGGCGGTTACGCCCCTCTTTACTCTTGCCAATTTCTCATCCCTCGCTTTAGGATTGCTTCTCTTTTGCCTAGCCCTTGAACTTTTCGATGTAGGGCATCAGGCGCTTCACTCGCCTGATCTCGCCAGTGGTCTCTACCTCTAGCATGCGCCAGGCGGTGCGCTTGGCACGCTTTGAGCGTTTCCGACGTAGGTGACGCTTTTCCCCTTTGGTACGCATCAACTTGCCCGAACCGGTTAGCTTAAAGCGCTTAGCGGTGGCCTTATGGGTCTTGATTTTAGGCACTTGAAACCTCCACAGAACTATTCCAATTTACGACGATGATGACGAGGACGGTTTGCCGGGGGCGAGGATCATGAGCATCGTCATTCCCTCCATCGCCGGCTCTTTTTCGATGACGGCGATGTCTTTCATCTCCTCGGCGACGCGCTCGAGCAGTTCGCGCGCAATGCCTTGGTGGGTAACCTCGCGCCCGCGGAAGCGCACGCGCAGCCTCACTTTGGCGCCGTTCTCCAAAAAGTGGCGCACTCGATTCATCTTGACCATCAGGTCATGCTCGGCAATGCGCGGGCGCAGACGGATCTCTTTGATCTCGGTCTGCCTTTGCGTCTTGCGGGCCTCCCGTTCGCGCCGGGCGCGTTCGTACATGTATTTGCCATAGTCCATCAACCGGCAGACGGGAGGATTCGCGTTGGGGGCAACCTCGACAAGATCCAGCCCTCGCTCTTCAGCAGCACGCAGGGCCTCGCGGATGGGGTAGATCCCCAGCTGCTTGCCCGTTTCGTCAATTAGGCGAACTTCTCTGACCCGAATCTCATGATTCAGGCGATGTTCACGCTTGATGATCTTATCACCTCGCTTCCGTCAAATGCAATGGCAGATATCCTCTAGAGGGGTACGGCGGATAATTTATCATACTTGCTCGAGGGTGTCAAATCATCTCTGCACATAAAACTGGTCAACTTTTTTCCCTTGGGCACCACTCCTCTTGGGCGGCGGAGAGGATCTCCTCTGCCCAGGGGCAGCCATCGTGTTCTTGGGCAAAGGGGCATGCCTGCAGGGGATGGATGGGTGGGGTGATCCCCCAGGCGCAGAGGAGGCGGTAGAGGTGGCAGAGGGGGAACCCCACCACGTTGGCATAGCAGCCGGCGATCTCGGCGATGGGGGCGAACTCGGCATGTTGGATGGCATAGGCCCCGGCTTTGTCCAAGGGGTCTCCGCTGGCCAC
>JAGGYI010000082.1 GCA_021162655.1 Anaerolineae bacterium
CAGGTAGGCCACAGGGATTGGGTTACTTGCATCTCATCACCCAAACCCTCCGCGAGATCTATGACATCTTTGCTCGAATGGGCTTTGAGGTTCTCCGCACTAATGAGATCGAAGACGATAACACCAATTTCCAGCTTCTCAACATCCCGCCCCATCATCCCGCACGAGATATGTGGAGTACCTTTTATACCACCAAGCCCGGGGTGCTTTTGCGCACGCACACCTCGCCTGGGCAAATCCATGCCATGCGTCGTTACTATCCTAATCCCTTCCGTGTCATCCTCCCGGGCAAGTGCTACCGTTACGAGCAGGTAACGGTGCGCAGTGAGCAAACTTTTCATCAAGTAGAAGGGCTAGTTGTGGGGCACAATATCACCATGGCCGACCTCAAGGGGGTGCTGACCAACTTTGCCAGACAGATGTTTGGCGCCGAACGTCGCCTGCGCTTTCGCGCCAGTTATTTCCCCTTCACTGAGCCTAGCGCCGAAGCGGACATCGATTGCATGCTGTGCGGTGGGAAAGGTTGCCCCATCTGCAAGTACACTGGCTGGCTAGAGATCCTCGGATCAGGCATGGTACATCCGGTCGTCCTCCGCAATGGCGGATACGATCCCGAGGAGTTCAGTGGGTTTGCCTTTGGCATGGGTGTCGAGCGCATCGCCATGCTCAAACATGGGATCACGGACATCCGTTACTTTTTCAGTGGAGACGTGCGTTTCCTCCAACAATTCCCCTGAGCCACGGCCCATCCATAGAGCACCCATAACAAGAGAATGATCCCTTAGACGGAGGTAATAGACAGCATGCTAGTTCCCTTAAGTTGGCTGAAGGACTTTGTCCAGTGGGACGTATCCTTGGACGAGCTTTGTGAGCGCCTTACCCTGGCTGGCCTGGAGGTGGCCTCGGTCGAAAAGGTAGGAGAACACTGGGATAGAGACAAAATCTTTGTTGCCGAGGTGCTTTCAGTACGCCCTCACCCCAACGCGGATCGCCTCACTTTGGTGACGGTAAACTATGGCCATGGCGAGCCTCTAGAGGTGATCACTGGTGCCCCCAACATCCGCGTAGGAGACTCGGGCCAAAAAGTGGTTTTCGCTACCGTGGGAGCTCGTCTCGTCGACCCCTATGCGGAGACGTTCCGATATAAGACGCTCAAACGCAGCAAAATCCGCGGAGTTGTTTCAGAGGGGATGCTCTGCTCAGAAAAAGAGTTGGGCATCTCTGACGAGCACACCGGCATCATCATCCTTCCTGACGATGCGCCTGTAGGCATGCCCTTTGCGGACTATTGGGGAGATACTGTGCTAGATCTAGACCTCACCCCCAACTTGGCACGCTGCTTCTCCATTGTAGGCGTAGCCCGAGAGGTAGCTGCTTTGTTCAATGCTCCTTTACAACTGCCCAACCCCCAAGTACAAGCTGAAGGTGCTCCCATCGATGGGCAAGTAGAGGTCATCATCCAAGATCCCGACCTCTGCCCACGCTATAGTGCCGCACTAATCAAAGGCGTCAAAATCGCCCCTTCTCCTCAATGGATGCAGCGACGCCTCCTTTTAGCAGGGATGCGCCCCATCAACAATATTGTCGATATCACCAACTATGTAATGCTCGAACTCGGTCAGCCGCTCCATGCCTTCGACTATCATCGCTTACACCCCCAGCGTCCAGGTAGCCCACCCACCATCATCGTTCGTCGCGCCCACGCAGGAGAGATGATGACCACCCTAGACGGAATTGAACGCACTTTTACAGAGGACATGCTCCTCATCACTGATGGTGGAGGGCCAGTAGCTGTAGCCGGTGTGATGGGTGGTGAAGCCAGTGAGGTTACCGAAGAGACAGTAGATGTCCTCCTCGAAGCAGCAAACTTTGATTTCATCAGTATCCGACGCACCTCAGCTGCACTCAAGATTCCTAGCGAGTCAGCTCAACGGTTTGGGCGAGGAGTTGACCCAGAGCTAACCACGGTGGCCCTGCACCGCGCAGCCGAGCTAATGCGCGAACTAGCCGGTGGCACGGTGGCACAGGGTTTCGTTGACGTCTACCCGCGCCCACCTCAAAAACGAATCATCGATTTCCCCGCCTCGGAACCCAAACGCCTCCTGGGCATCGAGCTCCCTGCAGAAAAGATAGCCAACATCCTCACCTCTCTGGGCTTTTCCTGCGAAATTGTTCCGGGCGAACCTGCCATTATACGTACCAAAGTGCCCAGTTTCCGCTTCGATGTTTCTAACAAAGCCGACCTTGTCGAGGAAATTGCCCGAATCTATGGCTATGACCAACTCCCCATCACCCTGATGAACGAAGAAATTCCCTTCCAGCAACGGAACCGCGACCTGGAGCTAGAGGAGCGCGTGCGCGACATTCTGGTAGGTTGTGGCCTCACGGAGGTCCTCAGCTATTCGATGACCAACCTCGAAAGCGTGGGCAAGCTTAGCCCCAAAGGCACTCCTCCCTCTCCAGAAGGGTACATCCGGCTGGCCAACCCGCTCAGCCGGGAATATGAATTCATGAGGCAAACGCTGATGAATACCTCCCTGGAGATCGTCGCCAGGAACCTACGCTTTGTTGACCGCGTGGCTATCTTTGAGATTGGCAAAGTCTATCTTCCCCGTGAGGGCAGAGATTTGCCCGATGAGCCCCGCCGACTAAGCATTGCCTTGGCCGGGCCTCGCGAGGCCCGCTCCTGGCTAACAAATGAAAGCCCTGAGATAGACTTTTTCGATCTCAAAGGCATCGTTGAGGCCCTTTGCACTCACTTGGGCATCGACGAAGCCCACTTTGTGCCCACAGAGCACCCCACTTTTCACCCGGGGAGAGTAGCAGCTCTCTACGCTGGGGAGGAGAATCTGGGCATTCTGGGTGAGGTGCACCCTATGGTGCGCTCGAACTTTGACCTACCTGAACAACAGCGCGTTTGCCTAGCAGAACTTGACCTGGAAAAGCTTCTCTCCCTCGCCCAGCCTGAAAGGCAGTTCCAAGAGATCTCTCGAATGCCTCCAGTAAAGCTTGACCTGGCGATCGTCGTCGACGAAGATGCCCCAGCTGATGAAATCGCTCGTACCATCCGCGAGGCAGGGGGAAAACTTCTCACGCACGTCGTCCTCTTTGACGTCTATCGAGGGGAGCAGATTGGCCCTGGGAAGAAAAGCCTCGCCTACAGCCTCACCTTCCAAGCAGCCAACAAAACCCTTACTTCTGAGGAAGCGGTCAAGCAGCGGGATCGCATCCTTCGACGTCTGCGGAGGGACTTTGGCGCTCAGCTTCGTGGTTAAGAAGGGTCAAGAGGAAATTAGAGAGATGGGCAGGGGAAGCTTTCCCTGCCCGTTCTTTTTCTCTCAAGAGAGAGGATCAAGGATGACTCGAATGGCCGCTTCACCATGCACTGGGCACTTGTTCTCGCAGAGGCCACACCCCACACAACGCTCATGGAGCACGACAGGGACTTGGAGAACTCGCGGCTCTTGCCCCGGCTGGGAAAAAGAGCGCTTTTCTAGAACAACGGCCTTCTCAGGCAAGGGGCAAACCTCTTCACAGACAATGCAATCGCCTCGACCAGACCAAGCGATGCAAAGGGTTCGATTGATATAGGCCTTGCCAATGGGACGTCGCCACTTGGTCTCCAACGTCAACTGAGGTATAGCTCCCGTTGGACAAGCCTCACCGCAAGCCACACAGGAATACTCACAGTTGCCCAGCCGAGGCACAAGCACAGGAGTCCAAAGCCCGTCCCAGCCAGCCTCTGCCAGACTGGGTTGAAGCCCATGGGTCGGGCAAATGCGCACACAGGCCCCACAGCGTAGGCAACGCCGCAAAAGCTCCTCCTCCTTGGTCCCAGGAGGCCGCAAAAGGTAAGGGACAGGTCGTTGAGCCTTGGGTGCTACGTTGGCCAAAACCACAAGGCCCAAGCCTCCCAAGAGCCCTCCAATTACCTGGCGACGGGTAGGATCATGAGGCCAGCCCCAATCTAGTCGCCAGTGTCCACGAAAAGAAATGGCCGAAGAAGGGCACCTGTCCAGGCAATCCATACAAAGGATACACTCTGCCCCATCGTTGGCATAACCCCGTTGTGAGTCTATCGCTCCCACAGGGCATTTTTGACTGCAAAGATTACAACTGCTGCAACGTTCAGCGAGAACCGTTCTCTTCAGCCACGAAACTTTGCTCACCAAAGCTAAAAACGCCCCTAACGGGCAAAAATAGCGACACCATGCTCTCTGGGCCAATAGGTTCAAAGCCAAAACGCCCCCTACAAAGGCTGCCAGAAAAAGCGCTCCCTCGTAACTCGGCTGCTTGTAGGTGAGGAGCGGCCCCCGCAAAATGGAATCCAACCTATCCACTATGCCCTCAAAAAAAGGCACCCGATAGAGGGCAACCTCTACTTGGGTGATAGCCCAGTTCATCCCTGGCAAGAGCAAAGTGCTTACACTACGTACAAAAATAGTCAGGGGATCAAAAATCAAGAGGGCCAAGCTTCCCCAGAGCGCCGTCCCAAGGACGAGGAAAAGCACCCCGTATTTAAAACGCCGCCAGAAAGGACCTTGGAGCCTGTCCTTTTTCAATGGCAAAGAGGTCCAATCAAGCAATGTCCCCAGTGGGCAAAGCCAGCCGCACCAAAAACGCCCCAAAAAGAGAGTAGCCAACAGAAGCACGCCCGCCGGCCAAAAGAGCAATGGCCAACGTCGGCCAGCCAAAGCCGAAGAAAGCCCAGCCAGAGGGTCGAGGCGTAAAAGTATATCCGCACGCCAAAGGGAAGGACCATCCCGCAGGGTGTAGACCACTGCCAACAAAAAGGCCACAAACGCAACGACCTGAACTGTTCTTCGCAGGTGCCGCCAAGCCATACCCGCCACGCCTCCCCGTATGTAGAAACCAAGTCAGATACTCAGCTCAACCACCTTGACGCTTGCCAGGTCCATCGTACCCAAGCCCATTCGCGCCCCTGCGACGATGTAAGCGATATCCTGGGGCTTGAGCCCAAATAGACCCGTCGCATAAGCATCGGCGGCAACTATATCGTGGCTGGCGATGATCGTATTGGCTCGCCGTACATAGTCCAAACTACCTCCAGTGGGGCCATTCTGCACCAAAATGCGTACAGCATCTACCACCGTAAGCTGAGGCCTGACGAGAGAGGTGATATCGGCAATGCGCTGCCCCAGATTGCGATGAAGCTGTGGCCGATTCTGGATAACTCCCATCAGATTCTTGGCCGCAAGAGTAAGACGAGCTAACCCATGATCTTTGGCAATGGGGACATCGATGAGCACATCAGCCTCCAACACAGGTCGATAGAAAGACCATTCTTTGAGATCTACTCCCTCGGGTATTCTTACTTTGACAAACTTGGCTGGAGACATCACCTCCATCACTCCCCCTGCCGC
>JAGGYI010000143.1 GCA_021162655.1 Anaerolineae bacterium
ACGTTGACTGGGTAACGAGGTGGGCGTCCTTCCAGAACATCGATGACCTGACGGGCGACTTCCAAGGCGGCGCTGCTCTGGGCCTCTTGGGTTGAAGCTCCTAGGTGGGGGGTGAGGATGAGGTTGGGGCACTCGCGGAGGGCTGGCTGGATATGAGGTTCGTCTGCCAGGACGTCAAGGGCAGCCCCCGCAATCTGTGCGCTCTGCAAGGCCTCGAGGAGAGCCTTCTCATCGAGCAACTCACCGCGGGCGCAATTAATCAGGTAGGCGGTTGGCTTCATCAACCCAAGCTCGCGCTTGCTGATCATCTTGCGAGTGCGTTCGGTGGCTGGTGCATGTAAGGAGACGTAGTCCGCTTGGCGGAGCAGAGTCTCTAGGTCTACAAGCTGGACGCCAAGGCGTTGTGCCTTTTCTGGAGAGATAAAGGGGTCGTAGGCGATAAGGCGCATCTCAAAGGCGTGGGCTCGCTGAGCTACTGCAGTGCCCACACGGCCCAGGCCAATGATGCCCAGGGTTTTCCCACGGAGCTCTGTCCCTAGAAGCGCCTTTTTCTCCCAGCGGCCGGCATGCATGCTTGCATTGGCCTGGGGAATGTGGCGGGCGAGGGCGAGCATGAGGGCGAGGGTGTGTTCTGCCACTGAGACGGTGTTGCTCATGGGCGCATTGACTACAACGATGCCATGGCGAGTGGCCGCCTCGAGATCGATGTTATCGACCCCTGTGCCGGCCCGGCCGATGACCACTAGGCGCTCGGCTGCCTCGATCACCGGCGCGCTAACCCGTGTGCTGCTGCGGACGATCAGCCCGTCGTATGGGGCAATGAGCTGACAGAGCTCCTCTATGGAGGGCCGAAGGTGAACGTCTACTTGACAGTGCTCGTGGAGCAGATCAAGCCCCGCTTGGGCCAACGGATCGGTGACGAGGATGCGCCTTTTCATGGAGCGTACACCTCTTGATAGAGTGGGGGACGGCAAGGAGCCGCCCCCCTTTGATTTTCACTCGATGGAAACCTGCGGTAGCTTTTTGAGTGATTCCTGGATCTTTTCCTCCGGGTAGGCATAGTTTTTAAGCTTGCCCGCGAGGTAGGCATCATAGGCCCCGAGATCTAGGTAGCCATGCCCGCTGAGGTTAAAGACGATGACTCGCTCGTCGCCCTTTTCCTTGGCGTCAAGGGCTTCGTCGATGGCTGCCTTGATAGCATGGGCGGATTCGGGAGCGGGGATGATCCCCTCGGTGCGAGTGAAGAGGGCTGCCGCATCAAAGACAGGTACTTGATGGTAGGCTATGGCTTCGATGTAGCCGTTCCTGTGAAGGGCAGCGAGAAGGGGGGAAACCCCGTGGTAGCGCAGACCACCTGCATGGATGTCGGGCGGGACAAAGTCATGCCCGAGAGTATCCATCTTGAGCGCCGGGGCCATCTTGGCTGTATCGCCATAGTCAAAGGCGTAGACGCCTTTCGTCATGCTGGGGCAGGCCATCGGTTCCACCGCGATGAAACGGATCTTGGCCCCTTCTGTGAGGACCTGGCGAAGGAAAGGCATCATGAATCCGCCAAAGTTTGACCCCCCACCGACACAGCCAATCACGACGTCGGCCTCGACTCCTGCCTTATCCAATTGCATGAGGGTCTCTTCGCCGACGACGGTTTGGTGCATGAGGACGTGATTGAGCACACTGCCCAGGGAGTACTTGGTATCTTCATTCTTGAGGGCGACCTCTGCCGCCTCGCTGATGGCGATACCCAAAGAACCGGAAGAATTGGGGTCTTTGGCGAGGATGGCCCGCCCGGCCTCAGTTTCTTCGCTGGGGCTGGGGGTAACGCTGGCTCCAAAGAGTTGCATCACCGAACGTCGGTAGGGTTTTTGCTCGTAGCTTACTTTGACCATGAACACCTTGCATTCCAGGTCGAAAAAGTTGCAGGCCATAGAGAGAGCTGAACCCCACTGGCCGGCTCCTGTTTCTGTGGTAATCCGCCGCACGCCCTCTAGTTTATTGTAGTAGGCCTGCGCGACAGCGGTGTTGGGCTTGTGGCTCCCTGTGGGGCTCGTTCCCTCGTATTTGTAAAAGATCTTGGCCGGCGTGCCGAGCGCTTTTTCGAGGCGCACTGCCCGCATCAGTGGAGTGGGGCGCCATAGCCGGAATATCTCGAGAACGGGCTCGGGAATGTCGATGTAGCGCTCGTGGCTCACTTCTTGGAGGATGATCTCCATCGGGAAGAGCGGGGCGAGATCATCCGGCTCCACCGGTTTTAAGGTGACGGGGTGTAGCACGGGGGGGAGCTGGAAAGGTAGATCCGCTTGTACGTTGTACCATCTTTTGGGAATATCGTTCTGAGAAAGAAGAAAACGCGTTTCCATGGGCTTTGCCTCCTTTGAATTTTTTCTATACAGTTCTTTGCGCTAGAAGACATCTTGGACAACCTTCGATAGCTGCTCTGCTCCCTCCTTTCCTCATCACCGAACGTCTGCGACAGGGGGAATTAAAAAAGCTCTCGTCCCCTAAGGGACGAGAGCGAGCTCCCGTGGTGCCACCCTTCTTAGGCTGGCCCGGAAAAGAAAAATTCCGCCGTGATGGCGGGAAAATGGTGAGCCAGCCTCACTCTTTCGCGGGTACGGGATGAAGAGACTTCATCCGATACCCTCAGCCCTGATAACGGTGGCGACTCCGTCGTGACCTACTGAGCACCCATTTGGAGGCTGTTCGGCCACGCAGCTCCCAGGCCCATTCCCTGCCTGCGCTGGTACCAGGCTCTCACCTTACCCTGGCTCTCTGAACCCCGCTTCGACAGGTACTATTCCTGATCGGCGCTTTCTTCTCTGTCTGGTTTAATCGATATTATAACACACAAGAGAGAGACTGTCAATATGTGGGGGACACTTTTCTGTTTGTGCTCAGTTGCTGGTAAAGGGTTTCATAGGCGGTAAAGGTCAGGGGTTCGGCGTGATCCTGGGCGAGTTCGTAGCCCCGTTGGCCCATCTCCTTGGCAAGGGAGGGATTGCGCAAAAGGCGGAGGATGGCTTGGGCCATCTCCTCTGGCTTGTTGGGGGGCACGATGAGCCCATTGTAGCCGTCGCGGACGATCTCTGGGAGGGCCACGGCATTGACGGCGACCACAGGCAGTGCGGTAGCCATCGCCTGCAGGGTTGGCAAGCTCTGCACCTCACAGGTAGAGGCAATGGCAAAGAGCTGAGAGGCACGATAGATCGCAGGCATGTCCTCTTCGGGAACAAAGCCCAAGAAATGAATCCTCTCTTGAAGGGCAAGCTCTTTGGCAAGCTGTTCGAGCCGGCTGCGCTCGTCTCCGCGGCCCACCAAGAGGAGGTGGGCATCTATCTCTTGGTGGATGTAGCGCATAGCGCGGATGAGGATGTGAATCTTTTTATCCTTGGCGAGGCGCCCGACAAAGAGGATGCGCGGCCCCATTGGAAGGGCATAGCGCTGGATGACATCCTCCTCACTTTGCCCTTTGGGGTGATAGCGAGTTGTGTCGATCCCGTTGGAGATGATGCTCGTAGGCGTCTTGAGCCCTTCTTGGAGAAAGAAATGCCTATGTGCCCGAGTGGCAAAAACGACATGATCGCATTGGTTCAAGAGGTGAATGGAAAATGTCCAAGCCAAGGTCAAAATCCAGTCCTCTAGTTTTTCGCTCCCCAGGTATTGGGCAACAAAGTGAGGCACATAGTGACAGGTGGCGATCAAGGGAAATGTCTTCAAGCGGCGGCGCAGACGGGCGAGTTGAAAGGCAAGGATGGCCGTCTCGTGAGTGTGGACCACATCGGGGCGAAAGGAAGAGAGGATCTCTTCCAGATCCGATTGGGCGATGAAAGGGATGGGTCCCTCCGACCAAAAAGGATTCTCCCGGGAGCGCACTCGAATGAGCTGGACCCCTTGATCACAAGAGCGGTAGGGCTCTAATCGGTCGCTGGCGGTGAGCACGCATACCTGATGCCCGCGGGCAACCATGGCTCTGGCAAGCTTTTGGGCAACGAGGGTGACTCCACTGATGGTGGGGGGATATCCATGGCTGGCGATGAGGATGCGCATAGGCTCTCTCCTTTTGAGCTGTTTCATGCCAGGGTGGACATCCAACGGGGAACCTTATTATAGCCCAGGAAAGGGAATTCGGGCAAGCTGCTTGACATGAAGGTGTTAGCAATGGTATTATATGACAAAGTCATATAAGGTGATTTATAGATATGCCAAGGTGTCGTCGACAGCGCCCCAGAGAGGGGGAAGCCCATCGTTGTTGCCCGCTGAGAGGACGCGTGCGGGGGTTTGTGCGTCCCTGGTTGCTGTTGCTCCTTCTGCAACATCCAAGCCATGGGTATGAGCTATTGGAGCGTTTTGGGCAAGATGAGAGGATGCCGGGAATAGATCCGGGATTGCTCTACCGCACGCTGCGCCATTTAGAAGATGAGGGATTGGTGCGTTCTTCGTGGGATGCTGGCCCTCGGGGGCCGGCACGTCGTCTCTACCAGGTGACGGACGAGGGAATTGCCTACCTGCACGCTTGGGCGGAAGAGATTCAGGCCACCAAGGAAAGGCTCGAGCATTTCCTACAAGCATATCGACATCACTTTGATAGGGGAGAAGGAAATGAGTGATCTTCATTTAGCTGGAGGGGGACGATGCACAATGCGATTGAGGTAGAAGGCCTGACCAAGGTGTACAAATCGGGGCGCAAGGGAAGCCCCCCCGTTCTAGCTGTGGACCACGTGAGTTTTCAGGTGCGCAAGGGAGAGATCTTTGGTTTTCTGGGGCCTAACGGGGCTGGCAAGACCACAACGCACCGCATGCTGACGACCCTTTTGGAGCCCACAGAGGGCCGCATCGTGATCGATGGGTATGATTTAGCTCATGATGCTTATTTTGCAAAGCGCCGGATGGGGCTCGTACCGGAGGAGTCGAACATCTATGTTGACCTTTCTGGTTGGGAGAATCTCATCTTCACTGGTAGATTGTATCGGGTTCCTAAGGGGGAACGAGAGCGTCGAGCGGCAGAGCTGCTCAAGGCTTTTGGGCTCTGGGAAAAGAGACATGTCAAGGCAGAATACTATTCCAAGGGCATGCGGCGTCGCCTGAGTATTGCCATGGCCATCATCCATCGGCCAGCCATTCTCTTTTTGGATGAGCCCACCCCGGGCTTGGATGCCCAGAGCACTCGGATGATTAGAAGTTTGATCCGCCAGATGAATGCGGAAGGAACGACCATCTTTTTGACCACACACCAGATAGAAGAGGCAAGCCAGCTTTGTGATCGGGTGGCCATCATTCATCATGGGCAGATCGCGGCTATCGACGCTCCTGAGCGTCTCAAGAGGGACTTTCAACGAGTGCAGTCGGTGGAGGTTGCCCTGAGCCCTGACGGGCAGAGACATGGCCAGGCATTGGAGCGCTTGCCTGGAGTGAATAAAGCCGTCAAGATGGGTGATAAGTGGCGCCTCTATACCGACGATCCTTCGGCGCTCCTCCCTCGGGTTGTGCACTATGCTGAGGAGCAGGGGGCCAGGATCGTCAGCCTGAATACCCTGGGGCCAAGTTTGGAAGACGTCTTTTTGGCTATTACCGGCCAAGAGGTAGGGAGCGTTGTTCCTGGGAATGAGGACTCGCCGTCGCGGAAGAGGAGGGGGAACCGATGAGACGTTGGAGCAAGGCTCGCTTATGGGATGAGTTGGCCCAGATCTGGACAGTGGCTAGCAAGGATGTACGCGTATATTACCTGACTCCTCCCATGATTATGTTTGGTTTACTCATGCCCTTTTTCCTCTTTTTCTCCTTTTCTATCAGGCGAGGGATGGGGCCGGCGGCCGGGCTGGCGCGCTTGCTGGCGTTGAACACCTTTTTCACAGCCTCATCGGCGGGCCCGGTGATCATTCCTCTCGAGCGCCGAGCGCGCACATATGATCGCTTGTTGGTGGCTCCTATGTCGTTGGTGAGCCTACTTTTGGGGAAAACCTTGGTGGGAGCGTTCTTTGCTGTTTCGGTGGCGCTGGTGTCCTTGGTGGGTGGGCTGCTTCTGCACGTGCCCATCGCTCATCTAGGATGGGTTATCTTGGGAGTGATGCTGGTAAGTGGCTCCTTTGCAGCTTTTGGTTTGATCTTTGGCTCCTTTCCCTCCTCTTCTGTGGGAGGGATCATGATGCCAAGCACCCTCTTGCGCTGGCCTTTGCTCTTTATCAGTGGTATCTTTATACCGCTAGAGGAGATGAGCCCTTGGGCACGGGCGCTCTCTTATATTTCTCCCCTTACTTATGCGCAAGACCTGATGAACCATGCGGTGTTGGATAGAGGGGTGATTCCTCTGGTGGTGGATGTAGTGGTGTTGCTTCTCTCTGTGGGGCTCTTTTTGATCCCCGCAATCAAACTGCATCATCGGAGCAAAGTGTTGGGATACTAGCGGGCTTTTGAAGGATGGAAAGAGATCCCCGGCAATACAGGGATTTTGAGTTCAACTTGCGCGAGCTGGCCGGCTCGATGGGGGATTTTGGGACGTTTTTCCCCCTGGCCATTGGGTTGATCGCTGTCTGCGGGGTGGACCCGACGGCCCTTTTTGTGATGATTGGCCTGACGAACCTCATTACGGGGATCGTCTACCGCCTACCTATGCCGGTGGAGCCCAAAAAAGTCATCGCAGTGACAGCGATCGCCCAAGGATGGTCAGCTTCTTTGGTCACTGCCTCAGGGCTGGGGTTGGGGCTCCTTTGGCTCCTTGTGGTCATCTCGGGGGCAGTGCGCAAGCTTGCCAAGATGACTCCCCTTTTCCTCATCCGTGGTATTCAGCTTGCTTTGGGCGTCTCTCTGGGAGTCCAAGCGGTGAGGATGATC
>JAGGYI010000250.1 GCA_021162655.1 Anaerolineae bacterium
CAAGCACAAATGTTGAAAAAACGCCTAGAAAACAGGGATATTGTGCAACTATCCTAACATATGGCTTCTTTTTTGTCAACAACTCTGGCCCCTCACAGACGCGGTAGAACATAAAGAATCCATCAATCTTATAAAATCACCATATCTCGATAGCATCGCTAAAAAATAGCTTGGCCCTAAACTGGCCCTAGAGAAAGCCAAGCCCTTTTGACGAAAGATAACGAAAGCCTATACTTAGAAGGGCATCTTTTTTTCTTTGGCTCAAACCCCCGAGGGGGGAAAATATCTGCTACAAGGAGATAGTCAAGATGAGGCTCTTTGGTCGGAAAACGCTCGTCAAACATCGTTGCCCTGATTGTCGCTACTACATTATGGTCGAAGGACATGGCTATTGTTCCAAAGATGTCCCTCCCCATGTAAATGTACGCCTCCTCTCCCAGGAGGGGGTCAAGCGGCAGTGCGTGCCCTGCCCCCCAGAGATGACCTGCGACAGCTGGGAGCCCAAATAGGCGCAGTGGCAAAGCACAGAGGGCCCAGCCAATGTGGCTGGGCCCTCTTTCTTTTTCCCCCCATCCCGAGCGTTCTGCAACGATGATGAGATCCCCACTCTTCTGGGGAGCAAAGGGCTCCTCCCGATAACTTCCATAGAAAGCCACCGGCCGCAGGCCCGCCTCCTGCAAAAAGGTAGCAAGCTCTCGCCGTTGCCAGGCCCGCAGCCAAGTCGCCTCCAGGCGCGTCTGCCAATCGACAAAACGATCGTAATCCTCGCCAAAAGCATCATAAAGGGGCACCGGGCTCACGAGGCGTCGTCCTTTTTCCTTGCCCGGGCACGGCGATAGGCCGCCAAGCGGGCAGCCCCCACGCAACGCTCCGCCTCAGCACACCAATCAAGGCAAGTGAGGCCCTGCTCCCGATAGACCCAAGCATGACAGGTGGGACAACGCGCCCGGTACTCATCCGTCCAAATCTCTACCTCTGTCTGGCAGTGGGGGCAGCGAACATACTCTGGGCGAATATCCTTTAGAGACCGCGCTCCTGGACACGACCGCAACATCACTCTCTCCTTATTGGTGGATCAACTGAGGCAGGCAGTGGGTGCACACCCAAAGGTCCTCCCCTTTAGAACGACAGGGGATCAACACAGCATACTCTTCGCTAACCTCACAGCGGAAGCAACGGGCAAGGGGACGCTCCTCCCGCGCTTTTTGCCCAGCTTGGCGATCCTGGGTCCTTTCATCCGACATCCTCTTCCTCCTCGTCCTCAAGGGGTGCCAAGACGATGGCGAAAGGCAGGGCGATGGCCCCCGTCGGGCAGATATCTTCGCAATCGCCACAATAGGCGCACTTTTCTTCGTCGAGGATGATTCCCTCCTCCCCAAGGGAAAGCGCCCCCTCAGGGCAAGCGCTCAGGCAATCCCCACAGCGAACGCAGAGCTCGCTATTGATCTCGGGAACAATCCGTTCCTCATCAGGAATCATGGTGGTTTTCTCCACCTCTATTATACCCGCCCAAGAGGGGGAAGGATGTGACCAAAGTCACACCTCCTCTCCTAGCCCCAAGCGTTGGAGGGCTCGGACGTCCACCAGCTCGATGATCCCCCTACGGCGGCGCAACCAGCCACGCCGCTCGAAATCCGTCAGAGCACGTGCAACAACCTCGCGCACGGTGCCGATCTGGGCGGCCATCTCGCGCTGGGTCATCCGCCGGCCCGCACGCGCACTCTCCAAGAGCAAACGCGCCAGACGTTGAGGAACAGTGCGCAAAGCCAGCTCACCCGTCAGAGCGGCCAAGCGGCGCAGGCGCCCGGCAAATTCCACCAACACCCGACGAGCCACCGTCGGGTAGCGCTCGAGGAGAAAGAGGAAATCCTCCTGCGAAAAGCTCAAGAGGGTCACCCGGGTTGCCGTTATCGTGGTCACCGGCAACGGCCCGCCATCCAAGGCTGGGACGAGATAGAACCCCTCCCCTGGCTGAAGCTCACGCACCACCTGCTCGCGCCCCTCGGGCGAAGTCTTGAGGGCCCGCACCCGCCCCTCGAGGAGGAGGAAAACCTCTTCACATGGGCTTCCCTCCAGGGCCAACACCTGGCCGTGCCCGAGGTGGCGAACCCTCGCCATCCGGCAGACTTGGGCCAACTCTGCCGCTGAGAGGCCAGCAAAGTAGGGATGTTCAGCAATATAACGGGTGAGCTCGTCCAAAAAGGGCCTCCTCTTCCCCAATAGCGGATTCCATTATACTTGAAAAAGAGACCGCGCGCAGCTTCCAGCCTTCCCAGTTCCCTGCCCTGAACTGACGCTTTTCTTACTCGCCTGCAGTTGTCTAGCCCGGGGGTTGATGTTAAAATGAATGCAAGGGGGGCAGCTCCTTTAATATTCTCCCAGGGCGGCCTATGGGCAGCAAATATCCTCTCATCCGCACGAAAATCCGGATACCTCAACGTCCCCCCAGCCTCTTGAGACGCGAGAGACTGGTTAACTTTATCCACAACAACATCCAGCACAAGCTCATCCTCCTCGCAGCAGGGCCAGGCTACGGAAAGACGTCTCTACTCATCGACTATGCTAACGACACAGACCTGCCCGTCTGCTGGTACAGCCTCGACGCAAACGATGCCCATCCCCTCACTTTCATCGAATACCTCGTCGCCTCCATCCGCGAGCGCTTTCCTCAGTTCGGGCAATCGGTACTCGAGGCCCTCCATTCCTTCAGCGGCCCTCCCGAGATGGTCGAGCCCTTTGTGCGGCTACTCATCAGCGAAATCGAGGAGAACATTCCCAGCTATTTCGTCCTCATCCTCGACGACTATCACAACATCATCGATAGCGACGCCGTCAACGCCCTGGTAGACGGGCTCTTGCGCTATCTGCCCGAGCACGCGCACATCATCATCGCCTCGCGAGGCATCCCTCGTAAGCTGACCCTCACCTGGCTCGCTGCTCAGCAAGCCGTCATCGGTCTCGGCGTGGAGGCCCTCAAATTCACCGAGGAGGAGATCCGTCAGCTCCTCCCCCGAATTGGGCACAACGACCTCAGCGATGAGCAGATTCATCTGCTGGCCGAGCGTTCGGAAGGGTGGATCACCGGCATTCTCCTGGCTGCGCAGACGAACTGGCGCGGCGTTACCCAAGATATCCTTGCCCTTTCGGGCACCACCGAGGGCGTCTTTGACTATATGGCCGCCGAGATCCTCGCCCGCCAACCCGAGGAGATACAGCACTTTCTTTTGGGCAGCGCGCTCTTTAACGAGATGAGCCCACCCCTCTGTGATGCCCTTCTAGAGATCAACAACTCGTCCCAGATCCTCCGCCAGCTGGTCGATGGGAATCTCTTTACCTTCCCCTTGGATGCTGAGGGCAGCTGGTACC
>JAGGYI010000131.1 GCA_021162655.1 Anaerolineae bacterium
CTCCAGGCCGCCAAAGACTTGTAGGATAGATTCCCAAGAGAGGTGGCAGGTCGCGCGAAGCGAGCAGTTGCCCATCTGGGGCACGTAAACGCAACGAAAGCATGTAATTCAATGGTGCTTGACGCTCGCTGCGCCAGTGGAGGGTAACCTCTAAGCAGCTATCCTTGGGTTTGGCTTGCACTCCCACGAGTGCGATTACCGGAGGCACTCGTTCGGGCCCAAAGGTGCCCAGCACCCGCTCTTGACCATTGGCCCGCGGGGCTTCCATCACTTGAATAGGCTTCAAAGCGAGTAGATCCATTCCTCGCCCTTGTGAGGTGCGAATAGGCTGACGCTCCTCCCCCTTATAAACATTCACTCGTAGAACATAAAGTCCTGGAGGGAGCTCTCTTGGCAGACGCAAGTAAAGAGTTGTCTCCTTCTGGTCAAGGGGAGCCTCTGCTTCCACCCAGAAGGGACTGGGCTCCAGAAGGTGAGCGGTGGCCGCGTAAAGCCGCACGCGTACGCGTGCCTTTGGTCTGGGAGTGGCCCACTCCAGCCGAAGGTGAAGCTCATCCCCTGGTCTGACCTGGGTAGGCTCGAGGGCGTAATGCAAGAGATGAGCCTGCCCAAAGAGGATGCCGGCGGGTTCGGGGTGAAGGTAGGGGGCACGGGCAAAATCCATCACTAAGGGAGCGTCTTCCCAGCCAGCTCTCCAGGGAAGCTCAGGCCGCCAAAAGAAACCGCATGTCAGGCAGGCAGCTCCTATCAATACTCCCTTAGTCCAACGGCGGCCCCGGAGCCACCTCCAGCAAGGCGGTAAAGCGCACCCCAACCAAAATAGCCACGCCGCCGTGGAAAGGAGATTGGCATAACGTCGCGTGGGAGTGTGGGAAAAATAAAGCACCACGTGATGCTCCCCTGCTGGCAAACGCAGCCCAACAAGCCCCAGCCCAGGGAGCGGCTCCACTCCTTGGTGATGCCCATCCACCTGCGCCTCCCAGCCAGGGTAGAAGGTTGTCTGAAAGGCCAGCAGGCTCTTTTTTGCCACCGTAAGCTGCCACTCTTCTCTTTGGGGTGCCTGGTGGAGCAACTCTGCTTTGAGGAGTTGCCCTTCCAAAGCCAGTGGAGCAGGCTTTCGACCATTATTCAACTGCACCGCTGAGGTATAAGGTCGAGGAACCATCTCGCGTGGGAGGTACTCATAACGCACGGTACCTCCTATATTCCCTGAATAGGTTTCGTAGAGCATCAATCGCTGGAGAGTAACATCTTCCTCACGCAAGGGGAGGCGATCAGGTCGAAGCCGAACCATTCCCGCAAGGGTTGCCAAGATCACCAAGGCCAGCGCCAACTTTCCTCGCCAAGGTCCGCGTACAAGGACTGGGATCTGCCCTGCCAGGAGGGCAATGGCCAAGGCCTGTACCGAGAGAAGCCTCCAGGGGAACTGTACATAGGGCAATAGGGGCACATGCTCCCAAACCCAGGCGGACCAAGGTGTGATGAGCCATGTGTAAATAAAGAGCGCCCCCAAAGCCATCCAAAGAGAGGGAGAGATCTTTTCTCTCCGCAGCCAACGGCGAAAGAGGGCCAACGTGCCTGCAACGGCCAGTGCTGCCTGCACTCCCCCCATGGAGAAGGGGTTATGTTGAGCATCGATGGCATAATCATGTGCCCAGCTCCACTGAACAAGGTTCCGCCAACGGAAATGCCCTGAATAATGAAAATATCCCGTTGTCTGTTCGCCCAGTTGTACAAGGGAACGTTCGCGAAGGGCGGGGATCCAGAACCAAGCACTGAGAAGTAGCCCAAGCCCTAGAGCGAGGCCTCCCCATAGCAGAATTCGAGGGGCTTTGCGCCTCTGAGACAACGCTTCCACCAACAGCCAGACCCCTACCAAGGGGCTAAAGACGAGTGCCGAGATGTTATGACTGAGCACAAGAAGAGCGTAGCTCAAACTGAGAAGGGCTAGACGCCCCAGTGAAGGTTGACGCACAAGCCGCAAAAGGGCCCAAACAAGAAGGGGATAAAGCGCCATGGCGGTGAACTCGGAGAGCGCATCTCCCCGCACATAGACGTTCACCAAGTGAAAAGGGGCAAAGGTGTAAATTGCCGAGGAGAGAAGGGCCGCCCAGGGTTTGGCACCTAGCTCACGGGCGAGAAGATAGCTCATCCCACCAGCGAGGATGAATCCCACCAGTTGGGTAAGCTTGATGCTCCAGAGGATACCTGTGCCCAGGGTATTGAGCACAGCAGCGACATAATAGGGGAAAGCTGCATAAAAGTTAAAGGCAGGGTAGCCCAGGCCATAGGCGGCGTTGGGCATCCAGCGGGCAGGCAGAGCTCCTGCCCGCAGATCACAAGAGAGCTCATAGACCCGTTGGAGAAGAAAGGGGGCATCTCCTCCCGCACGAGTGTTTACCATCCCTGCGCCGACAAGCAGTGGCAGCGCCGCTAACACAGAGAGGAAAAGCGCCAGAGCCCCAAAAACGAGACCACTGGCGCTCCAAGTATCCTGGCCTGGAGACTCCATCAGATACTCCCTCTATAGGCGTGCGCGCAGCAGCCGCAGAGCCGCCGGCAAGAGCAAGGCCAAGGCTGCTACGAGAATACCGCTGACTTTGTAGAGCCGCTGCCCAAACGGCTCGGCCGGTACTTGCGGGGTAGGGGTAGATACTCGCGTAGGCACCTTGCTGGGCTTGGCAGGTGCTTTTGTCATAGTAGGTTGAGCCCGCTTGGCAGTGGGCGTGGGCGAAGCAGCAAAACGATCCGCAAAAGTGATCTCAACCACGCTGCCAGAAACCAAGGCCACCGCCCATTGATTGGGCGAGGTAGAAATGTAACCCGTCGGGTCTTGCTCGGTCACAATATAATTGCCAGGTTTTAGACCCTGAAAGACGTAAGGTTTGCCCTCGCTAACAGCCTTGGCGAGAGGAGTGCGCTGCATATTCAAAAGGGCAAGCTGTGCGCCAGCCAAGGCCGGCTCTCCAGCGGAGCGCAAGCCATCGCCATCCCGATCTTCAAAGACGCAGACCTGAATAGTTCCCGTCTCAGGAGTGGGAGTGGCAGGCTGGGTAGGCGAAGGGGTCAAGGTTGGTGAGGGTGTAAAGGTAGGAGTATGTGTCGGCGTCGGTGTAGTGCTAGGGGTGGGAGTGGGCTTGGGAGTGTTCGTGATACGCGGAGTATTCGTTGGCTTGGGCTTGGGGGCAATGTACGTCACGCAGACGTCATCAAAGTAGGCATCGTTGTGTTTCATCCGCCATTCTGCATCTCCACGCAAATAGATCGTCACTGTATCGCCCTGGGCACGAGCCTCTACTGAGAGTTCCACCCACTGGTCGAGGGTCTCGTTGCGTGGTGACCAAACTACGTTTGGAGAGTTGAAATCGGTGCTGCCCGTCGGATCGATCCCTACCGAGAGGGCATACTTGCCTCCCTCAGAGATGGCGGGATTATCCCCTTTGGAACTCCAGGCCTGAGCCCAGGCATGAACCTTCACCAAGCTCCCCGGCGGTACATGAATGCGTTGAAAAAGCCCTCCATGGTGAGTGGCATAAGTGTTCCCCCACTTCTGAGCAAAGTTTCCCTCGCGTACCCGTCGACGGCCAAAGCGGTTGGCATCCTCCGGTTTATACTCGGGCCGGCGGTTATAGCCCTGATCTTGGAAAGGGCCCTCTTGCCACCAAGGCTCCCAACCATTGGCCACCACCACCTCACCAGCCCCCCTCTCACTAAAGCCTCCTTCAAAGCCGCCGTTTACCAGGGCATTGCCTGGGCATTCAGCCAGGGAGACAACCCCTAGCCCGACCCAAAGCAGGAGAGCTAGAAAGGTGCTTGTGGCGCATAGCCACCCTCTGCGTCGACGCTTTTCCATCCGTAAACTCCTCACTGATCTGATCCCCCATCCCTCTCAAGGCGCTTCTAACAAGGCAGCCGTCCGTCTTGTTGGCCGCCCTGTTTGATCCAAAAGGGCAAGGCGCTGCATCGTATCCCACCGGTACAGACCCACCAACACCCGATCCCCTGGCACATAAGGCCGACTTAGCAGAGCTAGATGGCGATCTTGAACGAGATCGCCTGCGCGCCAGCGGGTGGTAGGGTAATATCCTCCCGCAGGGGGGCCATCATGTTGACCAATGAACTGCCCTCCCGCTGTCAGTACATGGCAAAAAACACTATAGTCCTGCGTTACAGGACGTTCAGCCCGCCAATAAAGATCGACTTCTAGCTTGCGCTGGGCCTGGGGACGCAAGCGATAACCTACCAATTGAATGCCTTCTTGCCAGCGATAGCCCCCATTGCGGGGAATATCTCCTCCTGGTTGGCTAGTATAAGCCACATAGAGTAAACGACTCTTCTCTTCCAAGTCACCTCGTTCACGGGTGCCCTCATGCACGCTGATGAGCTGTCCCTGAGGCAAGAGAGAAAGAGCCTCGCCAGGATCCTCATAGGGCCAGAGGCAGATGAGCACTCGCTCTCCCACAGTGGGCTTGGCTTCCGCTTGCCCTTCCTTGGAAAGGATCTCCAAGCCTGTTGCTGGTGCCAAGAGATAGCGCAGTGAGGGCCACCCCTCCCAAAGCCGGCGAGCTAGATAAGCCCGCCGGCCGGGAAGTGTAACTCCTCTCGTGGCTTGCAATCCCTTCCCTTGCCAGCCCACTCCTAAAAAGCGGTTCACCTCCACTGCCAGGCCAGTGGCACCAGCTTCAAAATTATAATAGGCTGCCTCACTTTGCAAATGCCGATAGTAAGCCCAACACCCACTGCCCTCCCCCACGAGGAGAGCCAAAGCCACCAATCCCCAGCCTAGGGCTGGGCGCCCCCGCTGCCCGAACCAGCGAGCTAGAGCATCGAGCCCTAGAGCAGGAAAGAAAAAGAGCACCGTCAATATGCCCACTCCACGAAGCATATGTGGAGCATCCTCAGCGAGGATGGTGGGCAAAAGAAGCCCTCCCAGCCAAAGGAGCGCCAGCCCCCAAGCAGGCTCATGCCGCACTTGGGATAGAGCCAGGACAACGCCAACGGCAAAGGCCGTGCCCAAAAGAGGATCAAAAATGGGGCGTAGAGGCACATTATGTCGAGGGATAAAGTCCCCTCGGTAGAAAAAGCTCCGCAGCGTGTACCAGGTATGACGCCAAAGCGTACCCCAAAGGTCCCCTTGATTAATCGCCGGATTCAGGATAGAGACCTGCCTGGCGCGCTCCAAAGCGACCTGCCAGTGGGAAGCCAAATAGCTCGCCAATGGCATCGCTACCAATAGGGCCAGTAGTCCAAAGACCAACCATCCCTCAAACCAGAGCAGTCGCCGTTGCCCTACAGCGATATAGATGATGAAAAGGAGCAAGGCCAAAAGGCTGAAACGGGCCGCTAGATAGGTATAGAAAGCAAGCCCGTAAAATACCCCTCCTATGGCCATCCAGGCCAGCCGCCGATCTCGGAGCCCTCGCCAAAGGCAAGCCAAAGCTAAAGCCGTGATGGGGGGCATGGTTACCGCGCGAAAGGCTACCCGGCTTAGATTCAACGTCCAGACTGTGCCGGTGGCCAGCGTTGCTGCCAGCAAGGCAATGCGCCGGTTGTAAAGCTCCCGCCCCAGCCAGTAAAGAGCTGGAATAGTGAGTATCCCCACCACTGCAGAGACCAACCGCAGCGCCCCAGGCGAGGGGCCATAGAGCCCTATGCTAGCAGCCAAAAGATAGATAAAGAGCGGTTCACGGCCGTTGTTCGCTTCAAAAAAGATGGGTCTCCACCCTTGGAGTACGCGCAAGGCATCCAAGCCATTGTAAGCCTCATCTCGGTAGAGACCCGGCGGTAAGGCATCCAACTTGACCAGACGAAGGAACGCCGCCACTCCCATTAAGAGAAGGAGGGCGCTCACCTCGCCCCAGAGAGGCCAGCCGACGCGCCTAAAGTCCGCCTTCCTATCCATAGAATCCTGAGCATTATATCATAAGCAAGGGGGGTGTCAAAGTTCTCACGCAGCCAAAATCACTACAAATACTTGACAGAAGGTAAACAAAGGACATATCTTACGCCCGAGTTCATTTTTGTGCTCGTTCTTGTGAGGAACCATGTTACAGGCAGATTATTTACCAAAGCGTCTAACAGAGCCACAGCGAGAGGCCATCCTCCATCGAGGCAGCCCCCTGCTCATCATCGCCGGACCGGGTGCCGGAAAGACAGAGGTGATCTCCTGGAGAGTCGCTCACCTAATCCTTTCAGGACTCGCCCAGCCCGAGAAATTCCTCGTTACGACCTTTACCATCAAAGCCGCCCAAGAGCTCAAGGATCGCATTCAGGAAAAGCTCCCCCACATCAACATAGAGCCTATGCAGGTCTCCACCATTCATTCTTTCTGTGCAGAGTTGCTCCGCCGCTACTGGTACAGATCTCCCCTCCCTCCGGGCTTTCGCATCCTCGATGAGATGGGACAATTCCTCTTCATCTACGCCCATCGCAAGGAACTGGGCCTGGATTCCTTTCTCAAGGGACGCCCCCACAACTTTTTCTCAGAGGTGCTTCGCCTCTTTAACCTAGCCACCGAGGAACTAGTGAACCCCGATGAATTGGAAGCCTGGTGCCAAGAGAGGCAGAACCACTGCCAGAAGGATGAGAGCGATCTCTGGAGAGAACAAACAGCGATCGTCCAAGGCTACCGTCGCTATTGCGAACTCGTCCAAAAGAGGGGCCTCGTCGACTTTGCCTTTCTGCAACGCCACGCCATAACCCTCTTGCGGGAAAATCCCTCCATCTTGCAGGAGGTCCGCGAGCAATACCAAGAGATTTTGGTAGACGAATTCCAGGACACCAATGCAGCTCAGGGGCTCCTTTTAGAGTTGCTCGCAGGAGATGGGCACCACCTGGCGGTGGTAGGAGACGACGACCAGAGCATCTACCGCTTCCGAGGAGCCACGGTAAAGAACATCCGCTCATTCCCCGAACGCTTCCCGGGGACACGGATCATCCACCTAGAACACAACTTTCGCAGCCCAGACCCTATCGTCGAGCGCTCTTTGCGGGTCATCCAGCACAACCCCCAGCGCTTTCAAAAGTCCCTCTTTAGTGTCCGTGGAACGGGGAGCGACGTTCTCCTCATCTACGGCCTCACTGCCCAGGAAGAAGCCTCGAAAGTGGTGAATCTCCTCCTGAGCCTGCGCCGGACGGGCAAGGTCGCCCACTATCGCGACATCGCCATCCTCCTGCGTAGCGTGCGCTCCTACGCGGCTCCTTATCTAGAGGCATTGCAGGCTGCTGGGATCCCCTACCACGTTATCGGCGATAACAGCTTCTTCCAACGAGAGGAGATCGCCCAGCTATACAACCTCTTTTGCTTCCTGGGCGCCACCAAGCCCTGGGGAGACCGCTTTCTACGCCTCCCCCTCGTGGGCCTCGGCCCTACTACACGCGAGGCCCTCAAGGCCTTCAAGGGGAACATCCTGGAAGCAGACTCGGAGGAGAAGCTTCGCGCCCTCGGCATCGAGAGTGAGCAAGACCGGCAAAAGCTGCTCCAGCTAACAAGCCTCAAAAGACGCGTTCAAAAGAGCGGGCACAGCTCCCTAACAGAAGTCTTTTACAGGCTACTCGCCGCCACAGGCTGCGTTGCCCGCTTTGAAAGGGAGGGAAACCAAGAGGCATTGGCAAACTTGGGATTGATGAGCCAGTTGGTGGCCAATTGGGACGAGTTTGGCAACAGCCGCAACTTTTACGCCTTCCAACGCTATCTAAAGCTCTGCAAAGAAGGGGGGCTGGAGCCGGTGAGCGCTCCTCCTGAGGATGCCGTCCAAGTGATGACCATCCATCAAGCCAAGGGGCTCGAGTTCCCCGTCGTCGTGCTGGGCGCTGCAATGGATGGCCGGCTCCCGATAAGCCGCCGCCGAGAGCGCTATACAATCCCCTACGAGATGAGAGCAAGTGGCCCCCCAGAGGTGCCTGACCCCCATCTGGTGGAAGAACGCAAGCTTTTCTATGTGGCGATCACCCGCGCTCGGGATCTACTGATCATCGGCACCGCCGACATCGTCAAAAAGCGCGGAGGCGGCCCAAGCCCCTTCCTCTACGAGATGTTCGGCCAGGACCTCAAAGCTGTCGCCGACCTCTCCCATGCTTATATCGCCACAGTAGAAAGCGCCAAGCCCTCCCTGGGGCCCCGCCCACGCCATAGCTTCAGCGAGCTGGCCTACTTTCTCCAGTGCCCAATGCGTTACAAGTTCGCCGTCGTCTATGGGCTCACCCCCTGGCTAGACCCCCTTCAATTCGGCGCCAATGTACACCGCGCCCTGGCAGTGATGCACCGCCGAGCCAAGGGAGGAGATATCCCCTCCGAAGAAGAGATAGGGGACATTGTCGAAGAGATTTGGTTCTCAGGGGGCTGGGCCAAGCCAGAGCGCGAGGCAGAGATCAAAAAGGTTGCCGTCGAGTGGCTCTCTCGCTACCTTCGAGAGCACAAGGAGAACCTCAGCCACGTCCTCCAAGTAGAGGCTCCCTTTTCCTTCCCTCTGGGAGACCAGGTTCTTCTGGGGCGCATCGACCTGATTAAAGACAGAGGGGACGACCAGGTCGAGATCATAGATTTCAAAACCCTTTCCTCAGAATTCAAGGACGAAGAGAGGTTCGACCTGCAGCTGGATATCTACACCCTAGGTGCTGAAAAGACAAGGGGCTACCACGTTGCCCAAGAGACGGTACACTTTTTGGCCGATGACCAATTGGAGAGCTGGCCCTGGACCAAAGAGCGTCGGGAACGGGCCAAAGAGGAATTGACCTACATCTTGGAGCAGATTGCCCAGGAGCACTTTGCCCCCAGGCGAGACTATTGCCACAACTGCCAGGAGTATAAAGGCATCTGCCCCTACGCACAGGTATAACCCGTCGGGAGGAGAGCATGAAAACCTTTGATCAACTGCTAGAAGAAGATATCGCCATGTACGAAGGCCGACACGACGATCTAATCTATCAAGCTCCGGCCCTCTACCGGCTTCTCACCCACCTTTTGGACGACCCTCTATTCCCCCAGCGGCTACGCCCCCTCGTGCTCGCGGGGATTGCCTATTTCATCCTACCCGCTGACATCATCCCCGAGGACATCCACGGCCCCTATGGCTACCTCGACGACATCTTTTTGTGCGCCTTCATCCTCGAGCACATCCTCCGCGAGACAGGCTCCGAGGAGCTCCTCCTAGAGAACTGGGACGGAGAAGCTCCCCTCCTTCCCCTCCTCCAAGACATCCTCACCCAAGAAAAAGAGCTCATCGGCGACCAGCGGGAGCTCCTCCTCCGCTACATCGGCTACGAGTACCTCACAAAGCCTGAGAAAAGAATTAGTTAGAGAGACTCGGGAGTTTACTCAGCTGAGGGCCGGCTTTCGGTAGCCGGCAGGCCCCTCTCAAATGATTCCTCGTGGCCAGGCAGCCGCTGGCGGAGGAGATCAAAAAGCCTATTTTGCTGCTGGACAAGTACGTCCAAATGCTCAAGGATCAAGTTCACCTTCCAATACCAAGCAAAGAACTCACGCAGGGCTAAAAAGAGGAGGATTGCCACGACCAATCCAACGACGAGAATCAAAGCACTGCCCAGGAACTCCATTTCATCCCCTCCTAATAGCTTTTCTCCAGTGTAGCCACCATCTGCGACAGGGACGGCCGCAGCAACAAGCCCTCGCGCTTGACATCCCCTCCCTTTGCCATATAAAGAGACCAGTCCGCCCGAGGAGGAGAAGAGATGCGCCGAGAACCCCCTTGTTATGAAGCCATCGCCCGGCTCGCCCTGGAGGGCTGCCCCGAGGGAAGCGTGCTCGAGCCCCTGCGCCCGCGCACAGCGGAAGAGGCCCGCTGCTTTGCCGCCTGGGAGACGCCCCTCGCCCCCTGGGGCGGCTTTGGGGTGGGGTCCGAGCTCGCCGTGGTCCACGAGGCAGATGGAAGGCCCGTCCTCGAGTTCACCCACGCCTCTGGCGGGGGGCCCCGCTCCCTAGTGACGCGCTCCAGCCTGCGCGACGGCCGCATCACTGCGGAGATCAAGCCCCTGGCCGCCCAGGTGGGGCCCAACAACGACCGCCCCACCTGCCACGAGGCCCTGGTGGGCATCATCTTTCGCCGGCAGACCTCGCGGGCCTATTACCAATTCGGCTTTGAGGGGCGCAGGCGGATCGTCCTCTACCGCCGCAACGATCAAGAGTTCTTTCCCCTGGCGATGGAGGAGCTTCCCCTGCCGGACGCATATTTGCACCTAGAGGTGCTCATGGATGGCGACGGCCTACGCTGCCGCTGCCCAGAGCTGGGGATCGACTGGCTCTGCACCGAGACGACCTTCAAACGGGGCAAGGTAGGGGTGCGCGCCCTGGGGCGTGCCCGGCTCGCCGCCCTCGAGGTGGCCCAGACGCCCTCCCAACGGGCGCGGGAGGCCCACTGGCAGCGGCGCCAGCGCGAGGAGGAGGCCCAGCGCGGGGAGGGCATCCCCGAGGCGGTGCTGCTCTATACCTATGACCTCGCCGAGCTGGGGGGCAAGCCACTCTTTGCAGACTTTGCCGAGCCCGGCCGCTACGACCTCCTGGTGCCTACCCCAAAGGGGCTGCGCGCCCTGACGGCCGAGGGCCAGCTCCTCTGGGAAACGCCCATCGCTCTGCACGAAGAGATCGTCTTCTCCCGCGGACACGGGCCCCATGGCCGGCTGATCTATGGCTTTACAGGGACGCGCCAGCTGGCCAAGGAATGGCCGGGCATCCGCGGGGAGCGCTTTGCCACGCCCATCGCCGACGAGATGGTCATCCTCCAAGGGCGCGACGGCCAGGTACTGGCCCGGGCCAAGCTGCCCCCGCTGGAGGGCTGGGTGCGCTTTATGGACTATAGCCCCACCAGCGGCGAGCTGACGGGCAGTGGCGGGTTCGACATCGTCCTGCGCGAGTGGCGCCAGGATAAAGAGGGCGGCGGGGTGAACCTCTGGGCCTACGACCCGCAGCTGCACCTCCTCTGGCACCAAAAGATCACAGGGGCCTACTATGGGCACCACTGGGCGCTCCAATTCTACGACGTCGATGGCGACGGCCGCGATGAGCTCCTGGCTGGCGGCGTGCTCTTTGATGCAGAGGGGAGGGTGCTCTGGGTGCACGACCGCGCCGAGGAGGTGAGCGAAACCCTCGGCGGCCATCACTATGACGCGGTGGCCATAGGGGCCCTTGCAGGGGATGCGGAGGTGGACCCCGTGGCCTTTTTGCTGGCGGGCAGTGCGGGGGTTTACATCGTCGATGCCCTCGATGGGCACACCCGCGCCGTACATCGGGTGGGCCATGCCCAGGGGCGCATGCTTGGGCATCTACGCGCCGACCTGCCTGGCACCCAGGTGCTCGTAGCCACCCGCTGGGATAACTATGGCATCCTCAGCCTTTTCTCCGGGCGAGGCGAGCGCCTTTGGACGATCCAGCCGGATTATATCGGCCAGGGGGCCTGCCCGGTGCAATGGGGAGACCTCCCCGAGCAGCTCCTCTGGGTGAACACCACTGGCCCGGCGCAGGCATTCTACGATGGCCACGGCCGGCTGGTGAAGCGGCTGCCCGCCATCAGCCAGCTGTGGGGAGGGCGCATGCGCAAAGAGATCCTCGGGCCCGAGGCCGTTCGCCTGGGGAAAAGACCAGGGGATCTCCTCTGCCTGGGGATCGAAGGCCGCCTTTACCTCTTTGGCCCTGAGGAATAAGCCATCCCGTCCTCCTTGACAGGGGAAGGTGGCTTCCAGCGGGTGATCCTGGCCGATCTAGCTCGGATTCCCCTGGAGGCCTTTCGCGTGCTCCGCTGCCGGCTGGCCACCCACTAAAAGGAGGGTCTTGGGGAAGCCTGCAAGCCTCCTCCGAGGAAGTCTACCTAGGGGCGATAATCCGGGTTTGGCTCGGGGAGCTTGGCCCCCACCTTGGCTCGCCATTCGACGAGCATCTCCTTCATCATGCGGGCCCGTTCGGGCTCGTCGCCGGCGATGTTATGATCCTCGCTGATGTCCTCGCGCAGGTTATATAGCTCGATGTGGCCGTCCTCAAAGAACTCGATCAGCTTATAGTCTCCCATGCGCAGAGAGGAGCCAGGAGTGCCCCCCTGGTTGCCATAGTGGGGGTAGTGCCAGTAGATGGCCTCACGTTCAAGCTGCTCGGCTCCTCGCAAAAGCGGCACAAAGCTGACGCCATCGGTATGTTGCCAAGGGAGCAAGGGCAAGCCAACCATCTCGAGGATAGTGGGGTAAAAGTCTGGGCTCGTCACGGGGACGCTGATACGCTGCCCCGGCTGGGTGACGCCTGGCCAACGGATAATCAATGGCTCGCGGGTGCCACCCTCGTACATCCAGCCCTTGCCTTCGGCCAGGGGAGCATTGCTCGTCGGTGATCCTTCGGCAGTGGCCAGCCCACCGTTATCAGAGGTAAAGATGACGATGGTATTCTCGGCCTCGCCGGTTCGTTCCAGGGCTTGCAGCAGCCGGCCGATGTTCTCATCGAGGCTCTCGACCATGGCGGCATAGACTGGGTCCGACTGAATCAAGCGCCGAACGACGCGCAGATGCTTTTTGTGCTCACAGGGAAAGAACTCGCCCTCCTCGAGGGCCTTGACCTTATCCAAACCCATCTCGTGGGCCTTTTCCTCGTATTTGGCGATCTTTTCCTTCTTGGCCTCAATGGGGGTGTGGACGGTATAGTACCAAAGGTTGAGGAAAAAGGGACGCTCGTCCTTGTTCTCGATCAGCTCAATGGCTCGGTCGGTGAGATAGTCGGTAAGGTAGGTCCCTTCGGGCACGGGGGCGTCGCGCAGTGGAGGAATGCCCCAGGGGCTAAAGTAGCCCATCCTGCCCGGTGAGCCCCACTCACAGCCGCCGACGTTCACCTCAAAGCCGTGATCCGTGGGAAGGTAGCCTTCCCCACCCAAATGCCACTTGCCCACATGCCAAGTGGCATAGCCATGTTCGCGGAGCGCTCGGGCCAGGGAATACTCGCGCTGGGGCAGATGCTTAATGTAGGGCGCATCGATCACTCGGCCGCGGGCGGGGTGGATGACACCAGCCCAGTCGATCCAATCCGTCACGCCCACGGTGGCAGGATATTTGCCACTGAGGATGCTGGCCCGAGTCGGCGAGCAGACGGGGCAGGCGGCATAGGCATCAGTAAAGACCACCCCTTCGGCGGCCAACTTGTCGAGATGGGGCGTCTCGTAAAAAGTGCTCCCATAGCTCGTCAGATCGCGCCAGCCCAGGTCGTCGATGAGGATAAAGATGACGTTCGGTCGCTGTGCCATCGCTCCCTCCTCAAAGATGAATTGAGCTCATTCTATCCCCCCGGCAGGCCCAGGGCAAGCCAAGTGTGGCCTATATCAAAGCACTCGCCAGACGTGCACCACTGGCTTGGGGCCATCGGCATAGAGCTCGAGGACGTAGAGCAGGCCATGCGCTCGGTCGTAGGCCACTGCCCCCAAGCGATTGCGCCGCTGCACGCCCCACCCCAGAGCGGGCAGGTCCCACTCTGGAGGATCGAGGTAGAGGTGTTCATCGATCCCGATCGAGGCGTAAGGCCGGGGTGCCCAGGAAGGGATCTCGCCGGCAGCCACGCGGGCCAGCTCCGCCGGGTCGTAAGCGAACAGAGGGCCAGCAACGCAGCCCCAACGGGGGAGCACAGCACTACTCCGGCCTCCATCCCCCCTGAGGCGAGCTGGAGAGGCCCGAGAGGATCAATCGAGCGCCACGCGGTAGCGATAGTAATCGGCCAGCTTCCAATCCTCGGCGCTATGCTCTGCATAACGGGAGAGAAAGAGGACGACATCCCCATTCTCACGATCCTGATAGAAGCGAAAGTTGGAGAGCTGGAGGGTCGGTGGCTCCCCAGGGGCCCGGCGGTCGATGACGGTGAGCGTATCGCGCTTGAGGGCAAAGGGCTCCTCCTGCAC
>JAGGYI010000212.1 GCA_021162655.1 Anaerolineae bacterium
CAGGAAAGGCCATCGTGGAAGGAGGCTTTACCCTTGGGGGAGGGCTCTATGTCGTTGGAGTGGTTCAGGAAGAGCCCTGTGAAGGGCTGGCCATTCAGCATGTGATTGAAAGGGAAGGGCTGCGGCCCAATTGGGTTGTCCTTGGGGAGGCCACGAACCTTCAGCTTTCGCGGGGGCAGCGAGGGAGGATAGAGTTTCGCATCACCGTGCAGGGGCGCTCCTGCCATGCCTCTCGGCCAGAGCGTGGGGTGAACGCTATCTATGAAGCGGCCAGGGTGATCGTGGGGCTGGAGCTTTTGGCACCTCAATTAAATCAGGATTCTTTTCTGGGCAAAGGCAGTATCACGGTAACGGAGATCAGTAGTACCTCGGGAAGCCGCAATGCTGTCCCCGATAGTTGCACCCTCTATGTCGATCGTCGGCTGACCGTCGGAGAGACCGAGACCAAAGCTCTCGCCGAGCTTCGCCAGGTGCTCAGCCGTGAGGGAGTGCGGGCAGATATCGAAGTGCCCCTTTACAGAGCGAAGAGCTATACAGGGTACGTGGTGGAGCATCGGCAGCAGTTTCCCTATTGGGTCACGGCGGAGGATGATCCTTTGCTCTTGCAGGCAGTGGAGGTTATTGAGGATACGTTATGCTTTGTTCCCCACGTGGGCAGGTGGGATTTCTCTACCGATGGTGTCTATACGGCAGGGATAGCGGGTATTCCCACCATTGGCTTTGGCCCTGGTGAGGAACGCTATGCCCATACCGTGGAGGACCAAGTGCGTTTGCGCGACCTTCTCTCCGCTGCGCGGGTTTATGCGGCCCTGGCTTTGCGTTTGCTTGGTGCCTAGGAGTGGTCTTGACGCCCAGGGTCAAGTGCGGTAATGGGCGTTGATGTTGACGTATTCGTGGGAGAGGTCACACGTCCAGACCGTGGTGGAGGCTTGGCCCATCCCCAAGTCGATGATGATCGAGATATCCCTCTGGCTGAGGAGCTGGCTGGCCCTTTCTTCGTCGATGTGGTAGGGCTTGCCTCCGCGGACTAGTTCCAGGTCTCCCAGCCAGAGGCGCACTTTTTCTGGCTCTATCGGAACCCCGCTATAGCCCACAGCGCAGATGATTCGCCCCCAGTTTGCATCCTCGCCATAGATGGCCGTCTTGACCAAGGGGGACCTGGCCACCGACATGCCTACCTGTTTCGCCTCTGCAGGGGTCCGTGCCCCTTGGACGGTGATTTCAACAAAGTGGGTGGCACCCTCCCCGTCGCGCACGATGGCCTTGGCCAGCTCAGTGGCGACCCGTTTGAGCCCCTGGAGAAAGTAGCCGTACTCTGGGCTTTTGAGGGAGGTGATGGCCTTGCTTTCTGAGAGCCCATTGGCCATGAGGAGCACGGTATCGTTTGTGCTTGTGTCGCCATCTACAGTGATGCGATGGAAGCTTTCTTCCACTGCTTCTCTGAGGGCTTGGTTGGCCACCTGGGGGGTGAGGGCAGCATCGGTGGCGAGCACACAGAGCATAGTGGCCATGTTGGGGTGGATCATGCCGGCCCCTTTGGCCATACCCGCGATGGTGCATTGCCAAGAGCCTGCTTGCACTCGTACTGCAAACTCTTTGGGATGAGTGTCCGTCGTCATGATGGCCCGAGCCGCAGCGTGCCCCGCCTCGGTGGAGGAGGAGAGTGTTTGGCTGGCCTTTTCAATGCCTGTGAAGATCTTGGCCATTGGCAGGCGCATGCCTATGACCCCTGTGGACATGACGGCCACCTGGTCTGCCTTGATCCCCAAGGCTTGGGCCACAGCTTGGGCGGTGGCTCGGGTATCTTGGAGACCTTCCTCTCCTGTACAGGCATTGGCACAGCCACTGTTGATGATGACGCTCGAGATCCTTGCCTCAGGGTGGGCCAAGAGGGCCTGGTCGTAGAGCACGGGAGCCGCTTTGAAAGCGTTGGTGGTAAAGACGGCTGCCGCTACACAGGGTTGGGCTGTTGAGATCAGGGCAAGGTCCAGCGCTCCTGCGGGTTTGAGCCCGCAGGCAACCCCTGCGGCTTTGAACCCGGGTACGGAAGTAAGGCTTCCTCCTGTGATGGGCCCTATATGCACCTGAGACATCCTCTTGCCTCCCTCGGAATGATCTGCCAGGCGACCGTGGGCGAGTATAGGGCGGTCTCTTTGCTGTGTCAATTGTGTTGAGCTGACCCTTGCACTGGGTGGCGTGTTGGCGGTATATTCCCCTTGCAAGCCTTAGCGGGCCGCTGATGAGCGCAGATGGAGGGACAGGGGGCCAGCTCCCTGGGGCCAACTCATCCTCTGTAGTAAAGGGCTTGCCCCTTGTGTTATACTTAGAGGCGAGTTGTGGTCATGAATAGAGGAGGTAGAGAGATGGCAAAACCATGGGAATCGTTGCTGACGTTGAGCATCGTGCACTTTATGATCTTCCCCGAATGCATGGGGGGTAAGGGGCCCATTGAGGAGACGTTGACCAAGCTGGCCTTGGATGACTTTTTTGGTGGAGTGGAGATCACCCACATCGAGGACCCCAAGGTGCGCGCGCGGGTGCGCGAGATAGCGGAGCAGAGTCGTTTGCAGTTGGGCTTTGGAGCGCAGGCTGTTCTTTTAGGCCAGAAGCTCAGCTTGAACGACCTGGATGAGGCGGGGCGCAAGAGAGCCGTCGAGACGATCAAGGCCAGCATCGACGAAGCAGCTGAGCTTGGCTGTGCCCGGGTGGCCGTGTTGGCTGGCCCTGATCCTGGCGAGGCCGAGCGGGAGCGTGCTTTGGACCTCTTGGCGGATTCTATCAAGGAGCTCTGCCGCTATGGGCGCGAGAAGGGCATCGCCCTGACCCTCGAGACGTTTGACCGCGATGTTGATAAAAAATCCCTCTTGGGGCCCTCTCCTCTGGCGGCGCAGTTCGCTGCGCGGGTGCGTGAGGATTATGCAGACTTTGGCTTGCTCTATGATCTCAGCCATATGCCCTTGCTGGGGGAGACCCCTGGGCAGGCCTTGCATACCCTACGAGATTATTTGGTGCACATCCATGTGGGCAACTGTGTGAAGGTGCCCGGCAAAGAGGGGTATGGGGATCTGCATCCACGCTTTGGTTTCCCCTATAGCGAAAACGATGTCCCCGAGCTGGTCGAGTTCCTCGAAGCGCTCTTTGAAATTGGCTACCTGGATCCGCACAAGGAAGAAAAGCCTTGGGTGGGCATCGAGGTGAAACCTCAGCCAGGGGAATTCTCCGAGCTGGTTTTGGCCCATACTAAAAGGACGTGGCGAGAGGCTTGGGCCAAGCTTCCCTAAAGGGCTCAGAGTGTGCCAGGGGGCAGCTCTGAAAGCTGCCCCCTGTTTTTTTGAGAGTTTATTCTTCTACGACTTTGATCTCTATCAATTGAGCGACCCAAAAGTTCGCCGGCCTGCCCGGAATGACGATGCGGATGGGACCTTTATCTCCCGAGGCGATCCATTCTCCGTCCTTTTTGAGAGCGATGATCGCTTTGTAGGCATCCTCTAGGGGTACTTTTTTGGCGTAGCCATCGCTAGCACTGCAGATGACCGCCGTGGCGTTGGAGGAAATGCCCGCCTCTTCTAGGATGGGCTTGAGGGCAGGCCCTACCCAAGTATTGGTCGTGTCCTCGCCCTTGGAGCGCTGCATGAGGATGTTCTCAAGGGTGACCTGATCTCTTTTGACGAGGTCGCGATAGCTAAGGGTGAGAGGATGGTTTACGGCCCCAGTGATCTGGAGCTCCCAATCCACTTTGGGAGCCGTTTGGCAGCCCACCAGCGCTGTTGAAAGGACCAGGGCCAACAAGACGAGAGCCAAAAGATACCGCTTCATCAAAAAGACCTCCTACGTTGAGATAGATTATGAAAGGAACGAAGCGGTCAAACGACGGGGCGGCGTCCCCCGTCAATAGAAAGGAAACGCCGCCCCATAAAGGGTCGCCGCTCACGTTCTCCTTTCCAAACACGGGGGGCATGCGCGTTTCCACGCATACCTTTGGCTGCCCTAGGGCAGCACTGCGACCACACGCCATAGCACAGGGCTGGTGTGCCTTAGGCCTTGTGGTTCGGAGAACCAAGGGCTCCTCTGCAGTTTTCGCACACCATTATAGCCCACTTTGGGGGAAAAGGCAATGGTCTGTTTGGCTATCTTGCGGAGGGAAAGGTGGGGCCAATATTGATATTTTTGCCATGAGAAAACTTGACAAACAGCACTCAATATGCTATGATATTAGCAGTCTGAAGCCTAGAGTGCTAATATCTTGACAATAACTACCCTCTAAAGGGCTGAAAGTGGGCTTTTGGCCCAGGAGGGTTTGACATCCCCTCTGGGGGATGATATGATATTGGCACTCAAAAGTGGTGATTGCTAATCTTTTAAAGCGAGTTCAATGATGGCAGAAGCGGAAAAACAGGTGGCAGAGGAGGATGTGCTGACACCGCGCCAGCGGGAGATCCTCCGAGTACTGGTCCAGGAGTATATCGATACAGCGGTGCCGGTGGGCTCAGCGACGATTCAGCGGATCGGTGGGCTTGGGGTAAGCTCCGCCACCATCCGCAACGAGCTGGCCCGCTTGGAGGAGCTGGGCTATGTCGCTCAGCCGCATACTTCGGCAGGGCGAGTGCCCACAGTCAAGGGGTATCGCTACTTTGTTGAGCGTCTGATGGAGCAGGTTGAGCTCCCCTTGCCGGAACAGCGAATGATTCGCCACCAGTTTCACCAACTGCAATTGAACCTGGACCAGTGGATGCGTTTGACGGCGGCGGTCCTTGCTCATACGGCACGCTCTGCTTCTTTGGTGACGCCGCCCCATGCCGTCAACTCGCGCTTTCGCCACCTGGAGCTGATCTCGATTCATGATACGGTTTGCTTGCTTATCCTTGTTCTGCAGGATGGGAGCATCCATCAAGAGATGTTGGGGCTCTCTCAACCCATCGCCCAGGAGGAGCTGAGCCGTACATCGAGCAAGTTGAATACCCTTTTGCGCAATCGGACGGTGCGCGAGATTCGTGAAAGCACAAATCCCGAGCTGACCGGGCTGCGCGGGTGGGAGGCCCAAGTGCTTCAGCGGGTTTTGGAGCTGATGGAGCGGGCCGACCGGCGCGCGGTGAGCGAGATCTATCGCGATGGGTTGATCAACGTGCTGCGTCAGCCCGAGTTTGGAAGCATCGAAAAGTTTCGGCGTGTGGTCGAGATCTTGGAGCACCGACGTTTCTTGGAACCCATCCTCACCCGCACGTTGAACGCCAGTGGCGTGCAGATCATCATCGGGGGTGAGGGCCCCTATGAGGAGATCTATGATGTGAGCCTAGTGCTTTCTCCTTATGGGGTGAGGGGCAAAGCTAGTGGCGTGCTGGGCATCGTTGGGCCGACCCGAATGCCCTACGCTCGGGCGATTTCGGCGGTGCGTTATGTCGCTCATCTGATGGATAACCTCATTGCCGAGGTTTACGGTGAGTAAAGCCCAAAGTAGTAGCTGAACATTGTGGAGAGGGGACGAGATGGAGGAAAAAGAGCTCAAGAGGCAAGACCTGGAGCAAGAGATAGAGGAAAAGCAGGAAGAAGCGCCAGAGGCGGAACAGGCCCAGGAACAGGAGGCCGTGGCGCAGGAGGAGCAGCCCTCCGTTGAGGAGGAACTGCAAAAGCTGCGCGAAGAGGTGGCGCATTGGCAGGCCAAGGCGGATGAATATCTCGACAAATATCGCCGCAGCCTGGCCGAGTTCTCAAACTATCGCAAGCGTCAGGAGCAGATTCGCGAGCAGGAGAAGCTGCGTTTGCGTATGGATGTGCTCAAGCAGCTCCTGCCCATTGTAGACGATTTCGAGCGTGCTTTGGAAAGCGTCCCAGAAGAATTCCGAGGGGAGAGCTGGGTGGAGGGCGTCCTTTTGATCGAGCGCAAGCTCAAGGGCTTGCTGGAGCAATTCGAGGTAGTTCCCATCGAAGCGGTGGGCAAGCCCTTTGACCCCACTTATCATTCGGCTCTCCTGCAGGAAGAGAGCGACGAGTTCCCAGAGGGCACGGTGATGGAGGAGCTGCGCAAAGGATATTTGATTGCTGATCAAGTGCTGCGGCCCACGTTGGTCAAAGTTTCGCGTGGGCCAGGGGCCAAGGGGAAAAAGGAGGAGCCTTCGGAAGAAGAGGGCAATGAACGTGGAAATGGGAGAAAATCCTAGTTAGTTTGGAAGGCAGTTCGTTTAAGGATTGGGATTATTACGACTACAAGGTTTTATAGGAGGACAAAATGGCCAAGATTATAGGGATCGATCTCGGTACGACAAACTCGGTCGTAGCCGTCATGGAAGGAAACGAGCCCACGGTGATCCCCACGGCAGAGGGTTCTCGGCTGTGCCCCTCGGTGGTGGCGATTAACCCCAAGACCGGCGAGCGCATGGTTGGCCAGCTTGCCAAGCGGCAGGCCATCACCAACCCAGAGAATACCATCTTTTCTATCAAGCGGCTCATGGGGCGCAAGTTCAATGACCCCGAGGTGCAAAAGGCGCGCAAGATTCTGCCCTACAAGATCATCGAGAAGGAGAATGGCGATGCTTGGGTGGTGATGGGTGGCCGTGAGTATTCGCCCCCAGAGATCTCGGCAATGATTCTGGCCAAGCTAAAGGCAGATGCCGAGGCCTATCTGGGTGAGAAGGTGACAAAGGCCGTCATCACGGTGCCGGCATACTTTAACGATTCGCAGCGCCAGGCGACCAAAGATGCGGGGCGAATCGCTGGCCTCGAGGTATTGCGCATCATCAACGAGCCCACGGCATCGGCTCTGGCCTATGGCCTGGGCAAGAACAAAGACGAAAAGATCGCCGTCTATGACCTGGGTGGAGGTACCTTCGATATCTCTATTCTGGATATCGGCGAGGGCGTCTTTGAGGTCAAATCCACCAATGGGGATACCTATCTCGGTGGCGATGACTTTGACCAGCGGATCATCGATTGGATCATCGAAGAGTTCCGCAAGGATCAAGGTATTGACCTGCGCAATGACCGCATGGCCCTGCAGCGCCTGAAGGAGGCCGCAGAGAAGGCCAAGATCGAGCTCTCGACCGTTCAGCAGACGGAGATCAACTTGCCCTTCATCACGGCGGATGCCAGTGGGCCCAAGCACTTGAGCATGACTCTGACGCGGGCCAAGCTCGAGCAGCTCGTTGAGGATCTGGTCGAGCGAACGCTGGGGCCGTGCCGTCAGGCTTTGGAGGATGCGGGGCTCACCGTGGATGATATTGATGAGGTGATCCTCGTCGGCGGGCAGACGCGTATGCCTCTCGTACAGCAGAAGGTGCGCGAGTTCTTTGGCAAGGAGCCGCACAAGGGAATCAACCCGGATGAGGTAGTCGCCATTGGTGCGGCGATCCAGGCTGGAGTGCTGGCCGGCGAGGTAGAGGATGTGCTCTTGCTGGACGTCACTCCTCTGACCCTGGGTATCGAGACCCTGGGCGGGGTGATGACGCCGCTCATTCCGCGGAACACCACCATTCCTACGCGCAAGAGCCAGATCTTTTCGACCGCCTCGGATAACCAGACGCAGGTGCAGATCAATGTTTACCAGGGTGAGCGGCCCATGGCGCGCGATAACAAGCTCTTGGGCACCTTTATCCTGGATGGTATTCCGCCTGCACCGCGAGGCGTGCCTCAGATCGAGGTGACGTTTGACATCGATGCGGATGGCATTCTCCACGTCTCGGCGAAGGACAAGGCAACGGGTCGCGAGCAAAAGATCACCATCGAGGCTTCGAGCGGCCTGACCAAGGAAGAGATCGAGCGGATGATCAAAGAGGCTGAAGAGCATGCCGCTCAGGACCGGGCGCGCAAGGAGGAGGCCGAGCTGCGAAACCAGGCGGATACAGTGGCCTACACGGCGGAAAAGACCTTGCGTGACCTGGGTGACAAGATCCCTGCGGACCTGCGTGCCGAGGTGGAGGAAAAAGTCAAGGCTGTGCGTGAGGCTCTCAACGGCACCGACATCAACGAGATCCGCCGGCGCATGGAGGAGTTGAACCAGGTGCTCCAGCGAGTGGGTGCGATGGCCTACCAGCAGGCTGGCGGTGGCACCACGCCTCCTCCGGGAGGAGAGTCCGGCGGAAGCTCTGGTGACGACGACACGACCGTTGATGGCGAGTTCCGCGAGGTCTAAGCGCAATCCAAGGGAAAAACTCGGTTAGGAGCGAGTCACTCGCTCCTAACCGCTTGTTATAATGGGATGCCTGCAGGGTATTACCTGGTGGCGTTCTTTGACGTTTTGGAGGAGGTTGCTATAGTCTGTAAGGACGATATCTCCAACTTTATTGGGGTGGTTTTTACGGATGGTTTCTAACGTTGGCAGGGACTACTACGAGATTCTCGGGGTCTCGCGGGACGCTACCAAGGAAGAGATTCGCCGAGCCTATCGGCGTCTGGCTCGGCGGTATCATCCCGATGTCAGCGACGACCCTGAGGCAGAGGCCAAGTTCAAAGAGATCAACGAGGCCTATCAGGTCCTCAGCGATGATGAAAAGAGGGCCGTCTATGACCGTTATGGGCGTGCGGGCCTGGACCAAAGTGGCATGGGCGGCTTTGGTGGGTTCGGTTTTGGTTTTGAGGACATTTTTGAGGATCTCTTTGGCTTTGGCATGCGCCGGAGTGCGCGGCCGGGGCCTCAGCGTGGGGCCGACCTTCGTTACGATCTAGAGATCACTTTTGAGGAAGCGGTTTTCGGCTGCCAGCGCAAGATCCAGATCGCGCGTTTGGAGACTTGTCCCACTTGCCGGGGGACGGGCGCTGAACCAGGCACTTCGCCCATCCGCTGCCCTCAGTGCAATGGTACAGGGCAGATTCGGCGAGCCCAGCAATCCATCTTTGGTACTTTTGTGAACGTCACCACTTGCCCCCGTTGTCATGGCACCGGGGAGATCATCACTACTCCTTGTTCCACTTGTCATGGGGCCCAGCGAGTGGAACGCGTCCGCACGCTGGTGGTAGATATCCCGGCAGGTGTCGATGATGGAGTGAGGATTCGGCTGGCCGGAGAAGGTGAGGCGGGGCTTTACGGTGGTCCACCAGGGAACCTCTATGTGGTGGTGCACGTCAAGCCGCATCGCTACTTCCGGCGGCGTGATGATGACATCATCCTGAACATCAATATCAATGTGGCCCAGGCTGCTTTAGGGGATGAGATCACGGTGCCCACTTTGGATGGCGAGGCCACGCTAGTCATCCCCGCGGGTACCCAGACGGGGACGATTTTCCGTTTGCGGGGCAAGGGGGTTCCCCATCTGCGAGGCTCTGGCCGGGGGGATCAGATCGTCATTGTGAATGTGGCTGTGCCTACTCATCTCGACGAGCGCCAAAAGGAGCTCTTTGCCGAACTTGGCAAGACCCTGGGCCATGAGATCACTCCCCAAGAGGAAAAGGGTTTTCTAGAGCGGCTCAAGGAGGTCCTGGGGTTGTAGAATGGGTGGAGATGGAGCGCGTTGGATAGAGGTTAGTGTAGAGGCCGATCAGGAGAGCGTCGATGACCTAGTTCGCCTGTTCAGTTTGCATTGCCGTGGAGGGGCAGTGGTAGAAACTTCCCCACCTGGGCCAGACGGCGGGGCAAGGGGACGAGCGATCGTCAAGGGGTTTCTACCCACTTGGGAGGAAGAGACCCTGCGAAAGTTAGAGATCGCTCTCCTTCTTTTGGGCAAGATCAGTTCGATCTCAGAGCCGCGCATCAAATTGTTAGAGCCCGAGGACTGGGCCGAGTCTTGGAAGGCTTTCTTTCCTCCCCAGCACATTGGTGAACACACCGTCATCGTGCCCACGTGGCATACCTATATCCCCCGGGAGGGGGAGGTCGTCATCCGTTTGGATCCTGGGATGGCCTTTGGGACGGGACTTCATGCCTCGACTCGGCTGTGCCTCATCGCCATTGAGCAGCTCTTGCGCCCAGGGATGCATGTGCTGGATGTGGGCACGGGCTCGGGTATCCTGGCCATCTCTGCCGCACTGCATGGCGCTGCTCTGGTTCGGGCGTTGGATATCGACCCTGATGCGGTGCGAACGGCCCGAGAGAACGTCGTGCTGAACAACGTGGAGGACATTGTCCAGGTGGATGGGGGCACTTTGCGTGTTGAGGAGGGATCCCTGCCACCTGCTGAATATGACCTCGTCCTTGTGAATATCCTTGCTGAGGTGATCGTGGGGATGGCCCAGGCCCTTTATAGCGTCCTGTTGCCCAGTGGGCGACTGATCGCTTCGGGGATCATCGCAGAGAAGGGCGAATGGGTTCAGAGGGAGCTGGAGGGCGTAGGCCTGCGCGTGCTCCGCTGCTTTTGCGAGGGGGATTGGGTTGCCCTCGTTGCTGGCAAGGAATAAGGCCCCATGCATGAGCACCGCTTCTTTGTTCCCCGTGAGTGGATCCAGGGTTCCCATGTTCGTTTAGAAGCACCCCTTGCACACCAGGTGGCTCGTGTGTTGCGCCTTCGTCCGGGGCGGCAGATCGTTCTCCTAGATGGCTCGGGGTGGGCGTATCGTGTGGAGCTCGGGCGAGTGAGCGCAACCCTGGTAGAGGGAAAAGTACTTGCGCGGTTTGCCCCGAAAACAGAGCCCTCGGTGCGCTTTGTCCTCTGCCAAGCTTTGCTCAAAGGAAAGCATTTCGATTGGGTGTTGCAAAAGGGAACAGAGCTGGGGGTGAAGGTTTTCTTGCCCCTTTTCACTCGACATGGTGTGGTGCGCGGGGACGAGGATTTTGCCAAGACCAAACTGCCGCGTTGGCAGCGCATCGTCCAGGAGGCGGCCGAACAGGCGGGAAGAGCTGTACTCCCTGAGGTGCGCCTTCCAGTGGAATTTCCTCTAGCCTGCCAGGTGTTGCCTGAAGGCGCTTTGGCCTTGATGCCCTGCCTCCAAGAGGGAACAGTGCCTCTGCGAGAGGCGCTGGCTGTGGAGGGAAAGCGCCCCCGGGAGGTCTGGATATTTGTGGGCCCCGAGGGGGGATTTGCGAAAGAGGAGGTCGCCCTTGCTCGGCAGAGGGGCGTTCATCTCGTCTCGCTGGGGCCACGGGTTTTGCGTTCAGAGACGGCGGCTTTGGCCGTGATGGCTGCCCTACTCTATGCCTTGGGGGAGATGGAGTAGACCACCTTTTAGAGGCCCAGC
>JAGGYI010000289.1 GCA_021162655.1 Anaerolineae bacterium
CCTCAGGGTAGAACCAGACTTTGCCCGTCAACTGTTCTTGGGTCGCCAAGAAGGCCAGGTAAAACGCCACGATAAAGAGAACGATCATGATGGCCCGCAAGTCTCGGCGGCTGACAATCAAATTGCGTGCTAGAAAATAGAGAGCCACCGGCACGACGAGGAGATCAAAGAACGACTGGACCGCACTCTTGAGCCCCATCAGAGAGCTGGGCACAGAAAAAGCTGCTGCCCCTATAAAGAGGATCAAGAAAACATCTGCCGCCAGCAGACGAGCCATCTTGCGGCGCCGAGAGGCCAGTTGAGCAAAAAGAAGGGCCACCAACACGCCCGTCATAAAACGATTCAACGTGAGATTGGGGATACCTCGCCCCAACTCGACATTGAGATGGATAAAGCGAGCAAAGGGAGCCGTCACCACCCAGACGAAAAGGGCGTGCTTTGCATCGATCACCGCCACGGCCAGATAGGCCAACAGCCCTACAGCCGGCACCAACAACGACCACTCATCAGCCGCGATCTTGCGCCCCATCCAAAGGGCCAAAGCCACCCCCAGCAGGGCAAGAAGGAGGTTCCCAAAGACCTGCAATACCTTCTGCCAAAAGCCCCGCTTTATCTGGGGTTGCACTACCTGGCCAGAGCCACTCATGAGAGCACCCTTTCGTATACCCTTTGCACGCCTTCTACGTAGCTGCTCAGAGAGAACTTCTCTGCCACTTCCTCCCGCGCCTTCTGAGCCCAGAGAGCCCGTTCCTCAGGAGCACTCAGCGCCCGAAGGATAGCTCGAGCCAACGCCTGAACATCACCAGGGGGCACCAAGAGCCCTGTCTCACCATCACGAATGATCTCAGGCACAGCCCCCGCTGCCGTGCCAATCACCGGAACCCCTGCGGCCATTCCTTCGATGAGCACCCGCCCAAAAGGCTCCGGAGCCACAGAAGCATGAACAAGCAAATCCATCCCTCGCAGCAAACGGGGGACGTCATCCCGAAAACCCAACCAACTCACTTGAGACGCCACCCTCAGCTCATGAGCAAGCCTCTTGAGCTCATCCTCGTACCCCCGGCTATGCGCCTCAGGGGCCCCCACAAAGAGGACCCGCAGCTGGGGGTAGTGGGGCGCTAGCTCTGCCAAAGCTCGCAAGAGCACATGTTGGCCCTTCCAGGGCACCAACCTGCCCACACAACCGATGATGAAATGTTCCGCTGAAAAGCCAAGCGCAGTACGCACCTCCCCACGTGAGGGAAGCCCCTCAAAGAGGCTGAGATCAACTCCATTATACACCACCCAGCAGGGAGACGTGCGCCCACCCAGGCGACGTTGATGCCGCTCGACCGCCTGGGAAATACAGATATACCCCTGCAAGGAATGGGAGAGCCAGCGATCAAAATGGTTTCTCCAAGCCAAAGCGCGCAGATGGCACAACGCGGGCACTCCCGCCCGCCTAGCCGCCAAAATTCCTGGCCTACTCACACAAACGACATCGTTCAAATGCACCAGCTGGGGCTCCACCTGGCGGATAATTCCATAGAGGGCAGCCGCCTTGCGCCTCACCAAAGGATACTCGCGCAAATAAAACCCCACCAGATGCACAAAACGCTCCCCAAGGGAGCTATGCTTCAGCCAATGCACCAAGCCACTCTGGCGCACCGCTTCAACCCGCTCTTGGGCCGCAGAGCTCCCACCAGCCTCACCAAGGGCAAAAACCTGGATGCCCAACTTGTGGAAGCGCGAAACGTAACCATTACCAGCAGATAGGACAACAGAGGGCTCGTAACGACGTCGATCGAGCCCTTGGAGTAGCTGATATAAACTGATGATTGACCCCCCAACAGCGGGAGCCAAATCTACATAAAGGATGCGTCGGGGCATCATCCCTTTCCTGGCGAGCTAGCTTACCCGCTGCTTGCGAGCGGCCCGCCGCAAAGAGCCCAGAAACTCGATCAAGAAGGAAAGGATAAAACCGGTCAAAATGCTCACGGCCGCCCCCACCGCCAAGAGTTGCGGCATTTTGGAGGGTACAGGAGCATCAGGCTTGCGAGCGGGCTCGGTGATCTGAATGTAGCCCAGACGCTCCGCCTGGAGCTGCTTCAGCCGCGCCTCGTTCTCTTTGGCCTTGAGAAAGTTATAGTTGTTCTGAATCTGGGCGAGGTTCTGCTCCAAGGTCTTGTACTGAATATAGAGATCCAACAACTTGCGCAGCTCTGCCTCTCGTTCCGCGATGACCTGGTCGTAGATCTCTACTTGCTTGGCATAACCATCGCGGCGTGCCTCGTAATCGATAGCCTTTTCCTCATACTGGCGCGCCAGATCACGGTAGAACTTGAGAGTGTTGGGAGCAAACTCTTCTCCCTTTTCCTCGATCTCGGCCACTTTTTTCTCGGCCTTTTTCTGCTGATCTCGATAGGCCTGAGCAAAGATGGCCATCTTCTCTTTATCCATCCGGGCCTGCTCCCGCTGAAGCTTCAAGCTTCGCACGAGGTCCTGCAAAGAGGCCATCTCCCGTTCCAAAGAGTCCAGATTGTGCTTCTTTTTAAACTCGACCAAAGCTTGCTCAGCCTCGAGAAGCTTTTTCTGCTCCCCCTCTAGCTGTTCAGAAATAAACTTGCGCAAGACACGCGATGGAGTAGCCCGCACATTACGAAAATACTCCAGGGCATTATTCACCTGGGTCGTGGCAATGGCCGCTGCCTGACCGGGATCCTCGGCCTCCACGGTAACAACAATGAAATCTCCCTCGATAGCTGTACTGAGCCCCGAGAGCAAATCAAGCGCCCCTATATCCAAATTCAGGTCCGCAATCGTTTTCCAAGCGACAAACCCGCTCTTGAGGGCCCGGATAAAATCGTTCTGTGCCTGTTGGATCTCATTTACACTGCTCACCGGTCGATACTCGCTAAAAAGCGAAACATCGGAACGCCCTGCAGGCAATACCTGCAGGCGCACTGTGGCACGGTAAACGGGCTTGGCTGTATAAGTGACGCTGAGGATCACGCCCTCGGTCACTAGAAAGAGCAAAAGGATCAACCAAAAGCGCTTTCGGATGATGTTAAAATAAACCCAGAAATCCGCCCCTGCTTCCATACTTTTATCCTTGTCGTAATATCCTGCTATCTAACGATGATAGCTAGGTCGCCGTGCCTTGCGCGCCTTCACCAACACCTCTGGCCCTCCCTGGCCGTCCGACAAAGAGAGAACGCGCCGTAAAGGCTTCCAAAACCTCGTCAGCAAGCCATCTGCAAGTATATCATACTCGAGAAGGCGTTTTTCCTCCAATACAAAGCCAGCTTCCTCCAAGGCGGAAGCCACCTGAGGCCACGCCGCTCCATTCCCCACCATAGGCAAAACGAAAACAAAGTCCCCTCCGTCGACAAGCACTCGGTTCACCTCAGCGAAATAGGCCTTCTGGGCTTCTCCCTCCTTGAGCAACTCGGCGAAAGCCTTGTCAAAACTCTCAGCCAGAAAATGCAAATAAGGGCCCTTTTGCTGCATAAAAGAGACGTTCCACGCATCCAGTTTCTCTCTAAGCCGCTGAGCGATAGCCAGACAATGGGTATCTTCCTCCAAGCCGTCCACACGGATAGGATGGGAGGTCCCCAATTCCAATGCCAAATGCCCTACATGGCACCCCAAGGCAAGGAAACGCTCCCCAGGCTGCGGGGCCAGCGCCTCCAAGATGGCCTGGGCCCGCTCACGAGCTAGCGCATCAAGAGGATATCCCCAGATGCGCACCGCCAAGCTCCCTAAAAAGCTGGCTCCACGTCGCACTAGGGGATGAAGCCGCTCCTGGCCATGGCCGCGGCTCAGCAAAAAGCCAATTTCTTTGGCACCCAAAACAGAGGAAACCGCTTTCATGCCTTTTCCCTTAACGCTTTTTCTATCAGCTCAGAGATCTTGGCCACCCGCTGATCCCAGGTATTTTGTGCGGCCCGCTGCTGTCGTGCCCGTCGCAGCATAGGCGCATCCTCGGCAAGCGCCCGGGCAATGTTCTCCACAAATTCTCCTTTGCTGGCGGCAATATAAAGCAAGTCTGCCTCCTCCTGGGCTGCAGGGATATCGCTCGCCACCACGGGCAACCCGCAAGCTAGGTACTCATAGAGCTTGAGCGGATGGATGTACTCCGTCCAGCGATTGCGCCGATAGGGAAGCAAGCCCACATCACAGGCAGCCATAAAAAAGGGCACTCTCTCTACAGGTACTGGTCCAACAAAAAGCACATTGGGGCGCTCACAGAGCATTGTGAAACGTCGCCGCGCATCCTCATCCAACAAGCGCAAGGGGCCTACTAACATAAGGGTCCCTTGTGGATAGGCTTTGGCCACCTCCTCCAAAAGGGCCACATCTATCTTGTCGTTCAAAGCCCCCACATAGCCGATCCGCGGATGGGGGAGGTTCTCTACTTCAGGAGGCTCCGCACCCCCCTGAGCCGCCTGAGCAAAGCGCATATAATCCACTCCGTTGGGCACCCAGTACGTATTAGGGTTAACACCCCCCTTGCTCTCTAGCAGACGGCGCGAAGTCACTAGCACAAGGTCCGCCCTCGCAATGAGAGCGCGTTCACGGCGCGCGATCTCTTGAGCACGTTGTGCATCCACATCGGCATAGCCTGTATATTCGTCAACGATATGATAGATGAGCAATTTCTCTCCATAACGCCCCGGCACATCGGCCGCATCCGGCCGGAAAAGCCACAAGATAGGTCGCCTCATCCCCAAACGGCGCAACACTTTACGCAAAGAGGCTGCTCGCAAGCTATCCAACAGAGTACGCAAAGGCTCCCGGCCCGCCAAAGGGGCATAGCGTGGTGGGCGAAAAACATAAAGCCCAGGCCGCGGTTCATAGAGCTCGGCTCCCAGCTCCCTTGGGCTCAGCTTCCCTCCAAAAAGCTGGGCCAAAACAGGCCGCAAATAAGCCCTCGGTTCCACATAAAGCACTTGGTTCTCTCGGGCAAGGCGAGACATAATCTGATGGCGATTGCGCCAGATATCGTTCCAAGGGTCTGGCGCAAAGCAGAGAATGCTCTGCCCCCTTAACACCTTCCTTGCCTCCTTGCCCGCGCGCGTCTCATCATATGGCCCCTAGATGAAAGTGAGATGAAGCCTCTCCCCTTACAGATTACAGGGTATTCATTCTATGCGTTTTCCATCAAATAACCAATACGAGCTTTTTACCCCCTCTTTTTGGGGCGCCACCAACGATACTTTAAGAGGGCCCGAAGGGCAGGGAGACCGTCTCGCCAGGGGGAGAGTTTTTTCTCTTTGCGCGGATGATAAGAGATGGGCACCTCATGGATCTTGTGTCCCTGGCGGATGATCTTGGCCGTAATCTCGGGCTCCAGATCGAAGCGATTACATTCGATTTCCAAACTCTTGGCAATCTCTGCCGTCATCACTTTATAACAAGTCTCCATATCATGGAGCCGCACACCATAGAGCAAGTTGGTCACCGCCGTAAGGAACTTGTTCCCCAAACGCATCAAGAGCGCCTGCTCGCTGAGATCCCGGACGCCATAGACTACCTGAGCCTTCCCCTCGATGATTGGCTGCAAGAGGGCAGGATAATCCTGGGGATCATACTCGAGATCCGCATCCTGAATGATTACCGCATCGCCCGTCACCGCCTGGAGGGCAGTGCGAATAGCTGCCCCCTTGCCCCGATTCACCGAGTGGCGAATAACCTTAAGCCCAGGGATATCGATCCGCTCGAGGATGCCAGCCGTCCCATCGCTGGAGCAATCATCGACGACGATGATTTCCTTTTCAATATCCACGGCAGCCACACGCCGCAGGATCGTCTCTAATCCTGCTTCCTCGTTGTACACTGGCATAAGCACAGAAAGTTTCATCTCTCTACACCTTTACACATTGTCGATAGGCCTGCGCGTGTAGGCGGGCCAGGTCCCTCCAATTCAGCTCCTCAGCAAAACGCCGAGAAGCTGCCCTCAGCTCAGCCAGCTCTCTTTGACGAGCCCGTTGGAGAGCCCGAAGCAAGCCCTCCTCATCTGAAGGATCATAGAGAAGCCCGCGTTCCTCCTCCCCCACCAGTTCGACGAAACAACCCCGCCGAGGGGCAATGATGGGCACGCCAAAGGAAAAACTCAGCAATGCCGCTCCCGAAGTCGTCACGCGACGATAGGGCAACACCGAAATATCACAGGCATTCAAGAACAACTGGAGCTCCTCATCGCGCACAAAGCGCAGGTGCAAGCGAATACGTTCATCCCCCTTTGCTAGGGCTTGAATGCGCCCTTCGTAGCCAGGATCATGAACCTGGCCCGCCACCAAAAGGAGAGCATCCTCGTCCTCCAATCGACGAAAGGCATACAAAAGCTCTTCAACTCCCTTATAAGGACGCAAGCGCCCCAAAAAGAGGTAGATGAACCCCTCCTGAGGCAATCCCAGCACTCGGCGGGCCTCCTCTCGGGAGCACTCGTTTGGATAAGCTCCTATATAACTCCCATGAGGAACAACATAGACCCCCCGCCTTCGCCTCCAACGTCGGGCGAGGAGCTCAGCTGTACGCGCATCATGAACGTGCACTGCGTTCGCCAAAGCAAAGATTGCTGCATTCCCCAGCCAGACAAGCCCTGCCCGTCGCCCTTCGTGCTGCCAGATGTTGTGCACTGTATAGACGACGCAAATCCCCAATAACCGCGCAAGGAGCAACGCCAAGACCACCGAAAGCCAACGGCGCAGGCTACGCCACCAAGTAGGATAGAGGAAGAACAGCTCTAACCAATGAATATGAAGTATATCCACCTGACGGCGGCGCTCCCAAAGCCAGCGCAACGAAAAACGCTCCTCTATGCAGGGAGAGATCCCCAGCTCAGCGCTCATCAAGCCATCGCGCAAAAGTGAGACGTAAGGATTGCGGTGCACACGTGAGATGAGAGCAACCCGAAGCACCTTTTTCTCAAGCCTGGGGTTGTCCATGAGTCACCCGCATCCGTCGGAACTCTCTCCGAACGCCCGTCAAAATATCCGCCGTCACCTGGCGAATATCCGCATCATAGGCATACATCAAGGCGAAATAAAGCACCAAAGCCACCCCTCCCATCAACGGCAAAGAGATAAAGGGGTGGATCGTCTTCTCTACCAAGAGATAAAATTGATGCCCCAAAAGGGCCGTCCCAACCGCAGCCACCAACATGGGCAAGAGGATGCGCGCATAATCTCGCCAACGGGCATGGATCACCCGATTCGTCAGGAACATACTGAGAAAGAAATCCACTATGGCGACCACAGCCGAAAGCCCCGCCACTCCTACGATGCCCCAAAACTTGATGGCCGGGTAAAGAAAGAGAACCATCATAGCCAACCGCCAACTGGCGATGAAAAAGAGCCACCGCGGCTTGCCTCCCGCTTTGAAGACATTGCCCATATTCACTGCAATGGCCCTAGCCAAGCCATAGATCGTCAAAAGCTGCAGAGGGACCACCGCCTGGAACCACTTTTTCCCATAGGCAACGATGATAAAATCCTTGGCAAACACCATCGTGATGATGGCGATGGGGAAAGCCGCCAAAGAAACATATTTCATACTGCGGAAAAAGACGTTGCGTAGCCGCCGCGGATCGCTCTGCACCTTGGAAAAGGCCGGGAACATCACCTGACCTACGATGCGGCTGAGATGCGTCGCCGGCAGGTTCGAGAGCTCATAGGCCAAGCTATAAGTACCCAACGCCGCATCTCCTAAAAAGCGCCCAACAAAAGCATCATCGATATTGGTGATGAAAAAGACCATGATCTGACTGCTGAGGATATGCTTGCCATAATTCCAAAGCTCTTTGGCCACCCGGCCACTAAAGCGCAAAGAGGGCCGCCACGGGCAAAAGAACCAAACCAGCATCGCGGTCATCAAAGAGATAAGCAGCCGACCATAGACGATAGACCATACGCCATAACCCAAAAGGGCCAGAACAACAGAGACGGCCGAGCCCACAAAACCAGCAATCATCTCGGGGATCACCTTGTTCTTAAACCCCATCCCTTTGGCCATCAGGGTAAGGGGCACCTGGCTGATGGCTGAAATGACTAGGGTCAGCGAGAGCACACGCAACACCTGTACAAGGCCTTCATTGCGGAAGAACTGGGCAATCCATGGAGAAGCTACCCAGGCCAGCCCATAGAGAAGCACACTGCTTATTAGAACGGCCACAAAGGTGGTATTCGCTGCCTCCTCTACATCCTCCCGGCGATAGATCAAAGCGGAGCTAAAGCCCATCTCCTTAAAAAGCTCGAGCACTCCTATCGCCAAAGAGGCATAGGC
>JAGGYI010000314.1 GCA_021162655.1 Anaerolineae bacterium
AGAATAGCCTCTCTCACTCGTTTTGGCAAGCCCAAAATGAGAGATAAAACTGGCTGGCGCTGTTCCATCAGCACCAGCCAGGAGGTTCACTGGAGGGCACCTTGAATGGCTTCAGAGAGATGCCCAAGGGAGGGGGGTTTGATCACCCAACCCGCTATATTCGCCGGTAGAGGGGTTTCCTCTTGGCCCAGGGGATAACCAGTGAGGAGGATGATCTTTTGGGGAGCTCCTCGCTCCTCGAGAGCATAGGCCAGGTCGATGCCGCCGCTTTCAGGCATGACAACGTCGCTGAGGATAAGGGCAATCTTCTCTTTGTGCTCCTCATAAAGGGCCAATGCCTCCTGACCGTTTTGGGCCTCAAGAGGGCGGTAGCCCATCCGCTCGAGCATCTTGCGGATCACCTCGCGCACGCGTGCCTCATCCTCCACCAGGAGGATCATCTCTCCCTGGCCGTGGAAGGTCTGTTGGGGAACGGGCTTCTCCTCGATGGGAGCAGCCTCTGTGACGGCAGGCAAATAGAGGGTGAAGGTCGTCCCTTGGCCTAGCTGGGTTTGCACATCGATATAGCCCTCATGTTGTTTGACGATGCCATAGACCTGGGCCAATCCTAGGCCGGTGCCCTTTTCCCGTGGTTTGGTGGTGAAAAAGGGCTCATAGATGTGTGGTAGCACTTCTGGGGGGATGCCCGTGCCCGTATCAGAGACGGAAATGGCTGCCCACATGCCTGGGGAAAGCCCATAGGCGGGGGCGGAATCCCCAGGGTTGAGGGTGAATTCCCAAAGACGTAAACGCAGTTCGCCACCCTCAGGCATGGCGTCGCGGGCATTGACGGCCAGGTTCATCAGGGCTTCTTGGATCTGAGTAGGGTCTGCTTGCACTAGGCATTCGTCGCAATGAAGCTCCAGAGAGATATGGATGTTCTCAGGAAGTGTGCGCTGAAGGAACCTGGTGAGTTCCTTCAGCAGGGGGACGAGGTTCAACGTCTGCCGGTGGGCGACGGAGCGACGGCTAAAGTCGAGGATCTGGCGGATGAGATGGGCGGCTTGTTGCCCCTGCCTGGCGATGAGAGCTGCGTCGTTGCGAGCAGACTCGGGAAGGCTCTCCTCCATCTCGAGCAATTGGGCAAAGCCAATGATGGAGGTGAGGAGGTTATTGAAATCGTGGGCGATGCCTGCGGCCAGCTGCCCAACGGCGGCCAGGCGCTCCTGCTGGGCGATGCGCTCTTGCACTTGGCGCTCGTGGGTTGCTTCGTGGATAACGAGCATGTGCCCGCCGGTCTCGGGCCCTGCTTCGATGGCCCGGGTCTCTACCTCAAAGATGCGCTGTAGTGGGCCCTCTTGGATGCTGAGTTCATGTCGGGGCATCTCCCCTGGAGGAGGCTGGAAGAGTTCCTCGAGGGGACGATCTCCGAGCTGACGTAGACGCTGGCCTTCCGTTGCCTTGCTGCCGAGCAGAGCGAGGTATTCCTGCCCCATCTCGTTCGTCAGCACGATGCGGTTATCCTCATCAAGGAGGATTACACCAGCGGGCAGGCGTTCCACCACGCTGGCCAGACGCTGCTGCTCCTGGGCAAGGAGGGCCTGTAGGCGCTGGACGGAGACGGAGGCTTGGTTCGCCAGGGTGTAGAGTAGGCGCACTTGGTCCTCAGAGAACTCGCCGCGGGCCTCACGGGCGACGAAAAGGAGCCCGCGGGGTTGGCGCTCGACGATGAGGGGCACTTGGAAGAAGGAGCCTATCTCCTGGAGGGGCGGCGCAGAGCTATCGAAGGAGGGGGAGGCGAGTACCTCCAAAGAGACCGTCCCTGGCTCGACCTCTTGCCCTGTGAGAAAGGCAAAGGAATCCAGTAGGCGCTTTTTCAGTTCCTCTTGAAGATCAGGGTTGAGGGGCCGTGCCGGGCGAATGTAAAGCTCGAAGGAGCCATCGATGTGCAAAAAGCTCCCTGCTACGTCGTAAGAGACAGCCCGGTGGAGGTATTCGAGCATCAGGCGAAAGAGCTCGCTGTAATCGAGGGTGTAGCCTATCTGTCGGGAGAGATCATAGAGCACCTCCAGTTCATAGGTGCGCTGGCGCACCCGTGCCTCCAAAGAGGCATTCAGCTCCTCCAAATTGCGCTCATAGTACCAGGCCTCTACCGCAGCCGCAAGGGTGCCGGCGATCCTTTCGATGAAACGATGAAAACTCTCAGGGAAAGCGTCGATCTCTCGGCTAGGCAACGCGAGGATGGCCAAGAGATCATCTCGGAGAACGAGCGGGTAGAGGAGGACAGAGCGCACCCCCTTGGTGGCGATTTGTGGTGTTCCAAAGGTATCAAGTTGACGGATATCAGGGATATAGAGAGGCTTGCCTGTTTCGAGGACAATATCTAGGGTGCTACCTACATTCAATGGGAGAATCATTTCCTCGCCGAGGAGCTCCTGAAGGACAGAGCGCCAAAGCTCTCCCACATCGGGGCGCATCCATTGGAGTTGGCTCTGCAATGTGCCGCTGGTGCGGCTTCCTACCCAGAGGATGGCACCATCAAGAGGAAAGTACTGCCCGAGGAGCGAAAAGATGGGGCCAAAAGCCTCCCTGGGCTTGCGCCGAATGAGGAGTTGGTGGATCTGGTCCTGGAGCTGGTCGAGCTGTTTGGTCTCCATTAGCTCGCTGATGTCGTGGATGACTCCACCCAGGGCGATAGGTTGGCCCTCTGTGTCGCGCCGAATGTAATGCCTCTCCTGTAGCCAAACCCAGTGCCCCTCGCGATGGCGAAAGCGGTAGG
>JAGGYI010000149.1 GCA_021162655.1 Anaerolineae bacterium
CCAGCACACGGCACAACGCCTGTGGTGCCGGCGCCATCGCCGCAGCTATAGGCTATGCCAAGGAACTGGGGGCCCGCCAGGGTGTGCTACTGCACTATACCACCAGCTATGACGTGATGCCCACAGGGCGGCCGAGTGATTTTGTCGGCTATGGGGCCGTGGTCTTTGTCGGGGAATAAGGAGCCCCTCAGAGGAGCGATGAGGGAGGAGATCAGCTCAGCAGGGGAGAGCCTTCCCTATGCTATCGTGGTTGTGCACACCCCTCTGGGGCGCCAAGTGGCCGCCCCAGAGGGAATAGAGGAAGATAGAGAGGATGAAGGCTACCTGACGAGGGCCTTTCATTACCTCGTACCCCAAGAGATGCGGAGCGAGGCTCGAGTGGGGCAACTCGTCTGGGTGCCCTTTGGTGCCCGCTACCTTCAAGGGGTAATCGTAGGTTTTGCGGCCCATTCCCCAGTCGAGAAAACGCGCCCCATCGATCAGATCGTCGATCCTGAACCTGTGCTTTCGGCGGCACACATCCAGCTGGCCTATTGGATCAGCGAATATTACCTTGCCCCCCTCCACCGAGTCATTCAGAGCATGCTCCCCCCTGGCATAACCCAACGCGCCGAAGCCGTCCTCCTCTCTTTAGTAGAAGGGATCCCCGAGGAGGCTACTCCCGCCCAAAGGGAGCTCCTCACCCTCCTGCAGACCCGAGGGCCTCTGAGCACAAGCCAATTGGCCCACCTGGGCAAGCCCAAAAGCTGGCGCACCATAGCCAGGCAACTCATTCGCAAAGGATGGGTCCTCCGCCGCATGGAGATACGCCCCCCAAAGGTACGCCCCAAGCTGGCCTCCGTCATACGGGCTGCCCCTCATGCCTCTCTAGAGCAGGTACCTTCCAGAGCCATGAAACAACGTGCCCTTCTCGCCTACCTCTTGGAACGCCTTCAGGGAGGCGAGGGATGGGTTCCCCTCCAGCAGGCTCTGGAGGATACGAGCACCACACGTGGCGTACTTCGAGCCCTCATCAGCAAGGGCCTGGTAGAAGAAGAGCAAAGGCAAATCTGGAGAGATCCCCTTGCAGGGCGATCCTTTGTGCCCGTTGTGCCCCCGCGCCTAACCCCTGACCAGGAACGCGCCTGGCAAGCCATCGCCCAAGATCTCGAGGCCCCCCAGGGGCGGCCTTTTCTCCTCCAAGGAGTGACGGGCTCTGGCAAAACAGAGATCTACCTTCGTGCTGTGCAACGCACCCTCGAGCAGGGACGAGGAGCCATCGTCCTCGTCCCCGAAATCGCCCTCACCCCCCAGACGATCCGCCGCTTTGGGGCCCGTTTTCCCACCACCCTTGCCGTCGTCCACAGCCGCCTTTCCCCTGGAGAACGCTACGACCAATGGCGGCGCATCCGCGCTGGCGAGCTGCGCCTGGTGGTAGGCTCGCGCTCAGCCATCTTTGCCCCCGTGCGCAACCTGGGGCTGATCGTCCTCGACGAGGAACACGAGTGGTCCTACAAACAGGCACAAACCCCCCGGTATCATGCGCGGGAGGTGGCCGTGCAGCTTGCTCACCTCGTCGGAGCAACCTGCATTTTAGGAAGCGCCACGCCAGCGCTCGAATCTGCCTATCGAGCAGAGCAGGGAGAATACATCCGCCTACGCCTACCGCAGCGCATCATGGGGCACCGCCGCACCGTCGAAGAGCAGGCAGCCCTCCTCCAGCGAGAGCAACATCGCTACCGCCCCCTCGCCCCCGAGGCCGAGGAAGCCCTCTATGCCGAACTTCCGCCCGTCAAAGTAGTGGACATGCGTCAAGAGCTCCGCGCAGGGAACACAAGCATCTTTAGCCGAGCCCTCCACCAAGCCCTCCAAGAGACCTTGGCAGCAGGAGAACAAGCCATCCTCTTTCTCAACCGCAGGGGGGCAGCGACCTTCGTCATGTGCCGAGATTGCGGCTACGTGCTCCGTTGCCCTCGCTGCCGGGTGCCCCTGGCCTACCACTCGGCAGTGAACAAGCTCGTCTGCCACCACTGCAACTATCGCACCCCCCTCCCCTCAGCATGCCCCAACTGCGGCAGTAAACGGATCAAGCTCTTTGGCGTGGGAACTCAGCGGGTCGAGGCCCTCGTCCAAAAGACCTTCCCCCAAGCCCGAGTTATCCGCTGGGACCTGGATACCACTGGCGGCAAGATGGCGCACGAACAGATCCTCGAACGCTTTATCCGGGGCGAGGCGGACATCATGATCGGCACCCAGATGATCGCCAAAGGGCTTGACCTGCCTCGGGTCACCTTGGTGGGGGTAATCACGGCGGACACTGCGTTGAACCTGCCCGACCTGCGCGCAGGGGAACGCACCTTCCAGCTACTCACTCAGGTGGCCGGCAGAGCAGGGCGCAGCATCCTCGGCGGCAGGGTAATCATCCAAACGTACACTCCAGAGCACCCCGCCATCCAAGCAGCCAGCCGGCACGACTATGAGGGCTTTTACCAAAAGGAGCTGGCCTTTCGGCGAGAATATGGCTACCCACCCATCACCCGGCTCATCCGGCTGATCTGTGTGCAAAATAGCGAGCGCCGCGCAAAGGAGGAGGCCGAGAAGCTATACCGCTTCCTTTCCCTCAAGATCGTCCGTGATGGCCTGCCCGACCTTCGGCTCATCGGCCCAGCCCCAGCCTTTTGGCTGCGCCTGCGAGGCAAATGGCGCTGGCATATCCTCGTCTGTGGTGCAGATCCCCACGCCCTCTTGCGCGACGTACGCCTGCCCCTGGGGTGGCGAGTAGATGTAGACCCCGTCTCCCTTCTCTAGAGCCTCCCTCAACCGTAAACGGGACGCTCTAATGAGGCGGGCACAGGCCCCTCGACGGCAACGGCGAGCTTGGTAACCCCAGACCAAGGCCTCATACCCAATATGGGAAGAAAGGGATGCAGTGGCGAAAATTGCCAAGTGCTTGCAGAGGGTCCGCATAGAACCCACATTCCCTTGCTGCACCAGCGCCCAGATGACGCCCTCCTCACCTAGGCGCTGGCGGACTCGTTCCACAAGCCAGCCTACCAGCGCGGAGGCGATCCCTCGCCGTCGATACTGGGGATGGACCATGAGAGCATGCAACAGGGCATGCGGGCGCACAGCCCCTTCAAACTGGCAATACCCAAAGCGGGCCATGCAGGCCCCAACTAGGCCCTCATGGCCAGGAGCCTCAGCCACCACTCCGATGAAATCTTGATCTGTCGCCTGCCAGACCTCCAACACCCCTTCCGGTAGCGCACCGCCGTGCGGATACGGCCGGTATCGGGGCTTTCGGACAGGAGAGCCCCCAGAGCAGAGCCATCTCGCTCGTGAAGTGGACGCAAAAAGAACTCTGCAGAGGCCATCTCTACCTCCTTTCAAAGGCTCTGCTATTGGGGAAGCAGAGAAGAAAAAAGCCCCAGGGTAGCCAAACTGTTCCCAGCTCCCCGGGGCACCCAAGTGTGCCGAAAAACCGTCAAGACTGGGCCAGCACCTCCGCCCGCAGGCGTTTGAGCCGCTTCATCACATCGTTGGCCCCTCGGCCAAAATAGTCGTGCAGGGTCACATACTCGGCATAGAGTTGATCGTAAACCCGCTTGTGCTCGGGAATGGGTCGATAGACAACGTCCTTGAGGTGAGCCATCTTGGCCGCTGCCTCTCGGATGTCCCTATATCCTCCCAGCGCTGGGCCAGCCGCAACGGCACCATGCATCGCCGAGCCCAGAGCCCCCGCCTGGCTCGTCCCCACGACCTTGATCTCCCGCCCAGTAACATCGGCATAGATCTGCATGAGCAGCTTGTTCCGCTCAGGCAACCCTCCTGCCGCGACCAATTCGTTGACGGCAACCCCGCTCTCCTCAAAGGTCTCAATGATGATGCGCGTTCCATAGGCAGTGGCCTCGATCAGGGCGCGATAGATCTCCTCCGGCTTGGTGGCCAAAGTGGCCCCTAGGAGAAGCCCCGTCAGATCCACATCCACCAAAATGGAGCGGTTCCCATTCCACCAATCCAAGGCTAGGAGACCCGATTCCCCCGGCTTGAGGGCCGCGGCCTTTTCCTCAAGAAGCTGATGCAAATTCAGCCCGCGGCGGCGGGCCTCTTCTTCATAGGCCCCAGGCACCGCATTCTCGACAAACCAGGCAAAGTGATCGCCCACGCAGGACTGGCCCGCCTCAAAGCCAAAAAAGCCGGGGATGATGCCATCCTCCACCACTCCACACATTCCCGGGACAAGCTTTTGCTCCTCCCCCAGTACCATATGGCAGGTCGAAGTCCCCATAATCATCACCATGCGCCCCGGCTCAACCACCGTAGCAGCTGGGACCGAGACGTGTGCATCCACATTAGCCACGGCTACAGGAGTCCCCTCACGCAGGCCAGTGGCAGCGGCCATTTCGGGGGTCAGCCCGCCCGCACGAGCTCCCAGGGGAGAGACCTCCTCTTTCATCTTTTCCCGAACGATGTTGCGCATCCGCGGATGAAGGGCAGCGAAAAAGTCGGGGCTGGGGAAACCACTGCGCTTATCCCAAATGGCTTTGTAGCCAGCGGTGCAGAGGTTGCGCGTCTCTACCCCAGTGAGTTGCCAGACGATCCAATCGGCCGCCTCTATGAGGCGATCTGCCGCCTCATAGATCTCGGGATCCTCGTGGAGAATCTGCAGGGCCTTGGGAAAGAACCATTCTGAAGAGATCTTGCCGCCATAGCGCGCAAGCCAGGGCTCGCCCCTTTCTTGGGCGAGCTGGTTGATCTGGTTTGCCTCCGGCTGGGCCGCATGGTGCTTCCAAAGCTTGACCCACGCATGAGGGTGCTGAGCGTATTCAGGCAAAGCACAGAGGGGCGTGCCGTCCGCCTTGGTGGGGAGCATCGTACAAGCGGTAAAATCAATACCCAAGCCTATGACATCTTGGGGGGAGACTCCGCTCTCCTTGAGCACCTGGGGAATCGTCACCTTGACGGCTGAGACATAGTCAACGGGGTTCTGAAGCGCCCAATCCGGCTCCAGGCGGACCTTGCTGCCAGGCAACACCTCATCGATGACCCCATCTGGGTAGGGGAAGACGGCCGTGGCTACCTCCTGCCCATCCTCCAAAGCGACGAGCACCGTCCTCGCCGACTCGGTGCCAAAATCGATTCCGATGGCATACTTTTTCTCGCTCATCCCGGCCCTCCTCCTCGTTTGCTCTAGGAGAATATAACACCCGAGGGAAAAGGGCGTCAAGGCCACCGCTTTGGAAACAAAAAAAGGAGGGATGCAAAATCCCTCCCAAGGGGAACCCTCGGCTAGCTTTGCAGACGCTCCTTGTAGATGCGCACCATATCCCTCATCGCGGGGAGGGTGCCTTGAAGCATCTCCACAATAGGAAGCCCATAAGGGCAACGTTTCTCACAATCCCCACAACGCGTGCAAGATTCGATCGCTGCAATAGTCTTCTGCCGACCCTCTAGGTCATCCTCCATCATCTTTTGCGACCAAGGGAAAGCTGCAAAACCCTCGGCTCCCAACGTGCGATAATGGTCGTACATTACATCCGTCCCCAAAACAACGGGGATGTCGATCTCCTGAGGGCAAGGCAAGCAAAGGGAGCAAATTCGGCAGCGACGATGCGCCCACTCACGGGCGAGCTCCCGCACTTGGCGTTCCTCTTCCTCACTCAGGGGAGTGCTTTCCAC
>JAGGYI010000141.1 GCA_021162655.1 Anaerolineae bacterium
AAGACAAGGAGGGGTGTGGAAGAGCACTTCCACACCCCTCCTCTTTGCGGAAAGGAGCGCCAAATGGAGATCAAGACCTTTCTGCGCCGCACCCTGGAGGAGCTGACCGCCCTCGATGGCGTCTCGGGTTTTGAACAAGAAGTGGTGCGCTACCTGCAAAAAGCCTTTGCCGAGCTCGCCGACCAGGTAGAAGTGGACGCCATGGGCAACCTCTATGCCATACGCAGAGGAGCCCCCGAGGGCCCTCGGCTGATGATCTCGGCCCATTCCGACGAGATCGGCGGCATCGTCAAAAGCATCGACCCGGAGGGCTTTTTGCGCTTTGACACCCTCGGCGGCGTGCTGCCCGCCATGCTGGTGGGGCGCCGCGTGCGCATCCGTGGGCACCTGGGGGTGATCGGGGTGAAATCGGGCCACCTGCAGAGGCCCAGCGAACGCGAGCGCGTACTGCTCAGCGACGAGCTCTATATCGACGTGGGAGCGCAAAGCGCCGAGCAAGTGGCCGAGATGGGCATCGCCGTGGGCGACCCGGTGGCCTACTATAGCCCGCTGATCTCCCTCCACGGCGAGCGCGTCTCAGGCAAGGCGATCGATAACCGCATCGGCTGCGCCGTGCTTTTGGCCCTCTTTCAGCAGCTCAAAGGGGTTCCCCTCGAGGGCACGCTGTATGGAGTGGTCTGCGTGCAAGAGGAGATAGGCCTGCGCGGCGCCCAGGTGGCCGCCTACCACGCCCGGCCTGATTACGCCGTCGTCGTGGATACCTTTATGGCCGGGGATACGCCCGACGTGGACTATTACAAAGAGCTGCCCGCCCGGCTCGGCCAGGGGCCGGTGCTCCTCCTGGCAAACAGCGCCCACATCGGCCACCCAGCGGTGAACCGCTACCTACGCCAGGCGGCAGAACACTGCGGGGTGCCACTGCAGCCCTGCACCATCGTGGGCAAGGCCGCCACCGATTCGGGCACCATCCACCTCAGCCGTGAGGGCATCCCCACGGCGGGGCTGGGGCTGGCCCGCCGCTACTCGCACACGCCCGTCTGCGTGCTCGACCTGAACGATGCCGTGGGCACCGTTCAAGTGCTGGAGCAATTCGTCCGCGAGATGGGCTCCCATCGCGAGCTGGGCTTTCTCTCCTAGCGGCCCATGAGGAGCCGGCCCAAAAGGGGCCGCCGCAGCTCGATGGCCGAATAGGGGCAGAGCTCGTGGCAACAGTAGCAACGGATGCAGGTGCGCCCATCCATGCGAGCGCGCCCATCGACGATCTGGATGGCCTGCACCGGGCAGTTTTCGGCACAGTAGCCACAGCCCACGCACTTTTCGGTGGCATAGGGCATGGCAACGAGCTGCTTCCAGACCCACCCCGAGCTGAGGGCGCGAAAGAGCCCCCGCCCGCGGGCGTCTCCCTCGGCGGAGGATTCCATGCGCAACAGCCGCCGCAGGAACCTGGGCACCAGGCCGGGGTCCAGCTCGGCCTCGATGCCCTTGCGAAAGTCGGGCACGCGCAGCTCCTCGAGGGAATCGCCCACCAGCTCCACATCCTCCAGGCGGCCACTGGTCAGGCCGCGCTCGACGGCGACGCGGGTGGTGAGCACATCGAGGGGATCAAAGCCCACCAGGGCAGCCGCGACGATATCCATCGCCAGGGCGCTGGGGCTGGCCAAGATGGCCCCGATCGGACGCGGATCTCCTCCAGAGGGGCCCTCCCCCTCCATGCCGACGACGGCGTCCATGATCTGCAGCGCCGGCTTGACGTAGGTGAGGAGGTCCACCAAGCCCTGGCAAAAGAGCTCCCGCTGTTGGAGCTTGGCGTGGTAGCTGATCTTGATGGTGCCCGGCACAAGGCCATAGAGGTTCTTGACCGCCAAGGTGAGGGCCGAGAGGTTGTGCGTCTTGAGCTTGGGGAGGTTGATGATCACATCGGCCTCGACGGCCGGCTGGATGAGGTCGAGGCGGTAGAGCACCTTGGCCTCGGGGTGAGAGACCTGCACCGCGCGCGTATCAAAGTTCAGCTCAGCGCCGCTCTCCTCGGCTGCCTGGGCCATGCCCGTCTTGCGGTAGCTGGCCCGTAGGATGCCTGCCGTATAGGGGCCGCCCGGCGATTCGGCGATAAAGGGCTGCCCCCCCACCTCGCGGACGAGCTTGGCCACCGCCGCCACCACCGTGGGGTGGGTGGAGATGGCCTTCTCGGGCGGGGCAGCGCGCACCAAGTTCGGCTTGAGCAGCACCCGCTGCCCAGGCTGTACAAAGGCCTCCATCCCCCCCAGGAGCTCCACACTGCGGCGGACGGCCGCCTCCACCTGGGTGGGGTCATACTCTGCACACCGCACCAAGGCCACGCGTTCGGGCATCGTTCCTCTGACCTCGCTCTGAGATTTCCTCTATCATACCCCCAAAGGGACCCATAGCCAAACGCCCCAAAAGAAAACGCTCCACCCAACCTCAGGGTTGGGTGGAGCGCAGAGCCAGCCCCACTAGGCGGGAGGAGCCCCCTCCGCTGCGCGGGCATAATCGCCATAGCGCATAAAGGCGCGGCAAGCCACATCCTGCCAATAGGGATCGAGCCCGATGCCCTCGTTATCGCCGTAATAGCCCGCGATGAAGCCCCCCTCGGGGCCACCCAGCTTTTCGATCATCTCGCGAGCATCGGCCTCGATGGCCGCCTCGTCGCGGGTCTGCAGGGTCCTCTGGATGTCCACCGGGCACCAGAAGGTCACCTGGCCATGGAACTGGGCGAGGGTATCCAAGCCGTGGATGCGCGGCTGATCGAACTGGAGGACGTCGATGCCCACCTCGATGAGATCGGGGATGATGTCGGTGATCTTGCCGCAGGAATGCATGAAAACCGTCAGCCCCCGCTCGTGGGCCACCTGGCAGAGGCGGGCAAAGCCAGGCTTAAAGACCTCTCGCCAGGTGCGCGGGTGGATCATCAGCCCCTTTTGCGTGCCCCAATCCTCACAGAAAAAGACGCCATCCACGCCGATCTCGGCATAGCGGACGATCATCTCGGCGAGGAGGTCCTCCAAACGGCGGAGGAGCTCGGCCACCCGCTCGGGCTCGAGGAGGAGATCCATGAGAAAGTTATCCAGCCGGCGCATCTTGCGGGCGATATTAAAGGGAAAGCCAGGCATCCCGCCTAGGCGGTACTTGTCGTTCGCCGGGTCGGCACAGATTTGGGCGGCGCGGGTATAGCGGGCGGGGTTGACCAGGTCGGGCAGTTGGAGGGCATCCAGATCGGCCCAGTCTTCCAACACACCGCGGACCACCTCCCCCTGGGTGCGGCCACCCAGGCGGGCCCAGGTGTTGCCCCACTCGTCTACATACTCCTCGCGGTCCTCCCCCACGGGGCGCCACTCGATGGCCGGCGCCTCATAGTGCACGTGGCAGATGTCGTTCCAATAGGGCGGAGGAAAGGTGGCGGCCACCCGCTCAGGGCCGCTGTAGGTGAGGGTCCGCCGGACGATCTCTCGGGAATCCATCGTGCTCCACTCCTTATCCTTTGCTCCCAGGTGGGTTCCCCTCTATAGTAGCGGATTCCCCCTCTGGGGGCAAATGGGGGGGAAGCCACTGCAGATTCTTGCGCACCAACTGGGTGCGTGGGTGGATAGGGCCGTAGGCGCCGTCAAGGGAGGGGCGAGGGCTAGCCGCCTTCAAAGCGGCGGCCCAGCCCAGCCGGGGGCGAGCCGCGCAGCAGGGAAGCCGCCAGGGGACGCAGGCGGGCGGGCAG
>JAGGYI010000099.1 GCA_021162655.1 Anaerolineae bacterium
CGTACCAAGAACCCTATGCTCAATCAATTCATCTATATCCTAGAAATGAGCGAATCCGCTCGCGACGAATCCGTCACTGCTGCATTGGATAACCTCATCGCTAGGTTGCGGCGGCAAGAAGATCTACAACGCCAGGTAGAAACGGGTTTGGCAAGCATCACAGGGCAAACAAGCTTTATCCAAGGGCTGGCTATCGCCATCGCCTATGTCGTAGCCATTCTCCCAGGGTTCCGTCGGGTCTACACCGCAAACCTCCTTGGACGTCTACTTTACATCGCCATCTTCTCCGTTATCCTAGTTACATCCTATTACATCGAGAAGCGCGTTCGGGAATTGAAAGAGCGGCAGCTATGAACACGGCCTTTATCTTCGTTATCGGGATTGCTCTCATCATTTTATTAATCCCCCTTGCGGGGATCGACTACCAAATCAAGCGAATCGTCCGCTTTCAAAGGCGACGTTTCAAAGGGCATCCTTTCAAAAGCCCTTCCCTGCCATTTGCTCTGAGCGAAAGAAAGAAACAGGGAAAGCTCCAAGTGCCATTGACAGACATTCGCGATTTGGTAGTAAGCCTGCAATTGGGCACCTCACTTGAAGCTACTTTGACGGGGTCTCTTGTCAGAGCGGCAGAACAATTCGCCGAGCGCGGAGTATTGGGCGAGCGTTTGCGGCGACACGTGGAAAGCCGGATCAGCATTTCGCCCCAAGCTGTAATAGAGGGGTTAATCGAAGACCTTGACTGCCCGCAATTGGAAGAAGTTCTAGAGCGCATCCGCATGGCCGAGGACGGAGGTATCTCCTACCACCGTGCTCTGGGCGTTAGCGTCGAGGCAATCGAGGAAGACATCCGGGCCGCTGTTGAACAGGAGGTGCAAAAAGCACCCATTCGGCTCACCTTACCTATGGTCGCAGGGGTCTTTCTTCCTGCCCTGATCCTGGGACTCATCCCTTTGTTGATGGTAGGAATCAGCCAGATGCGCGGCCCGTGAAAACGCGGCCCCATCGCTGTAAAAATATCCAAAAGTTTGAAAACGTATGGAGGGAAAAGATGGAAGAGCTACGTCGATTTTTCCAGGACGAATCTGGACCCGAGTTGGTCGAATGGGCCGTCGTCACGGTCATCCTCATTCTGGCCACCTTTGCCATTCTGCAGGCCATTGGGAATGAGCTGACCCGCATTTACCAGACTATCCGCGACACACTTGCTGGCATTGGCTGATCGGTATCCCCTGTTGAGCATTGGCCCCTCAGTAGGGGGAAAGGCCCTCACGCCATACGGGGGAAAGCTGCTTGCGGCAGTATGTGCCAAAAGGGAAAGGGAAAGAATATGCAGAGTTCCTGCTCGCATAGCGGCAGCATTTGGGCACTGTGGGCAGACGAAAGGGGGGCTGAGCTAGTCGAGTGGGTAGCCCTCACCTTGATCGTTGCTTTGGCAAGCTATGCTATCTTGATCACCATACGCGACAGGCTAGCCGCCGTTTGGGGAACGATTCTAAGGCGTTTTCTTGACTAGCTGTGCCCCCCAGCGACCCTTCCCTCTCGTCAGAGAACCACGGAGAATCTATGCCTGCAGGATGGCCTGGTCTAGTTCTCAAAATTGGTATTACCGTGTGGCTTGTCACCGTCTCTGCATGGGATCGCCTTCAGCGCCGGATCCCCAATGCATTAGTTCTCCCGGTGATGTTTGGCGCTCTAGGATGGCAGATCTGGAGAGCTCTTTTCCAAAACGAAAAAGGGGTTTTCTTTGCCCTGGCAGCATGGGGGATCCTTTTCAGCCTGTGGCAGCTACATTTTTTCGGAGGCGGGGATACTAAACTACTGATGGCCCTTTTTGCTCTCTTTCCAACGGCGCGCTTTCTCCTTCTCTTCTGCATCATCGTTCTCGTCGTCAGCTTACCCTTGCTTGCCTTCAAATACTTCCGCCGAGGATGGAGAGAAAAACTACGCCAAGTTCACCAGAGAGCGCGGCAAGGGCAAATTCTCCCTACTGCGGAGGACCTGCAACGCGAGGGCCGTCCTCATTGCTGGAGCCTTGCCCTGCCAGGAGTAATCTACCTATGGTGGCTCTGCTAGAAGAAAAACGAGGAGCAATTACTGTCCAAGTAGCTCTCTTTCTCCCGATCCTGATCCTCATTGTATTAGGAGGGTTTGAGGTCTGGAAGGTCCTCTATATGCAGCAATTGCTCAACGATGCGGCCTATCAGGGTGTGCGGGTCCTGGCTCTTCAACCTAAAAAAGAGGACACCCCTTTGCAGGTAGAAGCGATGGTCCGGCGGTATATCGCAGAGGCCCCTTTCGTTGACCCAGCCCTGAAGGCGAATCCCGACAACAGAGACCTCTTGCACGTTACGGTAAACGTGGGGAACTTTCGTTGTGGCGATCCTATCAGCTTGGAGATAGCCCTATATTGGAAAGTAGGCCAAGAATGGCTGGGCAACCCTTCTGAATGGCTTTCCTTCTTGAAAATGCAAGGATGGTTAAAGGCGCGAGCCGAGGGAGTGATCCTTTGTGAGCGGCAAGAAGATGCGCAATAAGATATCGTCCCGAAAGCTCTGTAGCAGAATAATCTCCCTGTTCCGCCTTTGGATGCAGAATGAACAAGGGGCAGAGATCGTCCAATTTGCTCTTATGGCCCCCATCCTCATCGGCCTTGTTTGGGGTGGCTTTGAATTGTGGCAAATTATGAGCCTACGGGCAACCCTACGCACAACGACCGCACAAGCAGCCCGCTACATAACTGCCTATGCCGCCCCTCCTGCAGAGATCGAAAGCCCCCTCTCACCGGACCAAGTCTGCAGAGGAGTGGAAGAGCTCATCGGACGTTCCCTCGCCGCTCACCGAGGAATCCTTGGAGATGCCATCTCCTGGGAAGTGAGTTGGTATCTCTTTACGGACCCACAAAACCCTTCCTGGCAAAACAATGCCCAGCAATTACCCGACTGTCAGACCCTCGTTTCCTTTCTACGCCAAGCAGAGTGTTCCCAACGGCAGTTTGGCGTTCGCTTGCACATTGCCGTCCCCTGGCAAAAAGTGCTTTTTGGGATCAAGGGATTACGCCCAGAAAGCTTTTCTCTCGAGATGAGCGACACGGCCGTCGGAGATGCTCCTTGCATGCCCGATTGCGCAATCACAGCGTTGGCAGCAGAAGCAAGCCCCGCTGGCCCTCGGGGATGCACCGTCTATGTTTATTGGAACATCGAGTCCACCTACTCACCGTGGTTGGAACTCTATGTGGGTGATCGCCAGATCGATGCAGGGTACGTCTTACCCAACCCATATCGTCTGAGCGTTTCCGAAGGGGCCCATGAGATCACCCTTGTTGCTGCCAGCAAAGAATCCCGACCCCGTCGGGAGACTAGCCGAAGTATTACCATAGTTTGCCAATGAGAAATACAATGCCAAGCCTACACAATGGGCAAAAGGGCGCCGCTTTAATAGAATACGTTCTTATTCTTCCCCTCGTACTGCTCCTCCTCTTTGGCAGCTTGGAGCTTTATCGGGTTATGGCCGTAAAGCAACTCCTTCGTACAGGGTTAAAGGAAGCCCTGCCCTGCTACAACCACTGGAAGGACCAAGCTTTCCGTAGTCATTGTGATCCTCAAAGCACCCTCCGCGCGACTCTGAGGAAAGCAGAGGAAGAAGGCTTTATACACATTCTCGACTATGCCATCTATCCCATCCCCTCCAATCTGAACAGCGTTCCTGATGGCCAAGTCTTTGAGGTTATAGCCGAAGCCAAGATAGCACTTGGGCTCTTCTACCCCCTGGATGGCCCCAGCCTCACTCTTCGCGAAAAAGCCATCACCTTCATCGACAGTTCTCCGGACTATTTTGACCTCAATTTAGCCACGCCTTTCCCAGGGGATCCCGGAGCTCTCCGCTGAAATCCTCTCCATAGCAAGCGTCATCTCCTCTTGACGAATCAACCTTTTCGCATATACTAGACGATGGCGGGGTGTGGCGCAGACTGGTAGCGCGCAGCGTTTGGGACGCTGAAGTCGGAGGTTCAAGTCCTCTCACCCCGACAGGTGCGGGCGTAGCTCAGTTGGCAGAGCTCCTGCCTTCCAAGCAGGTTGTCGTGGGTTCGAGTCCCATCGCCCGCTCTACCACAACTGGTAGGGGTCTTTGCATCTTGTACCACTACCTGTAGTGGTTGGGGCTTTTGCAGCGTAAGGTTGTCAAGGTTTGCCGGCCAAAAAGCAAAGCCCCGCCCAAGCTCAGGCTTGCCTGGACGGGGAGAGTATGCTATCCTTAACCCGCTCA
>JAGGYI010000233.1 GCA_021162655.1 Anaerolineae bacterium
AGCGCGCTCCACGGGCAGTGGATAGGCTCATCAGCCAGATCGAGCATCGCTTCCAACGCTGGCGGCCCAGTGTACAGCCAGCCTACGCCGAGGTGGAATCGGCCACAGAGGCTTTCCGCCTCCTTACCCTAGCCCTCGCGGCCATGCTGATCCTCGTCGCCCTCCTGGGCTCTCTGGGGATCTTGGACACCCTGGCGTTAAATGTGCTAGAACGCCGCCGAGAGATCGCGGTGCTCCGCGTTCTTGGGGCAACAGACACTGCCTTCCTCCTCAGTTTCATAGGAGAGGGGATGACCTTGGGGATCGTCGGCTGGTTCCTTGGTATGCTCTTGGGCTACCCTGCCGGCCGGCTCCTAACCCATCAGCTAAGCCGAGTGCTCTTTTCCTTGGAATACATCTTTGAGGCCAAAATCGTGCTGGCCAGCTTGGGGTTCGTCCTCATGCTCACGGTGAGCGCCGGGGTGGGGCCAGCTTTGGGTGCCGCCCACATGCGCCTGCGCGAGGCCCTACGCTACGAATAAGCGGCACCTAATGTTTATGACAGAACAGCGCAAACCTGCTATAATCGAAAACACATTGGAAGGAGTGAGCAGGTATGACCTTGCCAGCGAATTTGAACGTTTACGTCTCGGCGGCGATGTTTGTCCTTGGGGCCTACGCTGTGGCCCTCTACCTGGGCTTGGTCGTCTGGACCTTCCGCGACGTCCGGGCACGCACGCGAGATGTTCTGGCCCAGATCATGGCGACGCTTTTGGTAGTCCTCTTTACCGTCCCTGGGCTCATCGTCTACCTTCTCTTGCGGCCCCAGCACACCCTCGCCGAGGAATACGAGCGCAGCCTTACAGAAGAAGCGATCCTCCAAGACCTCGAAGAGCGGCGAGTTTGCCCCAACTGCCAACGGCGCGTCGAGCCCGACTTCATCGTCTGCCCCTACTGCCATCACCAGCTGCGCCTGCGCTGTGTAGGCTGCGGGCGCCTGCTAGATCCTACCTGGGACGTTTGCCCCTACTGTGGGCTCTATCGCGAGCAGACACCCCTAGAAGAAGGGGAAGAGGAAAGCCCGCCCTCAGAGGAGGCCCTTGAGGAAGCTGCAGAAGAGATGGTAAGTACAGAGCTCGAAGGAGAAAACCCAGAGCCTGAACCCCAAGTTGAAGCCAGCCAAGCTCCTGCTCCAGAGAACGCTACCCTCGAGGAATAAACCCCTCCTAAAGCCGAATGTGTGGCCAGATGCCGAGCGACTTGAGTCGCTCGGTGAGTTTTTCCAAGTTTTCCTCCTCTACCAAACACGCCGTGGGAGATATGGCCTCACCGAGCAACGGGCGGATCTGCGCTTGGCGACGGATCTGTTTCATCGTCTGCTCATCATCGGTCTGCAACAAAAGCACCCGCCGCACAAAGACACGCCCAAAACGCCCACCCCAAGCCCTAAGCGCCCGCACCACTACTGGTGGAACCTGCCCCTGGCTGATGCGCCGAAGGAAATTGAGGATCTGTTCCACCTTGATGCCAGCGTTCTGGCTCCGCCAGATCGACTCGGCCGTGATACGGTAGATAGCCTCCCCATCCTGAGCTTGCCACTCTGCGAATCGCTCCAGCTGATAGCGTTCGTAAAGGGTATTCTCCAGAGGGATGGAAACCGTGAAATCCTCGCGAAGGGTTGCCTGAGGCGGGGGAGCCTTTTCTCCCTCGAGGCGCTCCCCTGTGAGGAGGCGCCGTCCTTCCATAGTCAGACGAAAAACCGAGGGGCGAGCTGCACCCCGCTCATACCCTATATCTACTATCCCCAACCAATAGAGAGGTTGGGCAAGGAGGTAGCGAGCGAGGGCTCCTTCTACCTTTTCCCAGGAAGCCAACCCTCGGAGGGGCTCCCCCGTTTTGGCATCATAGACGACCCCAGCAAAATCCCCATCGGGGCGAAGATAATCTGGTAGGTAATGCCGCAACACCTGGACGAAACCCTCCAAAGAGAGCCACTCCCCTGCGGGGCACTTGGCCAGGAGCTCAAGGAGATTGCGCCGAGCAAGGGCAGGTTTGGCTGGCCAGCTCGCCTTGTCATAGCGGATATCCGCAAGGGCAGAGAGCTCGTCGCGATGGGGGTCATCCCGCCAGGCCATAAAAACGGTGCGCAGGCGTTCTGCATCCGTCAGGGTGAGCCATTCCTTCGCCCGTTGGCTTGGCTGCCAAATCCCTCGCTGCTCTTCGATGAGACGCAGGCGCTGCAAAAGCCCCCAGAGGAGCTCCAGCCTCTCGGGGACATCCTCCCCCCAGAGGCGGGCGCCCAAGCCCATCTCTTCCAAGATGAGCACACTAGGGCTCACGCGCTCCCGAACGGGGACTCGCCCTTGGCGGAGGCGCACAAGAAGGAGAAAGAGGTCCTCTATCAAGGCCCGGCCTGCCGAGAGGATGCGCGCGGGAGCCTCCTCCGCTCGCGGGAACTCGGGCGCCACGGTACCCACCAGAGGACGGAGTATCTCAGCCAGCTCTGCGGGGATGAAAAAGAGCTCCCCATAGTATTCACCCAGGCTGCCATAAGCCCGATAGAGAAACCCCTTGTAAAAGAGCTCCTCCAAGGTGTTCTCGGGCTGAAGCCAAGGCTGTTCACGCTCCAAGCGGGCGGGCCCCAAGCGGCGAATGCTCCCATAGCGCAGGGCCAAGCGGTGGCCTGGGAGCACACTCCCCTCAGAGAGGATCTCTGCCAAAGCCCGGCGCGCCTCTGGAGAGAGCGTCTCCAAAGCCCTCTGAGCTGCCTGGGGAGAGAGCATCCCCTGGGCCAGCCGCTTGACAACCTCTAACGGCTTGGCCTGAGGCAAGGACACCCCCCACGCACTGGCGATGCCTTGGAGAAGCTGGGGAGAGTATTCATCTAAACAACGATAGAGGTCCCTCATCGCCGCCTCCTCTACATAAGAGTATAAGGAGGCCATGCCTTCAGAGCAAGCTCGGGGAGGCAATGCGACTTTTTGAGGCAAAGAGCGTATAATAGGAAAAGGAACGACGTGTTCAGGTCCCTTAGAAAAGGAGCTCTACCATGACTCAGCACAAAGCAGAGTATACCCTACGTACGCTGACGAGCCTTTTCCGCGAATTGGGACTGGCCTGGAAGCTCTTTTTGGACGAACAGGTGCCTATCTGGACCAAGGCGGTCCCCCTTCTCTCGCTCGTCTATCTGATCTGGCCCGTCGATTTGCTCAGTGATCCCATCCTGGGCCTGGGGCAACTGGACGACCTAATGGTGCTTCTCCTAGGGCTCAAGCTCTTTATCAGCCTCTGCCCAGAAGAGATCGTGCAAAAGTACCGCCGAGGGCAAGCCACTTCATCTCTCCCGGCCAAAGAGGAAATCGTTGAGACGAGCTATCGCGTCCTCGATGAGCAAGAGCATCCCCAAGGGCAGTAGGCTGAATCTTATTCAATCTTGTCCTGTTTTTTGCTCTTATCTCGGTAGAGAGTTCGCATAATTTGCCAAGTTGTCCCATTGATAGTACAATTATTTTGAATTTGACGGCCAGGAGAAAGCCAGTCACAAAGACGAGGTAGGTGGGTGATACGGCCGTTTGGCTTGCGAGACGTTACCAAGCTGAAGCAGCTCCAGCCCCGAGGTGTATCGTTTGATCTTCGGCGGGCGCTCCTTTATGCGCCCTCGCCCATCCACTCTGCCCTTTTGGGATATTTCACCCGCTACTACGTAGGGCCTGTAACGTGGGTACATCAAAATACCAAGGATGACCTAGCAGGGGTTGTGCAGGCTTGGCCACGTGCAAAGCGCAGTGGGTGGGATCTGGGGTTTCTTGCGCCGGCCTTGGGTTACCACCACCGCGTCCCGACGATCTGGCAAGAGCTCCTCAAGCACCTCATCATCTTGGGAGCCTCCCAGGGAGTGAGCAAAATCTATGCTCGCTCGCCAGATGATCCAGAGATCAGAGAGGTGCTTCGCCAGGTGGGCTTTATGGCCGTCGCGCGTGAAGAGATCTTTTTCCTCCTGCGTCCCCCCGAACCGGCCGCTCAGCCCCGTGGGCTGCGCCCTGTGGCCCGTGAGGATTATTGGGCGCTGGCAGAACTGTACCAGAGCGTTCTGCCACCCCTCGTACAACGGGCAGAGGGATTCCCCCCTTCACGGCCAGGAACCCTGGGACAGCTCTTGGGCTTTAGCACAGGGCGCGAGTACGTGTGGATGGAGGAAAAGAAAGCCATCGCGCACTTTTGGCTCTCTGGCGGCCGCCGGGGGCACTGGCTGGAGGTTGTCGTACGCCCGGAATATCGGGCGGAGGTGTTGCCACATCTCAAGTACATTTTGACGTTGAGCGAGTGTTCTGCATCCAAGCCGCTCTATTGCCCGGTGCCCGATTATAACGTCGGCCTGG
>JAGGYI010000133.1 GCA_021162655.1 Anaerolineae bacterium
CTTCTCGTCAAGCCTGAGGAATGAAAAAGGGGCAGAGAGCCCCCCATCCCTCTGCCCCCACATATCCTCAAGCCCTTATTTTTGGGCTGGAGGAGCCGTCTTTTTCTTCCTTCGCAGCCAGCGCACTAGCAACCAAAGCAACAATATAGGCACCAAGACGAAGGGAGAGAAGATAACAATGTAAATCAAGAGGTCAAGCACAATCCGCAAAAGTCGAACAAAAGCACGCAGGGCTTTGCTCAAGGTCACCAGAGGATTCCAGGGCTCCTCCACCAAAGCTCTGGGAGCCTCTTTGGGGTGGATCGTTATATGAATGGTCGCCAAAGCCGTCATCTTCTCAAGGTATTGCTTGCGTCCCTGGAGCGTTTCGATCTGGCTCCGAATTTCGGTTAACTCCCGATAGATGGCCAGAATATCCTCTGCTTTGCCCCGATTCTTGCGCACCTCCGTCAAAAGGGCTCGAAGCTCTTTTTCTGCCGCTTGCAAATTCTCCAGACGGGCTTGGAGGTCGATATACTCCTCTGTCACATCTTGGCCTGAAATCGACTCCTGTTCCACTCGCAGGGCCAGGCTATGAATAGCCTCCAACACCACATCCAAGTCCTCGGCGGGCACCCGGACAGTCATCCGCGCATGGGGTTGTTCATTCTGCAGCCAGCGGTTCATCTCAGAAACATACCCCTGATGCGCTTTGACCAAAGCTTCTAACGCGTTCAGAGCTTCGTCGGTGTTTTGCACAACGATCGTCAAATCGGCTGTACGGATGATCATCCGCTCTGTCAGTCCCTCTTCGAGTTGAGGTACCCCTCCTTTACCGCTCTGCGGAGCTCTGGCAGCAGGCATCTCTTTTACGGACGGCACTGCCTTTTCCACTACTACCGTCTGTACGGCCCGCTTCTTCGCACAACCAAGAGTTAAAGAGAGTAAAAATAACAACACTATGCCCAAAATCATCCATTTCCTTCTCACAGCGGCCTCCTTTGTCATCTCATCCTCCTTGCATTATATCACACAATTTTGCTGTTTGCCGTTCCTGTCAGCTTGCAAACCTCGCACTGTAGACGCTCTCCCCTCGCTTTTGGTTCCCCGCATTGACATCTCAGGGAGCTTCTGCTAAGATATATACCCCATAGGGGAATGGGTATCCCGCGGAGGTTAGTTATGGTCCCTATTACTCACCTTGCAGAAGATAATCACCCTAGGCTATACAGATACCCAAGCCAAAGCCCTCCTGGAAGGGATATCGGCTATCCTTCTTATGGAAAAGGCTGAAACCTAACCCATGGGTATCCAAATGAAAAGGACCTATCAAATGACCAAGCTCTTCCTCCTGTTAACTATCTTTCTCCTGACCCTCATGGGGTGCAAAGGGTTTGAAGCTTCAGGCCCTTCCAATCCTTCCCCTGCGGCAGCTATCCTGGGGCCTCAAAGTCCAAACCAACCCTCTGCTACCAAACCTCAACCCTCCACACCCTCTCATACTCGTCCCACTCCTACTCAAACCAAAAAGAGTACGAAAAAAGTCAATGCGCCCAACTTTGTCCTGCAAGACTTGGAAGGCAACCAAGTCGCTCTCAGTGACTTCCAGGGCAAAAAGGTGCTGCTCAACTTTTGGGCGAGCTGGTGTGGCCCTTGCCGCGCCGAGATCCCTCACATGGTCAAACTTTATAATGAGCTCGAGGGTGAGGGATTTGAAATCGTTGCTGTTAACATTGGTGAAGACCCCTCCAAGGTGCGCAAGTTCGTCCAAGAGTATCGAATGCCCTTCCCTGTGCTTCTGGACCGTACAGGGCAAGTAGGGCGTATGTACGCTGTTCGAGGCATCCCCACCAGTTATTTTATCGACGAAAAGGGCTTCATTTTGGGAAGGCATGTAGGGACCCTCAGCGATGCTCTTCTACGACAATATGTGTCTCAATTAATGCAAAGCCCCCAGGGGGCACAATAGGAAAGCCATGAACAAGGGGCAAGGAGCTTCCCAAAACGAAATTTGGTCCCAACGTATCCCTTATGTTCTCACTCACTTTATACACTGGTTCAGCGCACATTGGCTCCTCTTGGCCAATGTGGTGCTCTTTCTCTATGTTGGGCTCCCTTTTCTCGCCCCAGTTCTTATGTACACTGGGCATGAGCGTCTCGCCAAGGCTATCTATCTACTCTTTCGCCCCCTCTGCCATCAGCTACCAGAACGCTCATTCTTTCTCTTTGGCCCAAGATGGGTTTACTCATACGCTCAGCTCAGCCACGCTCTGGGAGGAAACGTTCCTCGGCGTTTCATTGGCAATCAAGCCCTCGGTTTCAAGGTGGCTATCTGCGAACGCGATGTGGTTATCTATGGGACCATGTTCCTCGGCGGACTTTTTTTCTCTTTCGTTCGCCGCAGGCTTGCTCCCTTGCGTCTCAAAGCCTTCGTCGGGCTCATCATTCCTATGGCCATCGACGGCACAGGGCAGCTTCTAGGGCTCTGGACGAGCACTTGGTGGAGCCGGGTCCTTACGGGAAGCCTTTTCGGCCTGGCCTGCATCTGGCTGGCCTATCCTTATCTTGAAACAGGAATGCGCGAGATCCACATCCAGGCTTCAAAAACCCTCAGAGAATGGGAGGACACATGAACCCAGAGAGCGTAACCTTCCCAACAGCTTTTGTTGCAGGGCTTCTTTCCTTTTTCTCACCCTGCATCTTGCCCCTCGTACCCGTCTATCTCGGTTATATGGCCGGCACTGCTGCTAGCAACCTGGGCCAGACGAAGCGCTTACGTGTACTCGGGCATGCTTTCTTTTTCGTTCTCGGGTTCGGGCTTGTCTTTGTCCTTCTAGGAGCTGCAGCTGGTCTCTTGGGCCACGCGATCGACCCCATCATGCCCTACGTTATCAAAGTTGGTGGGCTGATCCTCATCATCTTTGGCCTTCACATGATGGGAATGATCTCCATCCCCTCCCTTAACATGGAAAAACGCTTGGAGATCCAAGAGGGTAAACAAGGCAGTTATTGGTCCTCGTTCCTCATCGGGGTTGTCTTCGCTGCAGGGTGGACTCCATGCGTTGGGCCAGTACTCTCGGCAATTCTCATCCTTGCCGCCAACAGCCAGACGGCTACTACCGGCGCAGGGCTTTTGGCCATTTACGCCGCTGGCCTGGGGATCCCTTTCCTTCTTGTTGCTGGGCTCATCAATGCAGCACTGCCTCTCTTGCGCCGAGCCAGTCGCTACCTACACATCGCCTCAGTCATTGGTGGCATCCTTCTCGTTTTGATGGGCTTTTTGCTCCTCACGGGGCTCTTTACA
>JAGGYI010000163.1 GCA_021162655.1 Anaerolineae bacterium
ACCATAGCCACTGCCACCAAGGCACGTCCACTAAGAGAGATCGTTGGCTCAGCTCCACGGTGCATGGGGGGCTTCTCTGGAAGCTCTTCAGGGAGCACTCTAAGCATCAATTCCTCTGTACTTTGCTTGAGCTTTTCAGCGCCCGCTTGAAGACTATCTCGCAAATCTCACACCCATGCGCCCTTTTCTTCTGGAACAGCCTCCGAACTCTCGAAGGCCGGCTCCTCTTCTTCTGGTGAGATCTTTGCCGAGAGGATTTCCTCCTCTGTGGACTCGGACCTGGCTAACACAGACTCGGAAGATGGTACAGTCCTTTCTTCGGGTTCTTTTTGCACAGAGAGCGGCTCGGTTGCTTGCTGCACTTTCTTCTCAGGAGCCGGCCTTGCAACCTGCTGGCCAGGAGCTCTTGACCAGCCCACAAGCAACACGCAGAAATCCTCTTGCTGAGCCAGCTTCCCAAAGCTCTGTTGAATATCTTCCCCCTGAGCAACAAGAGCTGCCAGCTCCGGGTCGGCGATCAAACGAGCTAACGAGGTGCTCGCAAGCAAAAGCACGTCTCCAGGCTCGAAATTCACGCGAAAGAAATTGGGCTCTAGCTCGCGCCGCAATCCAGCAGGAGGATCTCGGTCCAGATCAAAGGCACTGGGATGAGCACTTTGCAGCCAGATCGAGCTCTGAGGATAGCGTACTGCCTCACCCCCCGAGCGAACGAGAACGCTCAAAGCAGGGCCCAATTGAGCAAAAAAGATTTCACCCTCGCGAAGCACCGCGCAGTTGAGCCCGAGGAGAAGTCGATGCTCGCTATCAAGACGCAGATTCCACTCAAAGAGAGCCTCATTTGCCGCCAACAATGCCTGGCGTAGCCCACGGGTGACACTGCCCGTCAGACTGTAATACACATCAGTAATCTTGTTCAACAGCTCTTCATAAAGTTCCCTAGGTACCTGCCGATCCGAAGGCGGCTCAATCAGAACATAAAGATCCCCTCGACTCTTCCGAATCCTTCGAGAAGCAGCTTGAGCCACCCGAATATTCACTGGAGCTGGACGCCAACTGCCTCCTTGGAAGCAAAATTGCTCCACCCACAAGCCTGATTCAGTTCTCCCCTTTTTAGAAGACCTGAGCATCTTTTCCCCTTTGTTCAGCGAGAACCTCTATAGAGCTTTTTCCAGCACTTATTCCCACTCGATCGTCGCTGGGGGTTTGCTCGAGATGTCATAGACAACCCGGTTCACCCCTTTGACTTCGTTGACAATGCGATTTGACATCCGGGCTAAAACATCATAAGGGATTCTCGCCCAATCGGCAGTCATACCATCCTCACTGGTCACCGCCCGGATAGCCACAGTATATTCATACGTACGGCTATCCCCCATCACCCCAACGCTACGCAAAGATGTAAGCACAGCAAAATACTGCCAAATCTCCCGATCAAGCCCGGCAGCAGCAATCTCTTCTCGCACGATCGCATCGGCTGCTCGCAAAACCTCCAAACGCTCCGGGGTTACCTCCCCAATGATACGCACGGCCAAACCAGGACCAGGGAAAGGCTGACGATAGACCATCTCCTCCGGCAGGCCCAAGGCCATCCCTACCTGGCGCACCTCATCCTTGAAGAGGAAACGCAGCGGCTCTATCAACTCCAACCTCATATGTTCTGGGAGCCCCCCCACATTGTGGTGCGTTTTGATTCGTGCCGCCGACTTGGTAGCAGGGGTAGCACTTTCGATCACATCGGGGTAAAGTGTACCCTGCGCAAGGAAATCTACCTTGCCTAATTTGGCCGCTTCCTCTTCAAAAACAGCTATGAACTCATGGCCAATGATTTTACGCTTCTCCTCTGGGTCTATAACACCGGCTAGGGCTCGGAGAAATCGCTCACTGGCGTCTACATAGATGATGTTCCCCCCCAAGTAACGGTGAAAGCGCTCTAAATTCTCTTCCACCTCTCCTTTTCGCAATAGGCCATTATTCACAAAAATCGCCGTCAGCTGGTCTCCCACTGCCCTCCGCACCAAGGTAGCCACTACAGTAGAGTCTACCCCTCCCGAGATAGCACAAATGACCTTCCCCTTACCTACCCGCCGACGGATCTCCGCAATACTCTCCTCTATAAAAGACCCCGGAGTCCAATCCCCTCGACAGCCACACACCCGAAAGCAGAAATTACAGAGAATCTCCTTTCCTTTGGGGGTATGCGCCACTTCGGGATGAAACTGCAAACCATAAAAACGCCTCCGCTCATCGGCCATTGCGGCAATGGGCGAATTGGAAGAATGCGCCAATACCTCAAAACCTGGAGGCAAAACCTCGATACGATCCCCGTGACTCATCCAAACCTGCAACGTTGGGCCCAACCCCTCAAAAAGTGGGGAGTCCTTATTCACAGTAAGAAGCGCTGGCCCATATTCTCTAGCTTGGGCCGGGGCTACCTTCCCTCCCAGGTAGTGCCCAAGAAGCTGCATCCCATAGCAGATGCCCAAAATGGGCACTCCTCTATGAAGCACATGTTCAGGCAATGGAGGAGCACCCTCATCATAGACGCTATTTGGCCCCCCAGAAAGGATGATGCCCCTGGGAGCCAAAGCATCCAACGCCTCAGGAGAAGCATCCCAAGGGAGCATCTCGCAATAAACGTGACATTCGCGCACTCGACGAGTTATAAGCTGGCTATACTGGGAGCCGTAATCTAGAACGACTATCGTTTCTCGCTGCAAAATTCACCCTCTCTCACAAATTCATAAAGAAATTATACCGCCGAGAAGGGCTCCTCGCAAGTACAAAGGCAGAGAAAAAGGGAGGAGACTAAACTCTCCTCCCAATGCACCTCCCCCAAGGCCCCTCATGGCTTACGAGCAAAGACAAAAACCACCGAGCTCTGCCAGAGACACGGCTTCCCTAACAGCTCCGTCCTAAGGGCAGCCTGGATCTCGCCCAGGTCCTGAGCAGAGAGGTACTCCCCAAGGCGCTGGGCATAGCTAAGGCGGTCCTGCCCCCCTTTGGCGAACCACCGGGAAAGCTGAGCCTCCGTCACCACATATTCGTTTGCCAGTTGCCGCACCTCAACC
>JAGGYI010000264.1 GCA_021162655.1 Anaerolineae bacterium
GTTCTCCTACTATGCCCGCTTTTTCGATACCGTCGAAGTCAACAACACCTTCTACCGCCTCCCTTCTGCACAGGCCTTTGACCGCTGGCGTGAGCAAGCCCCTCAGGGCTTTCTCTACAGCATCAAAGCGAACCGCTACATCACCCACATTCGCCGCTTGCGCGATTGTGCCGAACCCCTCTCGCGTTTCCTCGAGAGGACCCACCATTTACAGCACACGCTCGGCCCCATCCTTTACCAATGCCCGCCACGTTGGCGCCCCGACCCCGCCCGGCTGGAGGCCTTTGTGCAATTGCTCCCCGACGACATCGTCCAAGCCTTTGAATTTCGCGATCCCCGCTGGTTCAGCCCAGAGATATTAGAGATCCTCCGCACACACCAAAAAAGCTTTTGCATCTATCATATGCCCGGGACCGATTGTCCCTTCGAGGTTACCGCCCAGGACATCTATATTCGCCTACACGGAGCGGGCGCGCTCTATGCTGGCAAGTACGACGAAGCTGCCCTCCGAGCTTGGGCGGAACGGATCAAAGCCTGGTGCGCCGAGGGGCACGATGTTTGGGTATACTTTAACAACGATGCTTTTGGTCACGCGGTCGATAATGCACTCACCTTGAAGGAATTGCTCAACAAGTGAGGGAAAGAGAATGATCAAGATCGGCTGCTGCGGCTTTGGCCGCGCCCAAGCCACCTACTGGGCACACCTGAGCCTCGTCGAGATTCAAAAGACGTTCTATAAACCACCCCGTTTAGAGACTGCCCAACGCTGGAGAGAAGAGGCTCCTCCCGAGGCCGAATTCACCATCAAGGCCTGGCAGCTCATCACCCACGAAGCAAGTTCGCCCACTTACCGCAAGGCCAAGCTCAACCTTGAGGCCCCGCCAGACCACTATGGTGCCTTTCGCAACACCGCCGAGGTATTGGCAGCCTGGCAACGCACCATCGAGATCGCCCAAGCCCTGCACGCCAGTATCGTGCTTCTCCAGTGCCCGGCAAGCTTTACTCCCACAGAAGAGCACCTCGCCAACCTGCGGGGGTTCCTTCAAACTATCGAGAGGAACGGTTTCCGCCTCGCCTGGGAGCCCCGCGGAACATGGCCTTCCGAGCTCATTCGCGAGCTCTGTCAGGAATATGATCTCATCCACGCCGTCGATCCCTTCAAGGGGTTGCCCACCACTGAGGGAACGGCCTATTTTCGGCTTCACGGACGCACGGGATACCGCTACCACTATACAGATGAGGATCTTCAGCAGTTGCTTCGCTGGGCCCAAGCTTACGAAGAGGCCTACTGCCTCTTTAACAACGTCAGCATGTGGGAAGACGCCCTTCGCTTCCAGGCCCTAGCCCAGCAAGAGGGTGGCGCCTTCACCTAGGGAGAGCGACGCCATCGAGGGTTCGCCGCCGGCAGATAGCTCTGGCCATCCCTTGTCCAGGGGGTAGGCGTAGGCGCTCGAAGCGCAACTGAGTAAATATCTCCTTTTTCCTTACCTAAATACCCTTCGCCAGGAGCTCCCTGAGCAAGCTGATAGAACACTTGCGTCCCATCTGCCGACCAGCTAGGATGGCCCGCATGGTTCCCCCAAGGCACCTCCACCAAAGGGAGCACCTCCTTTGAATCAACAGAGAAAACCAGCAGGTCCGTCCGCCGTTTCTCTCCCTCCCACCAGCTCCAGCGGCGCAGCTCAAAAGCGACCTGGCGGCCATCTGGCGACCAAGCGGGGTTGGCTGCCGTCCAGATCTCCTGCTCGGGGTTGGGGAGCTCAGCCAACGCCCCCAAAGATTCCCCCTTGGCATCCCAAAGCCACAGCCAAGCCCCCTCCTCGCCCGTCAACGCCCCAACAAGCTGGTCCTCCACGGGCGACCAATCCACCCCCATGAGGGTCATTCCCTGAGGAAGGGCAAGTTCCCCCAAGAGCTGCCCCTGCCAATCACAAAGGAGCCCACGGAAACGGTACTCGCGCTTCCCCTCGCTGTTGAGATGCCATTCGTAAAACGTCCCGGCAAAAACCCGCCCATCTCGAGAGAGAGAGGCCTGTTGCCAACCCTGTCCCTCTGCCGCCACGGGGATAAAGGAGAAGAGCAAAGCCCCCTCCCCAGTGCGCAACCCCACCGTCCCTTGGAGGATCTCCTCCCCATTCTGGCACACCGCCCGCACCCAGCGGGAACCAAGGGGCACCCCCTGAAGCGCAAAACGCCCCTGGGCATCCACTTCAGCCAGGTCCGCCGCCCCCTGGGCAGCAACAAGGCACCGCCCCCGTCCTCCAATCACCCGGCCATGCAACACTCCATAGGGGCCCGAAGCCTCCTCAGGAGGCACATATTCCCCCGTGATCATCCGCAGGCCCGTCCCATCAGGGTGCACGACAAAGATGTTGCGTTCGTTTCCCCGGCTGCGGAGATAATTGTACGAACTAACAAAGACAAGCCACTGTCCATCTCGCGCCCATTCAAGATCGCTTACATTCTGTTCCCCTGTAAAGTGGGTCAAAGCTTCCTCTTCCGGCCCCCAAAGGAGGATGTTATCGCGCCGGCTGGGAGGGAGCTGCACATAGGCAAAGGGAACCTGCTGAAGCAACACCGGCGATGGAGAGGGAGTCACCGTCGGCATAGGAGAGGGTTCCTTTGTTGGAGTGGCTGTGGGCAAGCTGGTAAATGTGGGAGTAGGAGCCCTGGCGGTAAAGGTCGCCCCTAGCTGAGCGATGATGGCTGTCTCCAAGGCAGGATAGTCAGGGGTAGGGGTGGGAGGACCAGGCGAGATATACGCGCAAGAAACCATCCACGCCCCTGCGAAAAACACCAGGAGCCAACCCAAACGCCTTGTCATCCTCCCCCCTATAAAGATGCTTTGCAATGCTCCCATTATCCCTTGGCAATAGTCCCCTGTCAAAAAACCGCCCCTTGACGCACCCCCTCTCGACGGCTATATTCCCTCTAGGGGTTTAACCTTAATACAAAGGGGGCAAGATGCCACGCTATCCTGTTGCCGTCGTTCACGTCGAGGACGTCGAAGCCGACGTCCGCCGAGGGATTGCGCTCTTGGGAGGCATCGAGCGCTATGTGCGCCCAGGTGCCCTTGTCCTCATCAAGGTGAACATGTTCTCACGGGCCACACCGGAATCCGCCAGGGTAACACATCCGGCGGTAGTCCTGGCCGTGGCCAAGATGTGCCGCCAAGTGGGGGCCCAGGTCAAGATCATCGAGCGCTCCCCCCATTATGACTATATCCTCCAAGACTACCCAGAGCTTGCCCAAGTGGCCGAGCTTGTCGCCATCGAGGATCTGGAACAACGTCTCAAATACCTCCCTGGGGCCAAGTCGCTGGTCGACCAAATCCCCTGGACCACCCTAGTGGACGAGTGCGACGTTTTTATCAACATCCCTGGGCTGCGCACCCATGCGCTCACCAAGCTTTCTAATGGGATGAAGAACCTCATGGGGCTTATGCCCGAGGAGACGACGCGCTACATTCACCACTATGGTCTGGATGGCTCTATCTGCGACCTGAACGCCTACCGCCCCAGCGATCTCGTCATCACTGAGGCACTCTATACCCTCGAAGGGAACTTTCCCTCAGAGGGGACGCCTGTCAAGACGGACCTCATCACCGTCGCCGATAACGTCGTGGCCGCCGACCTGCTGGCCGCCAAGATCGTTGGCCTTGACCCAAAGGAGATATTTTACCTCCAAGAGGCCATCGCAAGGGGCATGGGGCCCGCCGGCCTGGAGGAAATAGAGCTCCTGGGAGACGATCTCGACGAGATCCTCAAGCAGTTCACCATCGAGCCCGCCCCCAGAGACCCCGAGCTGTACAAGGGGAACTTTACTCTCTACATCGAGCACGCCTGCGATTCCTGCCGTCAAGCCCTCGCCGGTGGGCTTTTGGCTGCCAGCCATCGCCCAGAGCTCGCCGAGATGAAAGGCATCTCGATCATCGCTGGCTATCAAGACCAGCCCCCCGCTGTAGGGAACGACCGAGTGCTCATCTATGGGAACTGCGCCTACCGCTACCGCCATCTGGGCCATTACGAGCCTGGGTGCCCTCCCCTGGCTTACCAAGTGATCAAAGGGCTAACGGCCCTCAAACGGCAGACGATCCGCCCGGCGATGTGCTCCATTGCCTGGCGCGAAGCGAGCATCGAATCGGTCCTGCCACACATTGCCCAGGCCGGCTACCTGGGCGTAGAGCTCTGGGGGCCTCACATCGAGCGCTACCTCCAAGAAGGAGGAAGCCTTTCCTCTCTGGCTGCCCTTTTGGAGGAACATGCCCTCCAGGTGCCCATGATTAGCACCTATTTTGACCTCATCAACGAACCGGAGGAAAGCCTCTCAAGAGCCAAGCGTTACATCGAGTACGCCCAGGCTTTGGAGGCCCCTCTCATCCGGGTTTTCACCGGCGGAGGGGATTCTGACCAAGCCCCCGTCAGCACCTGGCGGGCTGTGGTCAAAGGGCTCCGTGAGATCTGCCGTCTTGGGCTGGACCATCAAATCGGCTTTGCCCTTGAGACCCATCGTGGCCACCTCCACGACACCACGGAGAGTACTCTCAAGCTGATCCGCCAGGTGGGAGCTCAGAACCTCTGGGTGAACCTCGATATCTTTAACCTCTTTACCAAAGGAGAGGACCCCCTCCAGGCTCTCAAGCGCCTCTTCCCCTGGGTGCGCATCCTCCATTTGAAAAACGGCCTGCGCCAAGGAGAAAAGTGGCAGAGTGGCATCCCCCTGGCCAAAGGGGCAATGGACTATGGCTCCTTCCTCCAGGCGTTGAGCGAGAGCAACTATGGCGGTTATGTTTCCATCGAATGGTTTGGTGAGGACCCCGCTCAGGCCGCACAAGAAGAGCTGGCCTACCTCCAAGAACATCTGGAGAACCTGGAGGTGCGCAAATGAGCGATAGCTGCGATGTTCTCATCGTCGGTGGTGGAGGCGCGGCCCTCCGAGCTGCCATTGCCGCCTACGAAAAGGCCCCTCAGCTTCGCATCACCTTGGTGACCAAAGGCGAGCTGGGCCGCAGCGGAGTGACAGCTACCGCCTGTTCCGACCGCATGGCTTTTCATGCCACACTCCCCACCACGCCGCCTGGCGGCCCAGATGCCTGGCGCTACCATGCTGATGATATCTATCGCATTGGCGGGTTCGTCTCCGACGCCGACCTGGCAGAGGTGCTCGCCCGCAACGCAGCCAGCGCCTTTGACTACCTCGACAAGCTAGGCGTCCCCTGGGTGCGCCGCCCTGATGGCACAGTGGATCAGTTCGTCACCGATGGCTCAATCTACCCACGGGCATGTTATACCGGCCCCTACACTGCGAACCACATCGAAGAGGCCCTCCTTCGTCAGCTCCGTGAACTGCCTATCCAGGTCATCGACCACCACATGGTGGCCGAACTTCTCCTCGATACTTCTAGGAAGCGAGTCATAGGGGCAGCGCTCGTCTCTGAAAAAGACAGTCAGATCACCGCCTTAGCGGCCAGGGCGATCGTCCTGGCCACAGGTGGGGCAGGGCAGGTCTATGCAGTGAACGTCTACCCGGCGGATTGCACCGGTGATGGCTATGCCCTTGCTTACCGGGCCGGCGCAGAGCTGGTGAACCTGGAATTCATCCAGATTGGGCTCTGCTCCCTCGCCACCAACTTGGCCTGCTCTGGGAGCATGATGCGCGCCATCCCCCGTCTGATTAACGACCGCGGGGAGGAGTTTCTCCCCAAGTATCTCGCCGGCAAGAGCCATGCCGAGATCTATACCATCCTCTTTGCCAAAGGGGCCAGCTGGCCCGTCTCCTACCGCGAGCCCTCGCACATCATCGACCTTGCCGTCGATGCAGAGCGACGAAAGGGGCGCCGTGTCTACCTAGACTATAGCCAGGATCCCACTGGGCTGGACCTTGGCGCCCTTCCAGAGCGCATTCGCTCATGGTATGCAGAAAAGGGAGTTGACCTCCAGGACCCAGCCCAGGCTGGCTCTCCCCTCGCTCGTCTCTTGGCAATCAACCGTCCCTCTGTCGAGTGGCTAGCTGAGCGAGGCATCGATCTCACCGCCGGAGACAAGGTTGAGGTCGCTCCAGCAATCCAGCACTTTCAAGGAGGGATCAAAATCCGCACTCAAGCCGAGACCACCATCCAAGGCCTCTATGCTGCCGGCGAGGCGGCTGGCGGCCAGCATGGCGCCAACCGGCCAGGGGGCAACTCCCTCCTCGATGGCCAAGTCTTTGGGCGCATCGCTGGGGAAAGCGCTGTGCAATGGGCCTTGGCCCAACGTTCCCCCTCCCCCATCTCCGACGAGCAGGCCCAAGAAGCGGTAGAGGCTCTCTTCCAAGCGCAAGGCATCCCCGCCAGCGAGGCCAGGGAACGCATCCGCCAGGAGATGGCCATGGCCTGTGGAGTCCACCGTACAGCAAGGGGGCTTCAAGCCCTTTGCCAGATGCTCTCTGAGCTGGAGGAAAGGGGCCTCTCCCAGGATGTTCCTCTGCCCCAGGCCGTGGAGGCCGTGAACATCCTCCAAGTGGCCCGCCTCGTAGCCACTGCCGCCCTGACGCGAGATGAGAGCCGTGGTCCCCATCTTCGCTTCCCCACAGAGGATTCCCTCTCGCCCATTCCCAGGGATGACGAGCGTTGGTGCCGCTACATCGTCCTCCGCAGGGGAGCCCAGGGGCCAACCCTCGACATCCGCGAACCCATACGGCCAAAGGGAAAGACCCAGTAGTTACTTTGAGCCAAAGATTTTAGGAACGAATAACCCTAGCTAAAAAAGCAATCCTTTACACAGGGAAACCAAGAGCGAGCTGTCATAGAGTATAGGAATTTAGGCAGATCAAAGTGGTAGTAGAATATTCTACCTAATGTCCTTGACGTATCAATTTTCTCATTATAAGATATCAATCCAGCAACATGGAATCAAGAAACCACATAGTACCCCTCTTAATGTGCAAAAAATGTAGCTCAAGAATCGGCAAGAGCCATAAGGGGACTTTGACCAACAGCAGAAAGAAGCAGGCATTGATGAAAACACCATTCTCTTGACTGGGGGAAGCCTTATCCCAGCAAGATCCCCAGGGTTGTAAAATTCAACTTATTTTCCCCCGAGTTTGTTGGGAAAACCCAACACCTACTTCACAAGTGACTTGCGCATTGCTAGGTGATTTGGAGAACCTCAAATGACCAACAGAAATAATACTCTTATTGACAAGGACGGTAACGTCTACGAAAAAGGTTTGGACGGGCA
>JAGGYI010000069.1 GCA_021162655.1 Anaerolineae bacterium
ATGATGATGTGCACTTGCCATCCCGAGTTCACCGGCGTATCCAGAGGGATCTGCACTCCAAAGATCGCCTCGCCGGCTTGGACGTTCACCGTCTGAAAGTGCCTGGCAAAGTTTGGCTCGCTATTTATCACCTCCGCCTTGAGGGCGAAACTCCCTTTAGGGAGAGGCTCTCCCTCAGGGATAAGTTGGGCCGCGCTGCTCCGAAAACCGAGGATCACCTTCTGCCCGGGGCGCACTTGGCCACGTAGGGCTTTGGGAATGGGCAGACGCCCCCAATCGCTGACGAGCCAGCCATCCTCCGTTACGCGCCAGCCATAGAGGAGGTTCATTGGAGGCAAGCCCAAAAAGCCCGCCACAAAGGCATTTACAGGGTTCTCCATGATCTCTTGGAAGGTGCCCACTTGCTCGATCTTGCCGGCACGCATCACGGCGATGCGGTCCCCTAGCGTGATGGCCTCCGTCTGGTCGTGTGTGACATAGATGGAGGTGATGTTAAAGCGGTGCAGTAGCCGCTTGATCTCTACGCGGGTGCTCGCTCTGAGCTTGGCGTCCAGGTTGGAAAGAGGCTCGTCAAAGAGAAAGATGCTGGGATCGCGCACAATGCAGCGCCCGATGGCCACGCGTTGCTGTTCCCCACCAGAGAGCTTGCCCGGTTTGCGTTCGAGTAGCTTATCAAAGCCGATCCCCATGATCTGGGAGGTAATGCGGATACGCTCCTGCATCTCCTCACTGGGCCGGCGACGCACTTTGAAAAAGAAGGCCAGGTTCCCCTCGCCCTTCATATTGGGGTAGAGGGCATAGTTCTGAAAGACCATCCCTATGCGGCGGTCCTTCGGGCTGACGTCGTTCACCACTTGGCCATCAAAGTACACATAGCCTTCGTCGGGCTCCTCTAGCCCAGCGACTATGCGCAAAAGGGTACTCTTCCCACATCCAGAGGGCCCGACGATGGCCATTGTTTCTCCGTCGCGGATAGTGAGGTTTAGCCCATCCAGCGCGCGGATGGGCCCCTGCGGGCGCTCGCTCATCTCCTCTTGGAGGGATAGCCGCTCGACAAAGGCCTTGTCTTGATAGTCTTTAAAGACGCTCCCTCCACCCCCCCTACGGGGTGGCCCAAAGGGGCTCGGTCGATAGATCTTTGTGACGTTCTCCAAACGGATCTCTGCCATCTCGCTCCTCGAAGATCAACTCAGCTTTTTGAAAGGTGATTTACCGGATATTTCGGGGGCTTCCCCTGCAGTACAGCGACCACGTCCTCTGCCACCAGAGCCATCCCTTTAAGGGCTTCCTCGGTGGCTGTGGCGATGTGTGGGGTGAGAACGACATTGTCCAGCGCAAAGAGAGGGTTATCTGCTGGGGTGGGCTCTTGTTCAAAGACGTCCAGCCCGGCACCGGCGATCTTGCCCTCCACGAGGGCTTGGTAAAGAGCTTTCTCGTCCACCACGGGCCCTCGTGAGAGGTTGAAAAAGAGAGCATCGGGGCGCATTAGAGAGAACTCTTTTTCACCGATGAGGTGCCGCGTTTCGGGCAGGAGGGGCACGTGCACCGAGATGTATTCGGCCGTGCGGAGGAGCTCCTCCATGGGCACCCTGCGGGCGTTCAGCTCCTTCTCTTTTTCGAGTGCGGGGCGTACGTCGGCATAGAGGATGGCCATCTCAAAGGCCTTGTGGCAGATCTCTGCTAGGCGTTGCCCAATGCGCCCAAAGCCAATGATCCCCAAAGTGCGTCCGCGCAGCTCGCGCCCCCTGATCTCGTATCGGATGGCAAAGTTCCCCCGTCGGAGGGCCGCATCAGCAGAAAAGATCTTTTTCGAGAGGGCGATCATCATCCCCAGGGCATGCTCAGCCACCCCCTCGGTGACGGCGTAGGGGGTGTTTACCACCTGAATGCCGTGCTCTGTGGCAGCTTCAAGATCGATGTTATCCACCCCCACTCCATGCCGGCCGACCACCTTTAGTTTGGGGGCATGCTCCATGATATGCCGCGTCATGGCCCCCCTAGCCCGGATGATTACCCCGTCGATATCGCCGATCTCGGAAATGATCGTTTCTTCATCCGTCCCACTGGCCAGGCGAACCTCGCCCACCTCTTGCAGGACCTTCATCCCTACCTCATGGATGGGCTCATAGAGGAGAAACTTGAACATGTCCTTTTCTCCTTAGAGTTTCCCCAGGTCTTTGAGGATGGCGATGAGCTTCTGGCGCTTTTCCCCCGTCAGCGATTTGATGGGGGTGCGGCAGGGGCCGGCGGGCAGGCCAATCAGCTCCATCGCATCTTTGACCACGACAGGAAAAGACCCCAAGGTAAAAGCGTGCCGTAGGGGAGCCAGTTTCTTTTGTCGTTCGAGGGCTAGGGCGTGGTCTCCAGCCATAAAGGCCTCATAGATGCCCACCACTAGCTCGGGCACTACGTTGGCTGAGGCGGCCACGGTGCCCACGCAGCCATAGCAGAGGCCCGCGTAAATTAGCGTGTCGCGCCCCATAAAGGTGCGAAAGCTTGGCGGGCAGCTCGAGATGTAGCTGAGGGTGTTCGTCAGGTCGCCACTTGAATCTTTGATCCCAATAAAGTTCTCTGCTTCCTCGGCGATGGCTGCCACGACAGCAGGCGAGAGGTGTACCCCCGTGCGGCCAGGGTTATTGTAAGCTAGGACGGGAATGCTCACCGATTCAGCGATGCGCAAATAGTGCTCGCGGAGCTCTTCATCTGAAGGCTTGATAAAGTAGGGCGTGATGACCGAGATCGCATCGGCCCCGGCCCTTTCTGCATAGCGAGAAAGCTCGATGCTTTCGCGGGTCGTTATGGCGCCTGTACTCGGCATGACAAAGACGCGCCCATTGCTCTCTTCGAGGACGATGTCCATCACGCGTTTCTTTTCGTCGGTCGTCAGGGCAAAGAGCTCCCCCTGGCTCCCCGAGGGAAAGAGCCCGTGGACCCCGTTTTCGATCAAATAGTTGACGATCTGGCGCAGAGCGGGCTCGTTGATCGTCTCGTCTTGATGAAAAGGAGTTACCACGGGGACAACAACCCCCTTGATTTCCTTTGCCATAGAGAACTTCCTCCTTTTGAACAAATTCCATTCCATTGTAGCACAAAGAAGCACCCAAGGCTAGAGTTCCTTGAAGAAAAAAAGACGGCCACAAGGCCGTCGGAGCAAAGGTTTGCCGCTGGGGAAGGGGCTATTCCCACCACCAGCGCGCGGAGCGCTGTGCACGGAGCACAGGGGAGGAGGCTCTCCTTTTGGAGCGAGGCGAGTGCTTCTTTGCCATAGATGGGGGCTGGGGAGTGCGTTTGCTCCACTGTTTGTTATCCACCATGCTGAGGAGAAAGAGCACAAAGATGACCCAAAAGATCACTTCCATGGAACACCATCCTTAGAACATTTGTTCGCAAGCCATTATAGCACATATGTTCTAAAAAGGCAAGGGGCGGCGGCGCTGGCAGAAGATTTACTTTTTGGTTATAATGCCGCCGCCTGGGAGGTGTAGGATGGTGGAGGTGCATTACACCCCTCGTGAGCGCATGGTGCGTGCTTATCGAGGCGAGTGGTCCGATGTGATCCCCGTGGCTCCCGAGTTTTGGTACTATATCCCCGCGCGGGTCTTGGGCGTCGATATGGTCACTTTTGAGCGCGAGGTGCCCCTTTGGAGGGGCTTGCAGGAGACCTTCAAGCGCTACGGCACGGAGGGCTGGGGCATCACCTGGCCTGAGCGCCCCAACCCTGCGGTGGAGAGCCAGACGACCCTGCGCCGGGTGGAGGAGGGCCGTTACCTAGAGCGTACTCTTTGGAAAACCAGGTATGGTACCCTCACAATGGCCAAGCTATACGATGTGGCAGAGCCCTCTTGGATCGTCGAGCGCCCCATCAAAGACCTAGCTCGGGATTGGAATGCCTGGCTGGAGATCGCTTTTCCACCCATCGAACTGCATGACTTTACCCAAGCGAACCAGGCGCTTCGGGCCGTTGGCGAGGACTATCTCCTTGAGGTCATGGTAGGAGAGATGTTTTTTGATTTTATCGCTGGGCCGCTGGGCTTGGAGAAGGGGATCTTTGCTCTTCTTAAGCACAAAGAACGCTATCAAAAGCTCCAGCAGCGTTATATCGAATACATGGTCGAGGAGACGCGGGCGATCTGCGAGAATACCTCGACCGCCCCCCTCTTTATCTCTTGTTCCTGGTCCTGTGCTTCCCTCATTGGGCCGCGGCTTTGGCGCGAGTGGGACAAGCCGGTGGTTGCGGCTATCGTTCAGGAGGCTCACCGGCATCAGCGGCTGGTACACATTCATTACCACGGCAAATGTATGGAGAACCTCGCTGACCTTGTCGAGACGGGGGTAGATTGCATCTGTCCCTTTGAGCGCCCTCCGGGAGGGGATGTGACGGATCTCGGCCTTGTTCGGCGCATCCTGGCTGGCCGAGTGACGATGAACGGAAATGTGCACACTGTGGAGACGCTCATCCGTGGGACGCCCAACGATGTTGCTCGCGAGGTTCAAGAGATCGTCGAGTCCTTTCGTGGGGAGCCCCGCCTGATCGTTGGAACCGGTGACCAGGTTGGTGGGGATACTCCGGAGGAGAACATCTATGCGATGATCGAGGCAGTGCGTGGTGTCTCTATAGAGGAGCAAAAGCAGGCAGAGGAGGATGGGAGATGAACCACAAAGAGCGCGTGCGTTTGGCCATCGCCCACAAAGAGCCCGATCGCGTGCCCAAGGGAGAGCTGGATGTGGAGGTGGCCTTTTCCAGAGCCCTCGTTGGGGAGGACCTCTCTCCGCGTGAGCTCAAACTCCGCACGTACGAGATCCTTAACCTCGATCTGATGGGCATTGGAGATTGGCCTCGCCCCAAGATCGGCGAAACCCCCGAGGGATATGCCATCCTTCGGGATGTTTGGGGGCGCGTCATGGTGGATAGCGGCGTCAGCGTTGAGACCATCGAATATCCCATCCCCGATCTCGACAAGGCCGATCAGTACACCTTCCCTACGGCAGATAGCATCCCAGGAGATGAGGTGCGCTGGGCTGCCGAGAACACGGATTACTTTATAGGGTGCCTAGTGAACAGCGTCTTTGAGGACGTCTATAACCTGATTGGCTTTGAAAAGTATATGTTGACTATCGCCCGAGAGCCTGAGAAGCTGCGCCCTCTGGCGCAAAAGTGTGCCGAGTTCGAGGTAGCCAAGGCCTGCAAGTTTCTCGACCTGGGTGCCGACATGATCTTTATCGTTGAGGATATTGCCCATAACACGGGCACTTTTATGTCTCCGCAGATGTTGCGCAGCGAGATCTTTCCCTTTATGCGCTGGCAGGTGGAGCAGATCAAGCTTTACAAAGATGTACCCGTTTTCTTTCATAGCGATGGGAACCTGAACGCAGTGATAGAGGATATCATCGCCTGTGGTTTTGATGGGCTTCAAGCCCTGCAGCCCACGGCGGGGATGGATATCGCCAAGCTCAAGGCCCAGTATGGGAAGCGTCTTTGCCTGATGGGAAACATCGATCTCAACTATGTTCTTTGTTTTGGCACCCCAGAGGAAGTGGAGGAGACAGTTCGGCAGACGATTCAGGAGGCGGCCCCGGGTGGCGGCTATATCCTCAGTACCTGCAATTCCTTGATTCGGAGCATTCCTCCAGAGAATGCTATTGCCATGTATCGGGCGGCAGACAAGTATGGTGTGTACCCCATTCAAATGTGAGGAGGGCGGGTGATGGCCCAAACAATGCGTGCGGCGTTTGTCAAGGCACCTTTCCAGGTCCAAGTGCGTGAGGTTCCTCTCCCCCAAGTGCGTCCTGGATGGATTCTTGTGCGGGTAGAGGCCTGTGGCATCTGTGGTACCGACTTGCACCTTGCCCGCACCGAGGCCAAGGACTGGGTTCCCTTTGGGCACGAGATCGCTGGTGTCGCTGTTGAGGTGGGGCCGGGGGTCACCACGGTGCATGAGGGGGATCATGTCGTTCTTGAAAGCGGCACCTTTTGCCGCTACTGCGATGCTTGCCGGGATGGCCGGGTGGATCTTTGCAACAATGGCCCCAACTTTTGGGGGAACCCCACCATGGGCTTTGCCGAGTACATCCTTGCTCCTGAAGAGGCCACCGTGCCTTTTGAGGGGCTTTCTTTTGAGCAAGCCGCTCTTGTTGAGCCCTTGGGGGTGGCCCTCGATCTCCTCTACACGGCTGAGCTCCGCCCTGGGAACGATGTCCTTGTGGTGGGGCTGGGGCCCATCGGCTTGATGGCCATTGCCTTGGCACGTCGGATGGGGGCCGGGCGGATTTATGGAGCGCACTCTCGCCCAGGGAGGCGCCTCGAGACGGGCTTGATCATGGGGGCCGACGAGGTCTTTTGCGTGCGCGAGCAGGCGGTCTCTGCCTATCCCTACCGCAAGCGGCGCACGGCTGGGGTGACCCATCGTGAGCATGCGGTTGATCGCGTGCTCGTCACTGCGCCGCCCCATGTGATCCCCGAGGCGCTTGAGGTGCTCAACTATGGGGGAATCCTCGCTTTCATTGGGATCGAATATGGCCCTCGAGCACAGATCACCTTTGATGCGAACGCTTTTCACTTTAACAAGGCGCAATTGCGGGCTTCTTTTGCCTCTCCTGCCCTCTATTTCCCCACTTGCTTGCAGATGCTTCGCGATGGCTGGCTAAAGACAGAGGCGCTCATCTCGCACGTTTTCCCTTTGGAGCGCTTGGGAGAGGCTCTTCAGCTTTTGCAGGAGGATAGGGCGAATGCCCTCAAGGTTCTTATCCGTCCGCAGCTCACAGAAGGAGGGGGACGATGACCCTAGGGGTTGGTTTGATTGGCGTGGGAGGAATTGCCTCTCACCATATCCGTGGCTATCGGCAAGCCGACGCGCGTATTGTTCAAGTTGCTGATGCGAACGAGGACCTGGCCAGGCAGCGCGCCGAGGAGCTGGCCTGCGAGTGGACGAGCGATTACCAAGAGTTGCTTCGGCGCGAGGATATTCAGGCGGTCTCTATCTGTGTGCCCAACTGGCTACACTATCAGGTGGCCAGGGATGCCGTTGAGGCGGGCAAGGCGGTGCTTTGCGAAAAGCCTATGACGACGCGCCTTGAGCAGGCCGAGGAGCTGGTACGCCTGGTGAGGGAGCGGGGGGTGTATTTCCAGGTGGGCTATATGAAGCGCTACCACCTTGTGGCCCAAAAGTTCCGCGAGTGGATCTCTGCTTTGGAGCCTGTCGAGACGGGGCTTTTGCGTTGCTATCAGCCTTTTCCTGAGGATCTGTGGGCAGAGCCAAACTTTTGGTTTACCAAAAAGGAGCTAGCTGGCGGTGGGCCGCTCGTCCATGGTGGCAGCCATATGTTTGACCTGCTGCATTGGTGTCTGGGAGAGGTAGAGGCCGTCGATGCTCGAGTACGTATGCGCCCTGGCACCGATGTGGATTGGTTTGTCAATGGGATCATCGAGATGCGCTCCGGAGCCACCATTCTCCTCGAAGTGGGTTGGTTTGAGCATACTAATTGGGGGCGGATGGCTGATGGCTGGGATGAGATGTTCCAATTGCGCAGTCGCCGAGGGGTGCTGACGTTCTATCCCACCTTTTGGGATCGCCCTATGCACCTTGTGCCCTCGACGGAGCTCTATTTGCAACAGGAGCATATGCTCCAGCGCTTTGCCGTGGGTCCGGTAGACTATTTCGTTGAGGAGATCAAAGACTTTGTGCGGCGGGTCTCGGCGGGGTTGCCATCTCCAGTGACGGTGGAGGATGGCCATTTCGTCGACCGTCTCATCGATGCCCTCTATCGCTCAGGCGAGGAGCGCGCTCGGCTCCTTCTCTGAACCTTTTGAGTGGGCTTGCCAAAGATATTATTCTCTGGCATAATATTCTCACTCAAAGAAGAGGGAATATCTCGGAGTTGAAGATAGGTGTAGAGGTTTAGTCCTGCCCTCTGGGTGCTTTTCCGGGGGCAGGATGGCCGTTATATATGCGGCGTGTTTTTTCCTCTTTGGGGCGCTGATTTTGTTAGGTGGCTCATCCATTCTTGAGAGCTCTGACCTCTGAGAGTGGGCTTTTCTCCTCGCTGGTACAGTTGCTCCGAGTTTTCTCTTTCCTCATCCTCTTATCGGAGAAGAAAGATGGAACATAGACCTTTAGGCAAGACGGGTTTGCAGGTGACGGCCATAGGGGTAGGATGTGCCCAGCTGGGCACTTTGGAGACCGATTACGCGGTGCGCTTGGTGCAGAGGGCTTTGGAACTGGGCGTGAATTATTTCGACACGGCGCGAGGCTACTGGGATTCGGAGATCAAGCTGGGGTTGGCCCTCCGCGGTTATCCCCGCGAGCGCGTGATCATTACCACGAAAACAGGCGGCAAGACGGAGGAGGACGCCTGGCGTGATATAAACGAATCTTTGGAGCGCTTGCAGGTGAGCTATGTAGATAACTGCCTCCTTCATTCCTTTCACGATCTAGAGGATGTGGAGAAGCGCCTTGGCTCTGGAGGGGCTATCAAGGCCTTTCTCCGTGCCAAGGAGGAGGGCCTCATCCGACATATTGGGTTCTCGACCCATCGTTCCGATGTTGCTGTTGCCGCCCTCCAGCGTTTTGACTTTGAGTTGCTCCTGATCCCCATGAACATTGTCGAGCGGGAGCCATTGGCGGAGCTGATCCCTCTTTGCCAGGAAAGGGGAGTGGGGGTAACCATCATGAAGCCGGTGGCTACGGGGCTCCTGCCGGCCAAACTGGCCCTTCGCTGGTTGCTCCAGCAGCCTGTCGCCAGCATCGTTCCCGGCACGACCACTTTGGAGCAGTTGGAAGAGAACACCTCGGTGGAAAGCACTCCCCTGAGTGAGGAAGAGGAACGCCAAGTGCGGGAGCTCGCCCGTGAGTGGGCGCATCGTCGCTGCCGAATTTGCTCCCTTTGCTTGCCTTGCCCTCAGGAGATCAACATCCCCGTCGTTTTGGGGACGGATGTAATGTACGATCATTATCGCACATTGGGGGCCGAGGGTTTTGCGGCTTTTCCTTGGTCGCAAAAGATGATGGAGGATGACCTGGAAGGTCGGCAGAAGACTATTGCCGCGATCGAATCTTGCACGCGTTGTGGGGATTGTGAGAAGCGTTGCCCTTATGGGCTTCCTATTATGGAGA
>JAGGYI010000146.1 GCA_021162655.1 Anaerolineae bacterium
AAGCTGCCCCATGGGCCTGGCAAGCGTCCTCGATGACGACAAGGTTGTGCCGCCTGGCAATCTCTATAATAGCATCCATATCAGCGGGCTCCCCACCTATATGAACGGGGATGATAGCCTTTGTCCGAGAGGTAATAGCTGCCTCAACCTTGCCAGGATCGATATTCCAGGTATCAGGGAGGATATCAACAAAGCGAGGTATCGCGCCCACAAGTAAACAGGCACTGGCTGTGGCAATAAACGTATAGGGAGTGGTAATGACTTCGTCGCCCCAATCGATTCGCGCCGCCCGTAGACACACCTCCAACGCTGCACTCCCGCTTGCCACAGCAACCCCATAGCGAGCACCGTGATAGGCCGCAAACTCGTCCTCAAAAGCTTTGACCTGTGTACCCCCAGGAGCCCACCACTGCCCAGAATAGAGGGTCTGTTTGAGAGCCTCTTCCTCCTGTATTCCCCATTGCGGCCAGGAGGGATAGGGCTTGCTACGCAGCGGAACTCCTCCATCGATCGCCAGCTTGGCCATGGGAAGCTACCTCCTTGCCATCGTCCTCAGCTCACTTTAGGCGAAAGAAAGGCCCTGTCAAACCGACTTGGCAAAGGCAAAGAGAAGGTATAATATCCTTCAGAGATCATCGAATGAAAAACTCTTGCCGGCAAGGAGCAAGATGGACGCAAAAGAACAAAGCACGCAGATCACCCTCCGCGATGGGAGAACAGCCATCGTGAGGCCCCTGCAACCTACAGATGCAGGCCCCCTTACTACCTTCTTTCTTAATCTCTCTGAGGAGACACGCCGACGTTATGGTCCCCATCCCTTCGACCAGGCGACAGCAGAACACCTCTGCGCGACGATCAACGAACGCACCATTCGCTTCGTCGCCGTACTCAACGATGGGACCCCCGAAGCAGAGATCATCGGCTATATGATCCTCACCCGCGAGATCGGTGATGCAGATCGGCGGCGCTATGGGAAAAGACTTGACCTGGAATCCTGCGCTTCTTTTGCTCCTGTCATCGCCGACGCCTACCAAAACCAGGGGATTGGCTCTCAAATGGCTCAACACGTGCTCCGCTGCGCGCAAAAACTAGGGCTACGCCAAGTGATCCTCATGGGAGGAGTTCAGGCCACTAACGAACGGGCCCGCCACTTTTACAGGAAACTGGGTTTCCGCCAAGTGGGCTCATTTCTCACCCTACATCCTCGAAGGCTACTCAACTATGACATGATTCTGGAATTTGATGCAACTTCTCAAGGGGAGGCGGAATAATGAAAGTGCTTGTTACTGGTGGAACAGGAAACGTTGGCCGTACTGCAGTTGCTTATCTTCTGCAGCAAGGGTATCAAGTACGGGTTATCGGCCGTCGGCCCAATGTTACTATCGAAGGAGCGGAATATCTGCAATGCGACGTGAACGACTTTGACCGACTCTTGGAATGCACCAAGGGGATGGAGGCGATCGTTCATCTGGCAGCGATCGCCAACCCTGCTTTTGGACCGGGACAGGAGATCTTTCGAGTGAACTGTGCGGGGACGTTTAACGTCTTTGAGGCGGCCGCTCGACAGGGGATCAAACGTGTCGTTACAGCCAGTTCAATCAATGCCCTCGGTTTTTACTTTGGTGTAAAAAGCTTCCCCATCGAGTACTTTCCTATCGATGAGGAACACCCCACCCTTACCACAGACCCCTACTCCTTTTCCAAGCAAATCGTTGAAGAGATTGCCGCTTACTACTGGCGCCGCGAGGGCATCTCAAGCATCTGCCTGCGACTCCCAGCAGTCTATGAGGCAGAGGAGGGCAATTGGATCGTCGAGGCCATCGCCTATGCCGCCCAAGCCGTACGGGAGCTCTGTGCACTCCCTGAGGAGGAGCGCCAGAAGCGCGCCCAAGAGATCTCCAAAGCTTGCGAGAGATGGCGCAAGGAGCGCATCTCTGAACAGCCATGGGATAAAGTTCGCGCCTATTATGAAACTCCCGAGGCCCTTCTAATTTTTGCGCGGAGCAACTTTTGGGCCAGCATCGATGCGCGCGACGCCGCTCAAGCCATCGAAAAGGGCCTCTCGGCGTCCTACGAGGGCAGCCACCCCCTCTATATCAACGACAGCCACAATTTCACCGGCCTGGAGAGCGAGTTCCTGCTCCGCACCTTCTTTCCCCAAGTCCGTGGGCGCAAACACCCCCTCTGCGGAGATGAAGCCCTTGTGAGCATCACCAAAGCCCGTGCCCTTATCGGCTTTGAGCCTGCATATCCCTTTGTGCAATTACAGGGCCAAAGTTGAAAGGGGAGAAGGATGCCTCTCACGCGGATGAGCAAGCGTGAACGCGTCTTGCGAACTATTCGCTTTCAAGAGACGGACTATATCCCCATCTATGACATCCTTCAAAACGACGCCCTCATCAGCCACTTTGCCGGCGAACCTCTCACCGTCGAAGAAGGGGATCGCATCAAGGGGAAAGCCATTGGCCGTTGCCTCGACATGACCCGCATGCCAGAGGGTCCCCAACGCCCCGAGATTCGGCGACAGGAGAACGGCCTGGTGATCCAGGTAGAGCGTTGGACGAGCTGGATCATAGAACGTCCGTGGCATGACCAGGCCAGCTTGATTCAGTGGGTCAAAGAGGAGATCGAGCGAACGGAAGAACAAACCTTCGACGCTGCCTTTGCCCAGGCCTTCTACGAGCGCATGGAGCGTTTCCAAAGCTACTTTGGGGATGATACAGTCCAAGTCATCGAAAGCGGGGTTGGCCTTACAGAGATCTACTGGGCCTTGGGTTGGGAGGATTTTGCTTACTTGCTGGCTGACGAGCCCGAGTTGATCGAAGCCTGGCTAGATGCACGTCACCGCGCAGAACTGCGCCGCGTTGCAGCCATCGCGGACCCGCGACACATCCTCATCGCCCTCACTTACGATGACATCGCCTACAAAACAAGTACACTGCTTTCCCCCTCTTGGCTTCGAGAGCATTGGATCCCTCGACTGAAACAATTGGTGGACGCCTGGCACGCTCGAGACATCTACTGCCTCTTTCATTCCGATGGCAACCTTTGGCCCATAATGGATGACCTAGTTGCCACGGGGATCGACGGGCTCAATCCCCTCGAAGTGGCTGCAGGGATGACTGTTCCCCAAGTGCGTGAACGCTACCCCCACCTCTTTCTTACGGGAGGGATAGATGTCAGCCAGCTCCTTCCCCTGGGCACACCCGAAGAGGTCTGGGCAGCCTGCCGAGAGAATATCCAAGCCACTCAGGGCCGAGGATATTTTATCGGCTCAAGCACTGAACTTCATTGGGAAATCCCCTTGGAGAACATCCTCGCCATGTTCGAAGCAGCCTGGGCTGGTTACTAACCCAGAGGAGAGAAAACGATGCAATGGGTCATGTTTACCAAGCACTTGCAAGAGTTCTCTATTGAACAAACAGCTGAAATCATCAGGGAGCTGGGGTTGGATGGTCTCGACCTCACTGTACGCCCCGGAGGACACATTGAACCCAGCGAAGCAAGGGAGCTTCTCCCCCAGGCCTTTCGCACCGTTCAAAGCAAAGGGCTGAGCATTCCCTTGCTCACCACAGCCATCACCAGCGCAGAGGACCCCTATGCAGAAACGATCTTCCAGTTGGCTGCTGAAGGAGGCGTCCGCTTCATCAAGTTGGGCTACTGGCGCTATCGAGGATTCGGTCACATCCGCCAGCAAATAGAGGAGATCAAATTCCTCCTCGACGGCCTGGAGAAACTCGCTCGCAAATACAAAGTGACGGCCGCTCTTCACACTCATTCGGGAGACTTTATGACAGCTTCTGGCCCCGTCGTCGCCGAACTCCTTCACGGCCGAGACCCTAACGAGCTGGCTGCTTATGTAGACCCTCGGCATCTCGTGGCCGAAGGGAGTCTAGCAGGCTGGAAGATCTCTTTGGACTTGCTCTCCCCCTGGGTCAAGCTCATCGCCGTCAAAGATATGTTCTGGCTGCCCTTCCCTGACGAAGCCCTGGGCAAAATGCGCTGGGGCACCAAGAACTGCCCCTTGAACGTAGGGGCCGTCCCCTGGCCCGAAGTCTTTGCTTGCCTCCAGCAAATCGGCTTTGACGGTCTCGTTTCCATTCATTCAGAGTATCAGGGACCTGGCTCCTGGAGGAATCTGAACGCCAAACAGCTCATTCAGCAAACTCGAGCCGACCTCGAATACCTCTGGGACGTCATCGGGGGGAAATAAAAGCCGCGGGCAAAAAAACAAGGATTCCGTTTGGCTGTCCCGGGACACTTGGGGGGGAAAGAGAACAACCAAATGGAATCCTCTGCTGCCATCATTCTAGCATAAAAAGTTGCCAAATAACATTACAGTTATCTTGGAGTTTTTATAAAATTTAAAACTCCCGTCGGCCAAAGGGATCTCGAGCACGCAGCTCTCTCTCAGAAGGCAGAGGGGCATCCCATAAAGAGAAAGCCTCGCCCTCCAGACAATAAGTCGCTCCTTTTCCCCGCAAGGTGCGAATGAGCTCGCGTCGCCACCAGCCAACCTCTTCTTCGTATCGTGGCTCCAAAGCTAGGTTCCAGCGTTCCTCAGGGTCCTTTGTGAGATCGTAGAGCTCCTCCACTCCTCCCCAGCGATTCCAGATGTATTTCTTTTTCCCATCAGTAAGGCAATGCCGCACATCTCGCTCGTTACGCCCATAGACGCTATGATGCAATCGGTGAGCAAAAGGCTCCTCGCCTCGCAGAAAACCCAGCAACGAACGCCCATCGCGAGGGCGAACATCCTGAATCCCCGCGAACTCGAGAATAGTAGGAAGCAGATCCGCTAATCCCACAGGTACGTCCACTACCCTCCCCACTGCACGATCGCCCCAGCGGCGAGGAAGAGACATAATCAAAGGAACCCGCATCGAGCCCTCGTAAAAGGTGGTCTTGAAAAAGAGACCATGGTCTCCCAACATATCTCCATGGTCAGCGAGAAAGATGATCAACGTATTCTCCAAAAGGCCCCGCCAATAAAGCCCCCCGATTAAACGCCCTATTTGGGCATCGATGTGGGTGATGGTTCCCATGTAATACGTGCGAATACGCTTGATCTCCTGGGAAGAAAGCCGATCCCAGCCGTACACCTGGGGCAGAATGCGCAAAGAGGGAGGCAAGGCCTCCGATCCCAAGTCAGCCGCATGGGGATCAGGCATATCGTCAGGGGTATAAAGTGTATCATAGGGCGCCGGGGGATCATAAGGTGAATGGGGTTTGGTGAACGAAGTGAAAAGGAAGAAAGGCCGAGTAGGATCCCTACGATCGAGGAACTCTAAACTTTGCGAGACGGTCCAAGTAGTTACATGATGAGATTCTGGCACCAGGCTTCTCCGCGCATAGACCATGTTATTACCCAAGCCATGCATCCGCTCCTGGCCTGCGTACGGAGTGCCCTGGAGCCAACGGTGATAATCATCTCCTCCACGCAAACGCCCTTCTTCACAAATGATGGTGTTATCAAAGCCATAACAAGCTCGCTGGGGTGTAAAGTGTAGCTTACCCACCGCTTGTGTTTGATACCCGGCCCGCCCCAACATGTAGGGAAGCGTTTCCAGGATAGGCATGGGGACGTTTTGATTGCAACGCAAACCAATCGTCTCCGGGTGAAGCCCTGTCATCAAAGTATAACGCGCGGGAATACAGACGGGGCACTCGCTGTAGGCATGGGTGAAAAGCACCCCCTCATCGGCCAGCTGATCCAAATGAGGGGTTTGCACAACTGGCTGCCCTGCACAGCGTAGCCAGTCCCCTCGGAGCTGATCTGCCATAATCATCAAAATGTTTGGACGCTCGTCCATCCCTTTCTCCTCCACTTTTATAAAGAAAAAAAGGGGGCTATGCCCCCCTTCTCGCAAATTTCAGCCTAGCGTGTGCGTTTTGGAACCATGTGCTTCTCCAACCGGCCGTAGGGCTTTAACGGCCCTCCAATGAGGGGACGTGCATACTCGAGGAAGGCCTCCGTCACCCCGTTGCCCGCCTCATTGATAAACTCAGCGGGGAGCATCCGCTCCGTATTCGCCACCTTCTCAAGCGGGGCAAGGCCCATCTCTATCGCGTACTCGGGCCCCGGTTGACGAACGAGGGTAACCATTTTATTTGTCTCCCCCGCAAGGGCAGCTCGAACAGCAGCACGCCCCACTTGGTAGGCCTCTTCACGATCCACCGGCGACATCAGTTCTGCAAAGGAACGCTGAAGGTACCCTGGCTTATCAAAGCGAGCGCGTATACCCAGCTTTTCCTTGATCGCAGCAGCGAGAAAATCTACCACCCCGCCTTTTTGCTTGTGGCCAAAGGCGTCTACTTCCACAGGCC
>JAGGYI010000290.1 GCA_021162655.1 Anaerolineae bacterium
CCACGGATTGTGCCCATCTGCATGAGATAAATGCCCCTATATTCCACTGAAAAGCGCTTGGGGATGTCGTCCACTTGGGGGTTCAGCCGAAAGTACCCGCCGAATTCTCCTGGACGAGCCCCCGTGCGTTCTTCGATAAGGTCCTTCATTTCAATGATGGGAACCACTTGGCTCGCCAGTTCCGGGGGAAAACCCAAGGCTTGAGCTAGTGTGGGGTTAGGGTCAGCATCGATGGCGTAGACAAGTTGCCCCTCTTCTGACAAAACATAAGCTAGAAGGCTGCTAAAAGTTGTTTTACCCACACCTCCTTTGCCAGAGACCGCTATTTTGGGCATCGTTCGTTAACCTCCTTTTTCAGTCCAGCTGCGGAAAGACCTCTCTGCCATAGTTATAGAGAAGGGGAAGATAACTGCGTAAAGTCATCTTTAGGCGGGTTCCGGTGCGCCACATATTTCCTTGAAAGGTAGGCCAGAGGGGATCTGTCCCTTGCATGTTCCAGAAGTAAACATAACTCTCTACGCCCACTCCGAGCTCAAGCTTGTCATCGCGATCCAAGTCAGCTAGAATGGCGGACGTTCGGCGGTCCCACCAAGGATAGGGGCTTTGGCGCGTGGGTAGTAGACGAGGCCATCCCTGCAAGGGAGAACCGTCAGCTTTATAAATATAGAGATATTCGTCGTCATCGTTACCTACAACAACAACCTCGGGGGCTCCATCTCCATCGAGGTCGCCTACTACAGGGGAGGAAAGTGCTCCTCCTTTCGGAGAGTGGCCCCAGCCGAACACAGGAGTTCCTTCATGGTGCCAGGCTTGGAGATTCCCCAAGCCATCTACCCAAATGATCTCCAAATCCCCATCGCCATCCAAATCAACCAAAGCAGGAGATGAGCCCTCACTGGCAAATACTAGGGAGACTGGCCAACCTGGTACCAGATCGCCTTTTGCGGTCCAGAGGTAAACGTTCTGAGTAGAAATGGTGACAATCTCTACTTGACCATCTCCATCTAGATCACCTGCGACCGGGGCAGCGAGAAAGCGCCCTTCGACTCTTTGCGGCCACCCCTGGACGGGCTGTCCATCTCCGTACCAGGCCCAAATGTCCCCATCCTTGGTAGCCACAAGGACTTCGGCACGGCCATCACCGTTGAGATCACAAAGTAGGGGGGAATTTGTTTCTGTTCCCACATCTTGGGGCCAGCCTTCCAAAGGAGAACCACCTTTGCGCCAAGCAGAGATGTGTCCCTCTTGATCGCAGCTGACGATCTCGAGTGAGCCGTCGCCATCGAGATCTCCGCAGGAGGGGGCAGCTCTGATGAATGTCCCAGCAGAGCGGGGCCATCCTTCCAACAGCTGACCAGTGTAGCTGTAAACGTAGATAAATCCATCAGCGGATCCCACGATGATCTCTTGGTTTCCGTTGCCGTCCAAGTCGGCAACGACGGGAGCTGTTAGCCAGTTATCTGATCCTGGCATTTGCGGCCACCCGGGGAGCAACTTTCCTTCAGCATCCCACACGTAAATACGCATTCCTTCAGACCCACACCGTCCCCCTTCCAAGGCTCCTCCGCAGACGCGCAGGCCTTCTGTTGCAATGACTTCCATGGTCCCATCCCCATCGAGATCCTCTACTGCTAGGGATTCGTTGGAAAGACGAGAATGGACTTGTTGCGGCCATCCCGAGGCAAAGTCCGGATCTACTACTATGGAAATAGAGTCCTCACCTTGATAGTCCTCTGCAAAGACACGGAGGCGGAGACGATACCGGCCCGGGGGTGTCGTTGCCCCAGGAAGCCAAACACCCAATGTGTCGGAGAGAACGCATTGCTCCGAAGTGAGGAGCGTTGACCAGTCGACAGTGGTTGACTCATCATAGCCGACCTGAATTGTGTAACTGATCAGCTGGGCATGGCTTGCTGTACCTGCAATAGTAATGGGAGCTTGCGCTTGAAGGTAACTGTCCTCTTTGGGATTGCGTATTTGGGTGTGCCTCACATATACATAGCGTAGGTTACTATTCATTTTCTCGGCAGCGACGCTTTCTACTTTAAGAGCGTAAAGCCCATCAGGCAGATTGCCAACATCCCAGGTTCCCAGTGTTCCCTCTACAATGGCCAAGTTGCCATCAGCGATGTAGTGCCAATCTGGTGAACCGATTGACTGCCAATAGAGCGTATAGCCGTGAAAAGCATCATCTCCGGCTCGTCCTGCCCGGACTGTACCCTGGATAGGAACCTGGCCAGCGACAGAGCTTCTATGAGCAGGCCGAGAGATATAAGCCTCGGGGGGTCCCCAATTCTGTAGCGATAGGTGTATAAGGATCACCAAGGAGGGTTAGCTCCAATCCTGCCCAGCGTTCCGGCCCCACAGCTCCAATTTGTCCTAACAAATCCTCTTTGGCGTCCTGAAGTGCCCAACCGAGATGCTGGATGCCTTCTCTGTAAAGAGCGTCAAAGAATTCATAGTCGAATTTTTGAGAAGCGCCGTTTGTGCTTCCTGGAAGGTACCAGCCGTAGCTTGTATTGCCGATGAAGGCAAAGGCTCCCCGCTCGCTAGTGAGAAATTGCTCAGCGATGGCCTCCCCACCAGGTGTACTTAGTGCTGCTGCCAAACATCCCTGCGAGAAGACTAGGAAAGGTTCTTCGTTTTCTAGGAGGGCCACCTCCGTACCTGAGAGCCGCATCACCCGCCACATGTTGGCATGTCCGAGGTGATTGACGATGTGTACCCCCCCATTTAGTTCGGAGAGAAGTGCTGAGGCGGACCAGGGGGAGATGGCATCGTAGAAGCTTTTCACGGAGAGATGGGAAAGTAGGGGGAGGATTCTGTCTTTAGAGTCTCCGCCGAACGTTTTCTCGTCGAGTTTTTCTCCCAGCCAGAGGGCGCGCCCCAGGTAGGTTGCATCAGGACTTTGCTCGTATGCGAGGATTTTCTGAACCCAGTTTCTTGCTTCGATGTCTATATCTCCATCAGAACGTTCATTTACTGGTACGCGGCCTATGGCAATTTCTGCGAACCAGTCAACTTCTTCTCCAGCCTCCCCCGTGCCGCCGTCTGCAACGTCTCCCTCTCCATAGAGGCCATCTGCATCTTGATCCCAACTGTCATCTAGCCCGGCATAGTAGCCATCGCAGATCAAAGGATGTGTATCATCTGTTTCATAGATTCCGGCCTGTACAAAGACTGTGCGTACGGGGATGATTTCCGAGTCTCCGGCTAAAAGTACGTAGCGCAAAGGATGTTCTGAGGCCTCCCAGGTGTCATAAGCATCACGGAGAAAGTTGCGCAACTGGGTCGCTTTGTCCTTTCCACCGGAAGGGCGAGTACCATCGTAGGTGGCCAGGATATCCTCGATGTCAAAGATAGCTGCACGCAAGCCTTGGGATCGTCGCCAGGAGACAAGGGGTTCGAAGGCATTGTGCAGCGCTTTGCTGGTGACGATGATATAGTCGTAAGGGTCACTGGCTGAAACGAGGCTTTGCCCTTGGGCCAGTGCCAAAGTTCGGCTGCTAGCTCTGGGGCCAAAGCGGGCAAGGTCTTGGGGGTTGTCAACGAGCTGATAGAGGCGAGGGGGAACTCTTCCCAAGGAAGGAGTGGGAGAACCTGCTTGAGAGAGCTCGACGTGGACGTGCATTTGGGAAGAGAAGACAAGCCTTCTCTGAGGGGCAAAATAGCGAACAGGGAAGACACGCAAAAGAAGCAGACGATAACCCCTAAATATTTGCTCTGAAATGATTTCATACGTCTGGGGAGGCCAAAATCCAGATGCACCATAGGCCTTGGGATTGGGGGAAAATAGCGGTGTTCCAGAACTCGGAGCGGAGATTGGAATCTGCAAGGGAACTGAAGCGGGGATAGTATCAGGGGAAAGCCACTGGGGGGAGTTGGTCCAAGTTCTAATCTCTGTGATCTCGGCCTCTGGAGGGAGAACCAGGCAGACGAGGCGAAATGGCAGGGCAGGATAGCCAGGTTTGGCGAGCTGAGGAAGGCCCTTGATAGAGACCCAAACGTCTCCTCTTTGAGTGTGTGCTATCTGAGGTTGCGAAAAGCTTAAAGAAACGTCTATGGAAGCCTGTTTTGCTGAGCCAGCCGATCTCGCTTGCCCTTCGTAGAGTGCGAAAAAGAGACTTGGAATTAGGAAGCAACAAAGGAGAAGGCTTTTCACAAAGTTTGAATGGTTCCCGTCATTCATAACGAAGGGCCTCCACTGGATGAAGACGTGTGGCTCTCCATGCGGGGTAAAGCCCGCCGAGCACTCCTAAAAGGATGCAGGCCATAAGCGATTGTACAATGACCCGAGGGGTGATGGCAACGATATTGCGGAAAATCCCAACAGCGACCATCCTTAGCGTCCAAGCGGCTAGTAGGGCCATCACCAGGCTAATTGCTCCACTTAATAATGTCATGAGCATAGCTTCTGAGAAGGAGAAACACGGTCACGTGCCAGTCTAGCCACTGCACTGTTGTGAGCTGCAAGCCAGGTGAGGAGACTCCCTAAGGCCAAACCTAAAGTTCCCCCTATGCAGGCAAGAATAGAGGCCTCCGAGAATCATTCTGAGAATCTTCCAGCGGTTCCATCCCACAGCCCTGAGAGCACTTATTCCTCTCCTTTGACAGGGCGCCCTTCATTCATTTTAGCACTAATACTTGGGCTGTAAAGGGTGCTCAAAACGGGAGCCGTTTGACGCGAGGAGGGCTCTGATGTTAAGCTAATATTTGTATCTAGGATCTTATGGCTTACAAGGGACCTGACGTATGGACACTGAACGTGTTCGCCGACCGACCCCGACGATTGAAGATTACCTCGGGGCGATTTACACCCTCAGTCGAGATGGCCAACCCGTTATCGGACGTAGGCTCGCGGAGTGGTTGGAGGTATCTCCTCCGACCGTTACGGCTACCATCCAGCGGATGATCCGCGACGGGTGGATTACCCAAGCAAAAGATAAAAGCATTCACCTTACTCCAGCAGGGTTGAGGGCGGCCATTTCAGTGGTGCGACGGCACATGCTCACTGAACTGCTTTTGGCAAGAGTTCTGGGCGTTTCGTGGTCCAAAGTCCATGAAGAAGCAGATCGCCTAGAACATGGATTTTCTTCCGAGACGACTGAGCGGGTGGCCGAGATTGTACAGGATTCGAGCACTTGCCCACATGGAAATCCTCTGCCTGGGCATGAGCATCTTGTTGAAGCGATGGTTCCGCTCTTAGAGGCCGAGATAGGCGAAGAGTACATTCTCGCTCGTGTACACGAGGGTATTGAGTGAAACCATGAGCTGATGGCTTTTTTGGAACGCCATTGTCTCATTCCTGGGGCTGTGATCCGAATCATCGAGGTCATGCCCTTCAATGAGACGGTGACTTTGGAAAGTGGTGGTTCTCAGGTGGTTTTGGGACTCTCCGTGGCCAGAAACTTGTGGGTTGTGCCTGCTTAAAGGAAAGAGGAGGGAAATCTAGTGCCTTCTGGGGATCTGGTGGTTGGGGTAGATGTTGGGGGAACGAGTCTCTTTGCGGCTGTTGTGGATACTTGCAATGGTAAAGTGTTGGGCAAGGCAAAACGCAAGACAAAAGCCGAACAGGGAGCAAACGGAGTTGTTCGACGAATTGTTAAAACGATCCGCGAGAGCATCCAAGAGGCTGATCTTGACATAAAAAATCTACGGGGCATAGGAGTGGGGGTTCCCGGCCCTTTGGATCCAGAGAAGGGTGTGGTTTTTCGGTGTGTCAATTTGGGAGAGAGTTGGACGAATTTCCCACTGGTGGAAGCGCTTCAAGAATATTTGCCTTTGCCCGTGGTGATTGAGAATGATGTAAACGCTGGGGCGGTGGGAGAGCATACTTATGGAGCAGGACGGGGCTCTCGTGACATGCTAGCTATTTTCGTCGGAACGGGGATTGGAGGAGGATTGATTATCGACGGTAAGCTTTACCCGGGAGTCCGACATTCAGCAGCCGAGGTGGGGCACATGGTCATCTTGGCCGATGGTCCCCTCTGTAGCTGCGGCGCAAGAGGACATGCCGAGGCTTTGGCGAGTCGCTCCGCCATTGAGCGGGACATTCGTAATGCGCTGGAACGAGGAGCTGATTCCATAGTTCCTCGGCTCTTGCGCAAGTATAAAAGGACAAGCATTACTTCGAGGATCATTGGTGAAGCCTACGAGAGCGGCGATAAAGTGACTAGAGAGGCCGTGCGACGAGCTCAGTACTATTTAGGACTTCTTGTTGCTTCCTGCGTAAATCTGTTAGATCCTGAGATGATTGTCATCGGGGGAGGGCTGTTGGAGCGCATGGGAGAAGAATACCTTGTACCTGTGCGCCGTGTTTTTCGAGAACATCAAGTGAACAAGAATTCTCCCTTTCAGCCTAGGGTCGTCCGAGCTGAGCTGGGAGATTTTTCAGGTGCGATGGGAGCAGCAGTAATAGCACAACGAAGGCTAGCGCAAATTTAGACTTTACATAATTTATCGAACTAGCTATCTAGATGGTCTTTTTGTTCGCTTTCTCTGGGGGTAACCTCTCTGCTTTTCCCATAAAGCGATCGTCTTGTGCGTTGAAGCTGCCTCGCTGCCTCTAGTGGAGACAGCCCGTAGGTAGCTATCATGTCTGCGAGCCTTTCCTCATCTGTCTCCCATGCATACACAACCCGGGTCGTATCAGGATGCTGGTGCCCTAAAAGCGCGGCGACCCATTCCAAAGGCATGCCCTCGTCCAGGAGGTCTTGGGCCCTTCGGTGGCGCAAAGAGTGGGGGGAAGTGTTCTCGTAAAGGCCTTCAGCTTGGGCCGCTTTTTTGACGATGAGCCACGCGTGAGCGGGAGTAATTGCCTTCCCCCTGTTCCTTCCGTGGGAGACGAAGAGGGGAGCATAAATACTATCCTCTCGCTCGCGCGTATACTCTTGAATGAGCCGCCTTGTCTCCTCTGAAAGGAAGACAGTACGGGGTTTGCCATTTTTTGTGTGGGTCAGACGGACCTTGAAAGCTCTGCCGTCCAGAACGTCCTCACGGGTCAGTGCTAGGGCCTCGCTGATGCGCATCCCGGTGTCATAGAGGAGAGCCATCAAAGCACGATTCCGCAGCAGGGCGAGCCGACGAGCTCCTCGTTTTTCTGGCAAGGGCTGGCGAAGATAGTAGCTTAAGACGCGAATCACTTCTGGGTCCACTTTGCGTTGTTGGTAGCCTTGTCTTCTTCGCCCCCGTCCCTGGTCAATGCGACGGATCATCCGTTCATATGAGACACCTTCGGGAAGCAAGCCGTGAAGGTCGAGCCAATTCATTAGGCGCTTTGCGGCTACCATATATGTCCGAGTTGTTCTCGTTGCCTGAAGGTCTTCAGGAGCTCGTGGGTCTCGGTAGATCTCTCTAAGCCAGCGGTTAAACTCGGCCAGCATTTCTTCTGTAAGTTTATGCAGGGGGTACGGTACTAACTCCTCAGCCTGCTCTGAAAGACCTTCTTTTTGATGAAGAAAACGAAGGAAGGCTTTGAGCCCCTGTTTATAGGTGCGCTTGCTGAGAGGGCTAAGCTCCAAGTCTGTCAGCATGGCTTCGCAAGCTTCGTTTACTGAGCAAAGTTGAGCGCCGGAGGAAGGGGAGGAAGGTTCTTTTTCCTGAGTCATTTTTGGCTCCAGAATATATGATTTAATCTTTAATAAATCATATACCATTCCAGAAGCTTTGTCAACCCTTTTAAGCCTAGTGAATGCGTCTCCAAGGGTTTGGTGCTTTGCAATAGGCCCCCCAAGTAATTCTTTGGGCCTGTTAAGCGAATCTGATTATCGGCTGTCATACCACTCGGTCTTGCTATTTCTTTCCTGACTTCTCTCGACGCCTCTTTTAAAGCATGATATAATCAAAGGAGGGATTGATGGCTATAGTGCCGCATATAGATTACGTAGAGGTGGGACGATGGGCTTACTAAAAAAACTTTTGCAGTTTTTCGGCGGAGGGACAGCAGGTTCAGCCCGAGGGAGTTCTACCAGCAGGAGTGATCCGTATGGTCTTTGGTTCTACTTTCGTTGCAACAAATGTGGGGCCGTAGTGCGTGTGCGGGCAGACAAGCGCAATGATCTCAACCGTGAAGAAGGTGGCCCCGGGGTCTTTCTTTACCGTAAAGAGGTGATGGACGACAAATGCTTTCAGTTGATGCGTGCAGACATCTGGCTAGATAGTCACTACAATGTCGTTTCAGCCGAAGTACAAGGTGGCGAGTTGATTACCGAGGAAGAATATGAGGCTGCCAAAGCTGCAGCCCAGGAAAAGGCGTCTACCCCCCCTACTCCCCCTCCTCAGGCTTGATCCCTTTGGATTGCCATATAAAACGGAGAAGAGAAAAAAAGCAGCACCTTCTCTTCTCCGTTTTTTTGCTTTTTTACTGCTTCTTTTACTGTCCAGCTGCTTTAGCTGCCCTCTCCCGCTTCGTGTGTCAGAATGATTGCCTGGGCAATCTCTTTCATCGATTTGCGAGTGTTCATCGACATCTTTTGAATACGACGGAAAGCGGCTGCTTCGGTCAGCCCCTGGGTATCCATCAGGATACCCTTGGCTCGGTCCACCAATTTGCGCGTCTCAAGTTGATCTTGGAGGTTGTCGACCTCCTTCTCTAGCTCTCGAAACTCAAGAAAGCGCGAAATGGCCACCTCGATCGCAGGGGCAAGGTCTGCTTCCTGAATGGGCTTTACCAGATAGCCAATGACTCCTGCTTCTTTGGCCCGTTCCACCAAATCCCGCTGGCTGAAGGCAGTCAAAAGAACAACCGGAGCGATGCGCTCCTCGGTTAAAATCCTGGCAGCCTCGATGCCGTCCATATCTGGCATTTTGATGTCCATCAGAACAACATCTGGGCGAAGCTCCCGGGCCAAGTTCACCGCGCTACGGCCATCGCCAGCTTCTCCCACGACTAGGTAGCCAAGATTGTTCAACATCTCTCGAAGGTCCATGCAGATGACGGATTCATCATCCGCGATCACAACCCGCACTCGCTCCAACGTTACCACCTCCTTGCAATCTGCTAGCTAAGACAACTTGGCAAAGCGCACAATGGCTTGAGTTCCATAAGGGCTGCCGCGCAGAGTAAACTTCCCTCTCAGGTCCCTTTCGACCATGCTTTTGACGATACGCAATCCCAGGTTGGCATCTGTATCAAGGTTAAACCCTTCTGGCAAGCCTTGTCCATTATCTTCGACCAGAATGGTGATCTCTTCCCCTTGGTCTACCAGCTGGACGTGAATAGCTCCTCGCTCCTGTTGGGCTAACCCGTGTTCAATGGCATTCTGCACAAGCTCATTCATCACCAAGGAACATTGGGTCGCTCTCTCTGCAGGTAGCCAAATATCTGGCCCCTCGACCTCCAGTTCTATCTTTTTCAGAGGATCCACCAATCCCTGCTTGATCTGAGCCAAAATCCGATTGGCCACATCGCGCAGGTTAATCATCCCCCGTGCGTTCTGGGAGAGGAATTCATGCACTACTGCTACACTGAGAACTCGCTGGACGCTTTCTTCTAAGACAGCTCTTGCCTCCTCGCTAGAAGTTCTCCGAGCTTGCATGCGCATGATCGATGCGATAACTTGGAGATTATTCTTTACCCGGTGATGTACTTCGCGGAGCATAGCCATTTTGCTCTCTAGCTCGCGTTGAGTGCGCAGTGCCTCTGTTGCATCATGGATGAGAACAAAAGCACCATACTTGCGAGCCTCTCGATGTTTTTTCCAAGGCTGCAAGAACTGCCACAGCGAGCGATCTCTAATAGTTACAGGAAGAGCTTTTCGCGTCCAAGTAAAACCATCCTGTTCGCTCTGCGATTCTAGGCAGCGTCGCTCTGCAATCGCACGAGCCACGAGTTGGGCATCAACTGTTTCTATGTCATTGATCCGGCGGCCAACAAGGGTATCACGATATCCTAGATGTCGGAAAAGTTCGGAAGCAATGCCGCTCATGTATTGGATTCGTCGGTCAGGCCCAACATACATTATGCCATCATGCTCACCAAAGGGGCTGAGCTCTTCGGCACCCTTTAGCTCTCCCCTCAACACCATGGCGATAAAGTCTAGTAGAGCTTCCTGGAAGACGCGGCTCCTCCTTCGATGGCGTTCGTGGGCTAACCAGTAAGCATCCTTGACCAGAACAGCGATAACTTGACCTCTTTCATTATACACGGGGAAAAGCTGCCTGGCAACTGTAGCCCCTCGGATGAACACAGTGTGCACCTGATGGGGTTTCCCCTTACCCTCGAAGACGTGAAAGATCTCCTCCTGCTCAGAGCGTTTCACCCTCGTGTTTAAGCACTCATCTTCTTCATACAGAGGAGAAGAAGAATGCGGCCTTGCCTGTGCCACAATGACTATCCGATCCTCCCTCTCTCTACAGCAGAGAAGGAGATCTGCTCGGCACAGATCAGCAAGGATGGGAAGATCCGAGCCTATCTTTTTCAACAAAGCCACGTCGTCAAAACTTAGCCCGACGTGGCGTAAAGCTCCTGCGCTTAGCATAGTAAAATTATAGCACAAGTGCCTATATTTGTGGTAAAGTTTTCCCTCTTGAATTTATCAAGCTATGGCAGGTGAAAAGCCACGCTCATTTGTGTATGAGCACCCAGGTCCCAGGATTCTCTTTCGTTGCGAGAACAGAATTTGCTCCGGGAGGTACCTTGGGGTCCGTCCACTCATACAACCACTTGGCATCTTCGCGGCGCAAGTTGACACAGCCATGGCTAGTGGGTGTTCCCCACTTGTCGTGCCAGTAAGCGCCATGGAGAGCGTAACCGGCATAAAAGTACATCACGTAAGGCACATTAGGGAGATAGTATCCTGGGCCAGTCATCAATTGATAGCGGTATTTGCGTTTGATACGGAATTTACCTTGGACGGTGGGGGTATGAGCACGACCACTGCTGATGCGGGCGGTAAAGACGAGTTTAGTACCCTCATATGCCCGCAGGGTCTGCGTGCTGAGATCGACCTCAATCCACTTCTCGTTTAGAGGTAGAGGGAGATACTTGGCAGTAATCCACGCGGGAGTGGCAGTCGGGCTGGGAGGGATTGTGGGAGTGCAAGAGGGAGTGGGACTAGGAGTGGGAGTGAATGTACTCGAAGGAGTGTGCGTTTGAGTGGGCGTACTCGTCCAAGTGGGCGTTGGCGTTATTGTAGGTGTATCCGTGGCTACGCCAAGGGCTTCCCGCAATCGGGCCGCATGAGAGGCGTTTCCTGCGAGAAGAATCAACAGGAGAGAACCCAATAGAGCGATCCCTAGCATCAGGAACATGATGCCGTCTCGAAGCCAATGTCCCTTCGGTGAGGTAGAAATGGTTTCCTCTTTTTTCAAGGCGGTTTCCTCCGTGTCGTTTACATTGCCACTTGGATTGACTCTTAAAGGACCGGATTTGCGCTGGGAATGCGCTGCGTCCTTCAAGTCTCCACGAAGAGCGTTTGCCGTTTGAGATGGATCAGAGAACTCTGAGGGTTCTCCTTTGCTATCCTCTTTTGTAGACCCAGGAGGTATACCATCAGTGACAGGTCCATCCTCCCTCTCGTCGAGAGAGGGTTTCATCCCTTTATGGGGTATCGCAAAAGGGTGCGCTGTGCCCCCTTCTGACAGGATAGGGACTTGAGACTCTATGTCCCAAGGAGGTATAAAGAGTGAGGCACCATTGCCCTCTTCCCCCCATTCGGCTTTGCTTTCTTTAAAGGCATCGAGGGTTCCTGGAGAAGAATCCGCTTCCTCACACGGCCCCTCGAAAGGAAGTAAATCCTCATCTAAAGTTTGTGTGGG
>JAGGYI010000031.1 GCA_021162655.1 Anaerolineae bacterium
GGGATGGTACAATCCATTGGCTCCATGTCGTCAAGGTGCCCTTTGCCTTGGATGGGCGGCCGGGCTATGTGCTGGGAGTTGCCGAGGATATTACTCAGCAGAAGGAGACCGAGCAGGCTCTGGCCCAATCTGAGGAGCGGTATCGCCTGATCTCCGAGTTGGTCTCTGACTGGGCCTATTCTTTCAAGGTCAATCCCGATGGCAGCATGGAGCTCGAGTGGATGACGGACGCTTTTACCCGCATCAGTGGCTACACTGTGGAAGAGGTGAACAAGCAGACCTGGCGCCTTCTCATCCATCCAGAGGATATGCACATTGCCGAACGCAAGGCGGAGGCCCTTCTGGCCGGCGAGCCTGCTACGGCCGAGTTTCGCATGGTCACCAAAGATGGGCGTGTCGTCTGGGTCCGTGATTATGGCCAGCCCATCTGGGATGAAAAAGAGGGCAGGGTGGTGCGCATCGTGGGGGCCACGCGCAACATCACCGCACGCAAGCTGGCGGAAGAGGCCCTCCGCAGGGAGCGCGACCGGGCCCAGCAGTACCTGGATGTGGCCGCTGTGGCTATGGTGGCCTTGGATCCCGATGGCCGAGTGACCTTGATTAACCGTAGAGGGTGCGAGCTTTTGGGGTATTCGGAGAAAGAGATCCTCGGGAAGGATTGGTTTGCCCACTTTGTCCCCGAGAGGGTGCGCCAAGAGGTACGCCAGACCTTTGATGCCCTCATGCGAGGAGAGATCGAGCCGGTCCGTTATTTTGAGAACCCCATCCTCACCAAAGATGGAGAGGAAAGGCTCTTCGCCTGGTACAATAGCGTGCTCAGGGACGACGTCGGGAGGATCGTTGGGACTTTGAGCTCTGGCCAGGATATCACGGAGCGGAGGCGGGCCGAGCGGGCTTTGGCCGAGTCGGAGCGCAAGTACCGGGAGCTAGTTGAGGAGATCAATGATATCGTCTATTCTGTCGATCAAGAGGGCAAGGTGCTCTATATGAGCCCGGCGGTTCATGCATTGGGGTACGCCCCCGACGAGGTCGTTGGGCGCCCGATGATAGATTTTATCTACCACGAGGATCGCGAGCGGCTGCTCCGGGCTCTGCAGCGTGCGGCCCAAAGCAAGATCACTCCTGCCGAGTTTCGGGTGATAGACAAGGCTGGGCGCGTTCATTGGGTGCGTACTTTTGCTAAACCGGTTTTCGAGGGGCAAAAGTTTGAGGGATTGCGGGGTGTGTTGACCGATATCACCAGCGTCAAAGAGGCGAGCCGCAAGTTGGAGCGCTATGCCATCGAGTTGGAGCAGGCGAACAAAGAGATCCGCGACTTTGCTTACATCGTCTCCCATGATCTGCGGGCGCCTCTGGTGAACCTAAAGGGTTTTGCGGCTGAGCTTCGAGCTGCCTTGGAGGAGATTCAACCAGCCGTGCAGCTTGGCTTGGGTGAGCTTCCTGAGGAAAAGCAGGAGACGGCACGGTTGGCCTTTGAGGAGGATATCCCCGAGGCGCTGGGCTTTATCGAATCCTCGGTGGACCGCATGGATAAATTCATCAGCGCCGTGTTGCGGCTCTCGCGATTGGGGCGCCGAGAGCTGGTGTTCGAGACGATCGATATGCACGAGATCGTCGAAGAGATCCTCGAGAGCCTGGCCCATCAGCTGGAAGAGCGAAAGGCACAGGTCAAAGTGTTGCCTCTCCCTCAGGTGGTGGCTGATCGCACCTCTATGGAGATGGTGATGAATAACCTCCTCAGCAATGCGGTCAAGTACTTGGTCCCCGATAGGCCAGGGAGAATCGAGATAGGAGGAAAGCGCAGCGGGGAGGAAACCCTCTTTTGGGTACGTGATAATGGTCGAGGCATCGCAGAGGAGGATGCAGATAAGGTTTTCGCCCTCTTTCGGCGTGCGGGAGCCCAGGACGTTCCTGGCGAGGGGATGGGCTTGGCCTATGTAAAGACGCTGCTCCGCCGCCATGGGGGGAGGATCTGGTTTGAGTCCACATTGGGGGAGGGAACGACCTTCTTTTTCACCGTTCCCAATAATCTCGCGGAGGAGAATTAGCATGGTTGGAGCCAAAGAGGTGGCCATTTTGCTGGTAGAGGACGATCCGGGGCATGCACGCTTGATTGAGAAGAACTTGCGGCGGGCAAACATCACGAACGAGATCATCACTGTGAGCGATGGGCAACAGGCGGTGGATTATCTCTTCCACGAGGGGGCCTATCGCGAGGGACCCTATAGCCGTCCCCTGCTTGTGTTGCTTGATCTGAACCTCCCTGTGTTGGATGGGTATCAGGTGCTGAAGCGGATGCGGGCCAACGCGCTTACAAAGAATGTTCCCGTGGTGATCCTGACGACGACTGATGATCCCCGCGAAGTTGCCAGGTGCTACGATCTGGGTTGCAATGTGTACGTCACCAAGCCTGTCGATTATAATCAGTTTTCGGACGCGATTCGCAAACTGGGGCTCTTTTTGTCCATTGTCACTATTCCAGATGGGGGGGAATAAGATGGAAGAGAACAAAGCGATTCGCATCCTCTACATGGAGGATGATGCGGGCCTGGCGCGCCTCTTTCAAAAGCGCCTGGGGCGGCTTGGGTACAAGGTGGATATTGCCCACGATGGCAATGAGGGCTTGGAGATGTATCGCCAAGGGAACTATGATATAGTTCTCGTGGACCATAACATGCCTGGCCGTGATGGCTTGCAGGTCATCCAGGTGCTCAAGGAAGAGGATGAGCTTTTGCCCGTGGTGATGATCACAGGGAGTGGGAGTGAGCAGATCGCCGTCAAGGCGATGAAGCTGGGGGCGAGCGATTACCTCGTCAAGGATACGGATGGAGGATATCTCCAGCTTCTCCCCACGGTGATAGAAAAAGTGTTGCAGCAGCGGCGTCTGGCAGAGGAAAAGCGCCGTGCGGAGGAGGAAAAGGAGAGGCTTATCAAAGAACTCCAAGAAGCCCTTGCAGAGGTCAAGAAGCTCAGTGGGCTTTTGCCTATCTGTAGCGTTTGCAAGCGGATTCGGACAGACGATGGGTATTGGCAGCAGGTGGAGCAGTATATCAGCGAGCACTCGGAGGCTGACTTTACCCATAGCATCTGCCCGGATTGCATGCGCAAGCTATACCCTGAATTTGCTGACGAAATAGAGGCTGCTGAGCAGGAAGAGGAGCTTACCGAAGTCAAAGTGTCCAAGGAGCTCTTGGAGCGGCACGAAAGCTAGGGGCTTGGGGGAGAATCCAAGGGGGGTGGAGAGTTTCTCTCTGCCCCCTGTTTTTTTGCTAGGAGGATGAGGGGAATGCTCAGCACGAGGGCTACGCCGCTAATGAGGTAGACGTTTGAGATGCCGAGCTTGTTCGTCAGAGCATAGGCTACCAATGGTCCCAGACCAGAACCCAGGTCTCCCATTGTCTGGTAGCTTCCTACCAAGCCTCCGCGTTTGCCGGCATCGCTGAGATCGCCTATCCAGGCAAGCAGCATGGGGGGAATGATTCCATAGGCCATGGCGGCGGTTAGGACGCCCAAGCCGAGGCCCCAGAGAGAGGAAGTGGCCCCTAGGGTGATGAGTGCGGTAATCCCCAGGATCTCCCCGAGGATCAGAATGGAGCTCCGGCTCCGCAGCCGATCGCTGATGTAGCCGAGGGAAGGGCCAGTTAACACGGTGATGACGTTTCTGAGGAAAAGGAGGGTGGCCGTCAAGGAAGCGATGCCCCAGATTCGCCCTCCGAGGGAAAGTCGATCGCCGATGGTCCTTTGAAGGTAAAGGCCAAAGGTCGAGTAAAAGATCCCCGCAAAGAAAAAGCGGTGCCCAAAGTTCAAAAGGACGATGAGCCAAGAGGAGGTGTTGAGCTGGAAACTCTGCCTGAAGCTTTGCAGCTTTCGATGAAGGGGCATGGGTTCTACCCGCACGGAAGGAGAGGAGGGAAGAGTTAGGGCAAAGAGGCATGCGAGAAAAGTGAGGGCGCCTAGGATGCGCATAGCTCCTGGGAAGCCCAGGGAATCCACCAATGCTCCTCCCAGAATGGAGCCCAGCGCCCCTCCCAAGTAGGAAAAAGTGGCATAGGTTCCCATCAACCGGCCACGGTTTTCCTCCTGGCTTACGTCGAGCACGAGGCTATAGGCCGCCACGGCGAGGAGGGCCCAGGCGATTCCCCAGCCGACTCGCAAAAAGAGGAGGGGCCAGAATCCTCTGACGAGCCCATACCCTGTGGTAGAGAGTGCTCCAAGGAAGAGCCCTACCCAATAGGGCTTTTTGGCTCCCAGGTGATTGGCGAGCCAGCCACTTACAAGGTTCAAAGGGATGCGAGCCAGGCGGTTGATGCTGAGGAGCCAGCCTACCTGCAACACGGTGATGCCCACCCTTGCATATTGCGAGGGCAGAACGGCGTATAGGGTGGCATCTCCCAAAAGGGCTAGGGAGGTGCAGAGGACAAGGGTCCAAACGATACGTGTGGAATGCGTTGCGACAATCGATAGAGATGCCATCTGCTCCGCCTTACCAGTCTGCAAGGGAGACGTAGGTACCATCGGAGGCAAATCCGACGATATCTGCTTGCTGGTCCCCGTCTACGTCTCCGAGGGTTCTGGGGAAAGCGTCCATGCTCGTCCAGCCCGAAGAGGGACAGAAGGCGTCTTGCAGGGCTGACTTATGGTTGGCGAAACTGCTCCCTTGGCTTAGAGCGACATAGACTTGATCTTGGGCAAACCCCACGAGATCGGCTTGCAGGTCTCCGTTGACATCCGCGACGAAGCGGGGGGTTTGATCTTGGCTCTGCCAAATCCCAGAGACGGGGGAGAATTCTTTTGTCCATCGCTGAGGGGTGGTAAAGCTATACCCAGTGGAGAGGGAGACATAGACCCCATAGTAGCCAAAGCCGACGATATCGGCTTTGCCATCTCCATTTACGTCGGCGAGCAGGCGGGGATAGAGATTCTGGCTTTTCCAGTTTCCACGGGAGATGCAGAATTGTTTAATCCAGCGTTTTGGGGTGGTAAAGCTGTGGCCGGTGAAGAGGGAGACATAGACCCCATAGTAGCCAAAGCCGACGATATCGGCTTTGCCATCCCCATTCACATCGGCGAGCAGGCGGGGATAGAGGTCTTGACTTTTCCAGTTTCCACGGGAGATGCAGAATTGTTTGATCCAGCGTTTTGGGGTGGTAAAGCTGTGGCCGGTGGAAAGGGAGACGTAAACCCCATAGTAGCCAAAGCCGACGATATCGGCTTTGCCATCCCCATTTACGTCAGCGAGCAGGCGAGGGTAGCGGTCTTGGCTTTTCCAATTGCCACGGGAAATGGTGAACATTGTCGTCCATCTTGAAGGAGAGCGGAAGCTATGGGAGGTTGATGTGGAGACATACACTCCGTAGTAGCCAAAGCCCACTACATCTGCCAGGCCATCGCCATCTGCGTCGGCTACGGAGCGAGGGTAGCGGTCTTGGCTTACCCACCCTCCTGACTCGCGGCCAAAGCGGTCTAGCCAGCGGGTAGGGTCTAAAAAGGCTTCACTGGGCAGGGA
>JAGGYI010000262.1 GCA_021162655.1 Anaerolineae bacterium
CGACATTCGTCAGCACTTGGCCAGCAGAAAGCACCACGCCTCGAGGGTTCTGAGTCGTCGCTACATAACCCGCCGGCACAACCACCTGCACCATATAAGTCCCCGCGGGCACACCTACAAAGGTATAGTTCCCTGCGCTATCCGTACTCTGGGTCTGCACGACGACGGCCCCCGATTTAAGCTGTACCACCACCCCTGAGAGACCGAGTTCGCCCCCCTCGTGGATACTGTTCGCATTCTCGTCATCAAAAACCATGCCACTGATCGTCCCCGCCGAGGGAGAGAGCGTCGGAGTCAGAGTGGGCGTGGGAGTAGCCGTTGCCTGAGGGAGCCGCCACTGCACAAAGAGCACCGGGTGCAGATCGCGCCCCGCCTCGCCCATAAAGGCCGAATCGTAAAAGCCAATATCACGATACATCTCATCCTGCGAGATGAGGATGAGCCCTGCCTTGGCACTGGGGTTATTCACCCATGCCTGAACGATGGAAGTCACGTCCCATTCATAGGTCACCCGTTGCCAAGGATGCGTACCAGTAGAGATCTCTTGCACGCGCGTCACACTAGCGGGGCTTGCCTCTCGATCCGCTGGAATGCTATCACAACCGGAGGACCCCCAAGGAACGCTGTCCGCTGCTGATTGCCAGGTCACCTGGCTGGCCAGCCAAGGGCGGTTAACCCGGTAGACCCCCACATTGAGGGGACGCTCCGTGCGACCATCGTCGTAGGTCGAGGCCGTCAAACGCAACGTGGCGGAGACAATCTCTGCTCCAGGGGGGATGGCACTGATGTCAAAATCTAGCAAAGAGCGTTTGTAGCCAAAGCCATAGACGCGCAACCCAAGATTCTCATGTGTCCCCGTGGGATCTCCAAAATCAATATAGGCATCTTGGCTTGCATTACGAATCTCGACGATCCCGGGCGTAGGTTCCACCGAAGGTGTACTCCCGGGAGTAGGGCTGAGCGTAGGCGTTATCGTTGGGACAGGCTCGCCACTCACAATATATTCGATCTGGAGATAGGGCCTTTGCGACGAGTAATTAGAAGAGTAGAAACGCAACTCACGCCCTGAATCAGAGATAAGGATCATCCCCTTGTTTTCCCATGGATGGGAAACCCAATCCTGCACTAGCGAAGTGATATCCCACTGATACCAAGAATTCACCTCTGTAATGGTTGCCACCCCAGAGGCCGTCATCGAGCGGTCAGAGCTGCTATCGCAACCCGCAGCCCCCCAGGAGAGGCTTGTCGTGCGGTGCGTCCAGTTTGCTTCCATCTCCTCCCAATCCTGAAGCACCTTGAAGATGCTTACATTGGGGGAAAGGTTCATCATATGCTCGTACCAATCCAAATAGAGGTGTAAAGTAGCCCTACTCACCACCGCGTTCGTAGGAATAGAAGAAGTGTCAAAATACAACAAAGAGCGGTAAGCAATCTTCCGGACCTTTACTCGATGATCGAGCCCAAAGTTTTCACTAGGATACCAACCCGAAATCATTGTGTCCTTGCCACAGGGCAACTGGACAACCACGGGCGTCGGGGTCACCGCAGGGGTGTTGCTGGGCGTCGGGGTGATCGAAGCCGTCGGCGTCGCTGAGGGAGTGGCTGTCTCTGTTGGCGTGATGCTGGGGTTCAATGTATTTGTAGGAGTAGGAGTAACCCCCTGACCTTCTTTGCGCACATCCACCATATGGATGTACTCGTTGCCATCACCCATACAATCGATGCGAAAGTCTGCACCGCCCAACTCCATATTGCCAAACCAGGCATCCGTAACATGAAAGACAGCCTGCTTCCAGGTGTTTGTATTCGTCTTGACGATCGTTCCCGCCACCTTGTAAGCGTTGCCCAGAGCATCATACTGCAGCTGCCAGGTATCGGTCCCACGGTCGAAATAGGTCACGGTGATGGTCGCCTCCACGGGACCGCCATAGATGTAATGGTCATTGATCCTGAACCACATGTAGCGGTTACCCGAGGCTTGATCCGTCCGCCGACAGATCCATCCCTCCCGAGAGGGACCAAGGAAATACTGACTCGTCTCTATCGTCGAGCGCACGCAGGAATCACCATAATAAGCATAATCGGAGGGATGAACCAGTTCAGGCTTGGAACGATAGGTCGTCGGCACAGTGCGCCCGTTGGGGATGGAATCATCCTGATAAAGCCACCAGCTATAGTTGCCCTTTTGCGGATAAAAGTTATCCGCATAGCCCGCCTCGCGTAAGGCCACCCAGACGCTGGGGGTCTCTTCAATGTGCTTCCCCATATATTGAGCAGCCCAGCCCATGATGGCAATATTCTCTGCGATGGGCGTCACTTCGGGATCATCAGGCTCACCAACATAGAGCACCGAACGCTCCGCAGTGATATAGTCAGCCCGGCGGCTCAGCCCGGCCAAGACGGCCCAATAAAAGGTGGTCGAGTCGGGAGTCATATAGTGGTACATTTCAAAGGCCACTGGCACCCATGGGTTGATATTGTCCGCCTCCTCGGCCTGGTCAAGGATGCGGTCATACTTGCCGCACCCATCCCATCCTGGCTTGGTGCGAAGGTCCACCCATTCCTGAATGGCATAGAGCCCTGCCGGGAAAAGCCCCACCCCACTGGAGATCGCATAATCGGTAAATTCCCGGCGATCGCACTCATTCATAAACCGTGGAGCATTGGGCAGAAGCAGCCGAGTGTGTTGAAAATGCCTGGTGTATATATCGACGATATCGTTCACAATAGAGGGCCAAGACCACTCTGTCAGGCCATCTTCCTCCAGAGCAGCTTTGACACAGTTGTTATCAATGTCATCACAGGGTTGAGTTTCGCCAAATTTGCCAACGCCGATCTGGATAAACTCGATTCGCGGATCACCATCATAACGTGCCGCCAAAGCGGCAATAAAGTTCTCGTACTTTTGCCTATAGATGCGGTCCCAATAACGAGGGATTTCAAAGCCACCACAATTCACTTTCTTGGCCCCAGCAGCGAAAACAAAGTCAGGCACGCGAATGGGAGGATCCTGTGCATTGCCCTCGTTTGCTCGCCCATTGAAGGTAATGATGCCAAAGGCAGCGCGTTTGCCCTTGGCCGCCTGCGCGGCCAAGAAACCATCAATATAGTGCCATTGATAGTTTCCCTCGGTAGGCTCAAGCTGATCCCAATAGAAGCTTTGATGCCCCCCAACTATGTTATAAGTAGCAGGGTCCAAATTCCGGTTGTCGCGAG
>JAGGYI010000292.1 GCA_021162655.1 Anaerolineae bacterium
CCAGTATCATGGGCCTGTTTCTTTGCGCCAAGCGCTGGCTTGCTCTTATAACGTGGTAGCCGTCAAGTTGTTGGATCGCATAGGCCTTGACGCGCTACTTGCAATGGCTCGGCGCTTGGGGATCACAACTCTGAGCCACTCCGAGAAGTATGGGCTTGCTCTTACTTTGGGAGGAGGAGAAGTTCAGCTGCTTCAGCTGACCGCGGCTTACGCTGCTTTTGCCAATTCTGGGTGGCGAGTGGCGCCGTATTGCATTGAGCGAATTGAGGACGCAGAGGGGCGAGTTCTCTACCAGTATACCCCGGTGCGGCAGCGAGCTCTGGGTCCTCGGATCGCTTATCTGATTACGGATATCCTTGCGGATAGGGAGGCTCGCTTCCCTGCTTTTGGGGAGGGGAATATGCTTGAGCTTCCCTTCCCTGCGGCAGCCAAAACAGGAACGACGACTGATTGGCGCGATAATTGGACTGTAGGGTATAGTTCGGAGTTAGCTGTAGGGGTGTGGGTAGGGAATGCAGACAATTCTCCCATGGAACGGGTTTCGGGAATCAGTGGGGCAGCTCCTATTTGGAATGCGGTGATGCGTAGTGCCCATCCAGTTCCGCCAGCGGGTTTTGCTCAACCTCCTGGTTTGGTGAGGGCAACAGTATGTGTAGAATCGGGGCTCTTGCCTAATGAAGCTTGTCCGCATCGTCGCGAGGAGCTTTTTTTGCGCGAAAACCTCCCCCGCGCTCGTTGCACAATGCATCGTTTCTTAAGCTTTGATGTGCGTACGGGCGAACTGGCCACCAAAGAATGCCCTCCCGAGTGGCGAGTGCTTCGGCGGGTGACCATATGGCCTCCGGAGCTCCTTCCTTGGGCGGAGGAGAGAGGGTTGGCTTTGCCAGAAAGGCTTGGCCAGCAAGCAGTAGAAAGGAACACCTTTACTGGGGAGCAAGCTCCCTCAGAGGAGAGAGGCCTTCGTCTTCTCGCTCCTGATTCGCATAGCTCTTTTGCTCTCTCCAGAGAGGTGCCTTGGGAATTGCAAAAGCTTGAGGTGGTTGCTTTTTGTGATCCTGCTCTTCGAGTGCGGCGTCTCGTCCTCTTGGTGGATGGTATCCAGGAGCATGTTTGGCTGGCTCCACCCTATCGCTATTTTTGGCAGCTTGCTCCTGGCGAGCACCTTTTCTCTTTGCAAGCTATAGATGAGCGAGGGAACTCTATAGTGAGTGCTCCCGTCCGTATAGTAGTTCATCCCTCTGAGGATTCAGAAAGGAGATAGATACCCGTGAAGCCCCTGCGCATTTTGACGCTTGGTTTGGCCTTTTCCCTTCTTGTTGTATTGTTGGCTGCCTGCCAGGTTGTGCCAACTCCTACGGCGGTTCCCACTCTATCAGTTCCTTCCGTGACTCCGAGGCCTTCTCCCACTCCATCGCGAACCCCTCTCCCTCCTCAGCCTCCTCGTTTGCTCTCCTTCGTTCCCGAGGAGGGCGAAGAGCTTGCTCCTGATGGAGCTATTGTCTTTCGGTTTGATCAACCGATGGACAAGGCCTCGGTGGAAAAGGCTTTTCAGTTGGCCCCTCATGTAGAGGGAGTATTCACATGGGAGGGCCCGAGTGTCTTGCGCTTTCGCGCTGAGCAGGGTTTCCAACGGGATACTCTTTATAAAGTGAGGATTGACACTTCCGCCAAGAGCGCCAAAGGGCTGTCTCTGACTAGGCCTATTGTGCGTCGGTTCCGCGTGGTAGGTTATTTAGAGGTAGCCAATGTTTTCCCTGAGCCGGGAAGTCGAGATGTTAAGCCAACTAGCGCCATCCGAGTGGTTTTCAATCGTCCTGTTGTCCCTTTGGTGGGCCTCGGAGAGAAGCATGAGCTCCTCGATCCTTTGGAGATCTCTCCTTTCATACCGGGTGAGGGGGAATGGCTAAACACGGCGCTATATGTCTTTAAACCGGCGCGGCCTCTATCGCCGGGGACGGAATATACTGTCAAAATCGCTGCGGGCCTTCGAGATACAACGGGAGGCATACTTGAACAAGATTATGTTTGGAGCTTTGTAACTGAGCCGCCCAAGGTGCTCTCAGTACAGCCGGCAGATGGAAGCCGATTCGTGTCTCCCAGACCAATGCTCCGCCTAACCTTTAACCAGGCGATGGAGAGACAAGCTACCCAAGCCCGCTTTTCCCTTTTGGATGAGGGGGGAAAGCCCGTTCCTGGGCAGTTTGCCTGGGAAGAAAAAGGGCGGGTGTTGGTCTTTACGCCTTCTCGCTCGCTAAAGCGAGGGGGGAATTACACAATCATGCTCAAAGCGGGAGCTCTCGTTTCCTCGGGAAAGGCGACGATCGCTCAGACCCATCGGTGGCGCTTCCAGGTGGCCGAGTTGCCACGGGTGGTCGATGTTTATCCCCAAAATGGTGCCGATATTGCGGTTTCAGAGGACATTCAGATCACCTTTTCCTGTCCGATCGACAAAGAGACTTTGCTCGATGGTTTTACCATTACCCCCACTGCAAAGGTGCATGTTTACTGGCAGGATTGGAAGGGGGAGGGCACTGTTGTAAGGATATCCGCTTCCTTCAAACCTTCGACCGAGTACTCTTTTAGTCTGAACTCCAAGGTCAAGGGGCGCTATGGACGTGCTTTAGTAGAAGGAATTACAGTGCGCTTTCGTACCCGGGCCTACGAACCTTTGGTTTACTTGGATGTGCCGGGTCCTCTGGGGATGTACAACGCCTACAGCGACCCAACAGTGTATGTGCGCTATAGGAATGTCTCGCAGGTTCGTCTTTCCCTCTATCGGCTCTCTGAAAAGGACTTTGTCGCTTTGAACAAGGAAAAGGGTTGGCGGCTCTGGGATCGTTATCGAGGAGATGAGGCAGAACTTGTGCGACGTTGGGTTTATCCCGTTTCTGCTCCTCTGAATACGACAGAGGTATTCTCTGTGACGCTGAGCACTCGCGAGGGGCAGAGGATACCCTCGGGGCTTTACTATCTTGAGTTGTCCTCTCCAGGAGTCAAGCGGCCTCAACGACATGTTCTTGTTGTTTCGCCAATGAACTTGACTTTGAAAAGCACCCCTTCCGGAGCACTCATCTGGGCTACGGATCTGCAAGATGGTCAACCATTGCAGGGTGTGCAGCTTGCGATCTACAACGCCAAGGGGCGCCAAGTGGCTTTGGTTGAGACCGATAGCAAAGGGGTGGCGCGAGCGAACTTCTCTGTGCAAGAGCCATGGGCTCCCCTTATTGTTTTAGCTCGGGGAGGCAGCGGAGTAGGGGCCGTGCTGCGGCATTGGAGTGATGGAATTGCTCCTTGGGATTTTGGTTTTCAGATGGAGCCGGTACAAACAAAGTACCGTTTGTACTTTTATACTGATCGGCGGATTTATCGGCCAGGGCAGGTGGTGCATTTTAAGGGCATCGTGCGGCTTGACCAGGATGCTCAGTATGAGTTGCCCCCTAAGGGAAGCCTTGTCCGGGTGACCGTCTCAGACAGTCAAGGGCGTAAGTTTTGGCAGGCGGAGCTTCCTTTGAACGAGCTAGGGACCGTGCATGGTGAATTCCAATTGGCCGAGGATGCTCCCTTGGGCTATTACCAGCTTCTTGTTGTTTACGAGGAGCAGGCTCAGAGCTTTGAATTTCAGGTGGCTGAGTATCGTAAGCCAGAGTTCCAAGTGCAGGTTGCTCTTGATAAAGAGGATTACATCAGTGGTGATGTGCTTCGCGTGCAGGCTGAAGCAAGCTATTTCTTCGGAGGACCAGTGGCTCATGCCCCTGTCCGTTGGCGGGTGTTGCGCAAACCATATTTCTTTGATCGCTGGCAGAGTGGGGGGCATTATAGCTTTACGGATTACGATTACAGCATTCGTCCTCGGCCCTTGCCTCCTTTTGGTGAAGTTGTTGCCGAAGGACGAGGGGAGACGGACGCTCAGGGGCGGATGCATTTCTCTCTGCCGCTTGACCTGGAAGGGCTCAAACAAAGCCAGCGTTATGTTGTGGAAGTTTCCGTCACCGATTTGAATTATCAAGAGGTCAGCGCTAGAAAGGCGGCGATCGTCCATCGAGGCGAGTTTTACATTGGCCTGGCTGCTGACCGCTATGTAGGAACAGCGAATAAAGAGCTCTTCATTCGGGCGCTGACGGTGGATATATATGGAGAGCGCCGACCTTCTCAGGAAGTCCAGGTCATCGTCTATCGTCGCGAATGGTATAGTGTTAAAGAACAGGCCGATGATGGGCGTTTCTATTGGCGGAACAAGGTGCGTGATACCGCAGTGGTCACTCGCACGGTGCACACGGACGAACGGGGAGAGGCATCGATGCGTTTTATTCCCCCAGTAGGTGGCGTTTATCGAGTTGTTGCTTCAGGTCAGGATTCGCGGGGGAACCAAGTCTCAAGTGCGCTTTACCTGTGGGTCAGTGGCGAAAGGTTTATTAATTGGGGACGGTGGAACGATGACCGCCTAGAGTTGGTTGCGGATAAGAAAAGTTACCGTCCAGGGGAGCGCGCGCACATCCTAGTTCCCTCTCCTTATCAGGGGCCAGTACGGGCATTGGTGACGATAGAGCGGGGAGGGGTCTTGGAGTATCAGGTGCTCGAGCTCAATGGAAATAGTGAGCAGCTCGTTTTGCCTATCAAGCCAGAGTATGCTCCCAATGTGTATGTCTCTGTTGTGCTTGTCAAAGGGATGCAAGATGGAGGGCTGCCAGGGTTCAAAGTGGGATATGCACTTTTGCCTGTTTCTACAGAGCAAAAGGAGCTTCAGGTTACCATCACTCCTGATCGCCAAGGGGATTATAAGCCCAGGGAAAAGGTCACTTTCAAGATCGTTGTCCGTGATCATCAGGGGCACGGTGTGCCGGCAGAGCTCTCCTTGCAGTTGGTAGATCTGGCCGTTGAGACTCTTGTGGGCGAGGCAGGTCAGGATATCGTCCAAGCTTTTTACAGGCAGAGAGGATTGGGGGTATCTACGGCAACTTCACTGGTCCTTTCCGTGGATCGTCATAACCTCGAATATCCCACTGAGGGGAAAGGAGGAGGCGGAGGGGCCAAAGAGATGGTGATCGCGCGCG
>JAGGYI010000321.1 GCA_021162655.1 Anaerolineae bacterium
CCACCTCCCGAAAGGGCACCCCGCGTTGGGCGAGGTACATTTTAACCTGCTGGCAAAAGGGACAAGTCGGCGTTGTATAGACGGTGACGGCCATACCTCCACCTCCCCTCGTTAGATGAATTCCTCCACAAGCTGGCGATACTCCTCCACCGGGCGCACGTGCAATGGCTGGCTGGGCAGGGGCCCCGCCCGCAAGGCGGGGAGCTGTTCTTCGTAGGCAGGCACCTCCTCGGTGCGGTAAAAGATGCCCGTGGGGATGCGCCCACCGCCGGGATACTCCCAAGCCCTCTCCAGGGCAGCCAGCCGATCGGAAGGATCGCGCCCCATGTCCTCTAATTTATACACCCTTTTGCGGTACCAGTCATAACCCATCGCTCGGTTAAAGCTCACGCAGGGCTGGAGCACGTCGATAAAGGCATAGCCTCGGTGTGAAAACTCTGCTGCCGACACGGGACCCTTTTATTTCTCAGGCCTCCTCTGAAAGGGGGCCCAGCGAACGCTATTTGAGTAGGCAGATGGCCTCAGGGCGCTTGATGCGCAGGGTCAGCGTCTCAAAGATGCGGAAGCGATGGTCTAGCCCTTCATTGCCCACATAGGCGGTGATGATATCCTGCCCCACCACCAAATCGACGTTCCAATCCTGCGGGCTGAGGAGGAGCACCTGACCAACGGGCACGACGGTGCTCTGGAAGAGCCCCGCCCCCAGTAGGCGTTCGACCATCTCAACCTCGCGGCGGCCGTGCTGCATGAGGCCAGCCAGGCGGGCATACATCTCGGGGCTCATCACCGCGGCATAGGGGCCGGTAAAGCCTGCCCCGCGCAGCTTGGCGATGGCCGCCGCCACCGCCTTAAAGGGGCCACCGAGGGTGTCCCAGTCCCCCAAGGGGGCCGAGCTGCCCGCTCCCGCAAGCAGCCCACCGATGACCAGCTTGTCCTCGGCCTGGGCCAGCTCGCCCGTGGCGATGGCCACCGCGCCCAGATCCGGCCCCAAGGGCGAGCTCCCCGCCATGGCCAGGTGCCTGGCCTTGAGGAGGAACTCGGCCGCCAGCTCCGTCAAGGGGAGATATTCGGCCTTTTCCGCGGCGACATAGGCGCCCCCCTCTCGGGTGAAGCCGAACCTGGGCACCACCTCAACGCCCATGCCCAGCGGGCCCACCAGCTCGAGAAAGCGGCGACCCACAAGAAGCTTTTTCGCCACGTTCACCACCAGCTCATCGATCTTGGCCCACATCTTTTCATCAAAGGGGGCCGCGTCGCGCAAAAGATAATCACCCATCGTCTATCCTCCTAACCTTTCCCTGAGGGTCCTTCTAGCTATTCCTTCAAACTGCCCACCGTGGGGATCGTCGGCGGGCTCTTTTCCTCTGGCTCCTCGGCCTGGGGTTCCTCCTCCTGAGGAGCCTCCTCCCCTGGCTTGGCCTCCTCGCGCACCTCCTCGAGGAGGTACTTGAAGACGGCGTCATGATAGATCTCGTGATCGCGAATGCGGGCGATGAGCTTTTTCAGCTTCTCATCGTCCAGCTCGCCGAGCTGCTCGGTATAATCTCGCGTCACCTCCTGCTCGACGGCGATATCCGCCTGGAGGTTCTCCTGCGCATCGTGGCTGAGGAAAAGCTCCGTGTGGCTCATCTCGGGCTTGCCGCCACGGCTGGCCAGGGCCTCGGCCAGCCAGCCCATGTGCTGCATCTCGTTGATGGCCGTGTTCTGCAGCTCCTCAAAGAGCTCTTTATCTTCCGCGACGAAAGAATGGTAGAGATACTGCAGGATGACGGTGTACTCGTGGCGGATGCCCTGGTTGAGGATCTCCACCAGGCGCTCTGGCGGGGCCGCTGGGACCGCACCCTCGCCCTCGGCAGCCGCCTCGGCCTCCTCGGCAGCCTCCTTGGCCAGGTCGAGGAACTGCTCCTTGTGGGCCAGCTCGTCGTGGAGGATGCGCGCCAACAGGCGGCGGATCTTGGGATCATCGATGGCCTCGATGTGCACCCGATACTGCTCCACCGCCACCTGCTCTAGCTCGGCGTTCTTTTGCAGATTCTCGGCCACCGTGCCCAGGGAGAAATCCGGCTCGTCGCGCTCCATGGTGGGCTCGCCCCCCAGCTCCATGATGGCGTCGGCCAGCCAATCCAGATGGCGCATCTCGTCGCGGGCGATGGCCTCCACCTCGCAGGCGATCTCTCCCTCGCCCATGGCATAGGCATGGTAGAGATATTGGATGATCGCCTGATGTTCCCCGCGCATATCCTTGCGCAACAGTTCAACGATCTCTTCTTTTTTCATCGGCACCTCCTCTTTTGCCTCCAACCCCGCTGCGGCCTCAGCCACGGGCCAGCTCAGCAAGGGCCCCATCTTCTAATAACTTTTCACCATACGCCGAGACGTCCACCCCCTGGCTGATCAGCCGGCTGACGGCGGCGAATTCGGAACGATCGCCCAGGAGGATGGCCCCTACGATGCGCCCCTCGCGGAGGACGAGCTTGCGATAGAGGCCCCGCTCGGGCTCTGCGCGGCGCAGCTCCTCAAACCCCTCCCCTTCGGGGTTCACCTCACCGATGGAGGCGAGGTCCACCCCGCTCACCTTGAGGGTGGCCGAGGGGACGATCCCCTCGTAGCGGCCATCCTGCCCGCTGAGCCAGGCCCCCAAGGCCCGCCCCTGGGCGATAGCCGCCGGGATGATGGCCCAGACGCGCCCGGCGAACTCGGCGACGTCGCCCACGGCGTAGACCTGGGGATGGCTCGTCTGCAGGTGTTCGTCGACCACTATGCCACGGTTGCAGGCCAGGCCCGCCTCCTTGGCCAGGGCGATGTTCGAACGCACCCCCGCCGAGATGACCACCATCTCGGCCTCCAGGGTGCGGCCGCTCTTTAAGCGCAAGCGCTCCACCTGGCCCCGTCCCTCCATCTGGGTGCAGAGCTCGCCCGTGATTACCTGGATGCCCATCCGCTGGAGGATGGCTTCGAGCACGGCCGCGCCCTCGCGGTCTAGCTGGCGAGGAAGAAGCCAGGGCTGGGCCTCGATGACGAGCACCTCCACGCCAAGGGCCCGCAGGGCGCCAGAGGTATCTAGCCCGAGGAGCCCCCCACCAAGCACCACCACCCGCTTGGCTGCCTGGGCATCCCGACGGATGGCCTGGGCATCCTCCACGGTGCGCAGGGTATAGACGCCCTCGCGCTCCACTCCCCCGATGGGCGGCACCCAGCTATGGGCCCCCATGGCCAGCACCAGGTGGTCATAGGGCACCTCACGGCCATCGGCCAGGCGCACTCGCTGGGCGGCCAGGTCCAGGGCGGCGGCCCGCTGGCCCAGCTCCAGCCGGATGCCCCGCTCCTCGTACCACTCACGGGGATAGAGGGGCAGCCTCTCTAAAGCAAGGCGCCCCGCCAAAAACTCGATGAGGCGTGGGCGCGGATAGTAGGGCAGTTCCTCAGCAGAGTAGATGACCACTTCAGCCGAAGGATCGGCCTCGGCCACGAGGCGGGCCACCGTTACCCCGGCGACGCCGCCCCCAATGATGACAAGCCGCATCTTTCCAGACCTCCAAACCATCCTCTGGGCGGGGCCAAGCCCCACTTGGGCGAGGAGGGCGACCATCTCAAGCGATGGCCGCCCTCAGAAAAGGGAAGGAGAGACTCCTCAATCCGCCAGCTTTTCGAACATGTCCTTGGGGGCCCCACACTCGGGGCAGACCCAATCCTCAGGCAGCTCCTCAAAGGGCGTGCCGGGCTCGATGCCGCTATCGGGATCCCCCACCTCTGGATCATAGACATAGCCGCAGACCATGCATTCCCATTTTGCCATCGTGCAAACTCCTCTTCTTTTTCTCTTGCCGCCTTGAGGGAACCTACCCCGCGGCTGGCTCAGTTATCTTGGTAAACCAGCTCTTCATAGAGCGATTCAACCCGATTCTTGTGGGTGAGCTCCTCATTGGCCAGGAACTCAAAAAGCTGGACCGTCTCGGGGTCCTCGGTGACCTGGGCCAGGGCCGCATAGAGGTCGTGGCTGGCCTTCTCGCGCTTGCCTGCGACGATGAGGATATCCTACAGGCTGGAATCAGCCTCCAGGGGCACCTCCACCTTTTTCTGCCGGGCCGCGCCGAGGCGCTCCAAAGCCTCTCCCTTGAGCAGGGCCTCGAGCTTGGCGCGGTGGCCCTTTTCCTGGGCCGCCAGCTCCTCAAGCAGGCCCTTGGCCGTCTGGCTCTCGGCCTTGGCCGCCGCGGAATGGTAGAGGTTGTAGGCGTCGATCTCTCGCTGGATGGCCGTGCGGATGATCTCTTGGATGGGGTTCGTGCCGCTCATGGTTCGTTCACTTCTCTCTATTGCCCTCTTTCATTATATCCCCTCCCAGGGGACCTTCAATCCTCAGCGGCCCCTTCTTCCCTCTCTTGGGCCTGGCAGGCAGGGCAGAGCCCCTCAAAGAGAACCCGCGCATCGAGAAGGCGAAAGCCCGTGCTCTCGGCCACCTGCGTAAACACCTCCTGGGGCAGGCAGAGCTCCACATCCACCACCCGGCCACAGCGCTGGCAAATGGCATGGGCGTGGGGATCCGTGCGGCCATCCCAGCGGCTGGGCTGGTGGCCCAGAGGGATCTCGCGGATGAGCCCCTCCTCGGCCAGCAGGGATAGGTTGCGATAGACCGTGCCCAAACTGATGTGGGGCAACTCCTTGCGTACCTGCTCATAGATCCACGTCGCGTCGGGGTGGTCGGCGGCCTCGCGGAGGACCCGCAGGATCGCTCGCCGTTGGGGCGTCAGGCGGAAGCCTCTGATCTCCTCATCGAAAGGGGATTCGGGCATGTGCCCTCCAAAGGGGTTAAGGAACAATAGGTGGAAATGAAAATGATAATCATTCTCATTTTCAATTATCATTATAGCAGAAAAGGGGGGTGCTGGTCAATGGGCAAAGGGCCGCGGGGGGAATTATTGACGCAAGGACGGCTAGGGCGCCCGCAGGGCCCAGCGCACTCGCCGCCAGGTGCGCCAGAGGAGCCAGCCATCCAGCGCCAGGCCCAGCAAGACGGCCAAAAGCGGCACCAGGGGGAAGGGCCGCTCCTCCTCGGCGAGCACCTCAAAGGCGTCCAGCGCGCAGATGCGCCCCGTCGCGTTCGGGTGGTGCGCCTCGGCCACCGTCAGGCGGAGGACGTGGTCGCCCGGGTGGAGGCGGCGCACCAAGGAGAGGCGCACCCGCTCCTGGGCAAAGGGGCTGTAGAGATCGATGTAGCTCTGGCCCTGGGCGTTGGTGGGCAGGCCGGGCACGCTGCGCCCATCCAACGAGACGAGCAGCCGCCCAGCCCGCGGGCCCTTGCGGGTGATGAGATCCACCCCCACTCCATCGAAGGTGAGGGTGAGGCTGGCCCCGGGGACGTCGGACCAAAAGTAGCCCCGGCCCAGGGCATGACGGTCGATGGCGTTCCACCAGCGGCCATAGCGCTTGACGGCGGGGCTTGTCTCCTGATGGAGGCCTGGCTGGGCCACCCCCAGGCGGCGGGTGGCATCCTGCACGGCAAAATAGAGCGGCCGGGGAACAAAGGCGGGGTCCACCATGCGAAAGTAATAATCCGCCCGCTCAGGGGGGATGTTGCCCACCTGGCGAAAGTACCAGATCATAAAGACCCCCGCCCAGGGCCACTGGCGACGGGCCAGCTCGATGCCGCGGACGGTGTACTCGGCCTGCTGTTGCTCGCTCACCCGCCCCCAGATGAGCTTCTCCGGAGGAAAGGAGGCGGGGGCGGCGTTCCAGCCGTACTCGTTGAACCAGATGGCCTTCTCGCGGTCGCCATAGCGCTCCATGATGCGCCGCTGGAGCACCACCCGCTGAAAGTTGAGCACGGCGGGGTCCGGTGGGTCCTCGGGGGGGCGGTCCATGCCAAAGGCGTTGGCCGAGAGGATGTCGAAATAATCCTTGGCGCCGGCCTTGTACATCTCTTCGAGGAACTGCAGGTCGCTCATCGAGATCCACTTGCCCGGCTCGGGGTGGGGCTGGCCGAGGGTGTAGGCCAGGGGCGCACTGAGCACATAGACGTTGGGATCCGCCTCCTTGGCCCGGCGATAGGCCACCTTGAGCAGCTCCACATACTGGGCGGGGTTCACCGGCTGGTTGCCCCATTCGGGAAAGATGTTCGGCTCGTTCCAGATCTGGATATAGTGGATGCGCCCCTGATAGTGCTTGACAAAGGCATAGACGAAATCGCCATAATCGGCGAAATCGTCCGGAGGGCGCTGTTTGTAGGTGTTATCCTGGCGGGTCCAATCGGGTGGGCGGTCGAGGCGGGCGACGATCTCCAGGCCATAGCGCTCGCAGGCCTCGACGATGCGGTCGTACTTGAGCCAGGAATCCGTCTTGGTGGTGGGCTCGAGGAACTCGCCCTTGCGCCGGGGCTCGATATCCTCCCAGGGAAAGTGCTGCTTCACCCAGCCGATGCCGGCATCGGCGGCCATCTGCAGGGTGCGCTCCACCTTCCAGGGCTCCACCTCACGGGCGAGGAAAAAGTTCGCCCCGTAGGGGTTTACATCGGTGTTGGGGATGGTGCGCGCCGGCTGGCGCAAGGC
>JAGGYI010000137.1 GCA_021162655.1 Anaerolineae bacterium
GTCTCAATACCCCGTAGGGTCTTCTCCTCATTTCCACGCAGCCATCCTGGGGCGGAATCGTGATCCTGAGGCTCAGGTCTCAATACCCCGTAGGGTCTTCTCCTCATTTCCACGCATGAGTGCGGTCTCGTATCGGAACGGGAGAGACTAGTCTCAATACCCCGTAGGGTCTTCTCCTCATTTCCACATAGTAGGTCGCTCAGAATGTATGTGGAAATGTCCCCGCGCTCGTCTCAATACCCCGTAGGGTCTTCTCCTCATTTCCACAGCATAATTGCTCGGCCGCCCTGCAAAATCCCTCCCCCTTTGTGGTAAATAGAACACATTTGTAAACCCTCCCTGCTATTCAATGCCCCAAATGCAGCCCAAACCATCCAAAATGCCCCTTTTCCTGCAGGAACCTCGCGAGCATCGAGGGGGGTCCCCCTCCTTCCAGAGATGCTCGCAAAAATCCTCTCATAGCACTCCTCCCTTTTCCTCTTTATTCCCTTTCTCTACCTTGTTCTCGCCAACAAAAGAGCCTTTCTGCGAGCATCTCGGGGGATTTTCAGCCTTGCGCGATGCTCGCCATTTTACTGCTTATTGCTTTCCATTTCGCAGCTTTCTTTCCACGGACGCGTCTGCCCCAGGCCCATAGAGGTGCGCCGGCCCGTACCACACCAAAAGCTATAGGTCCCCAAGAGGTGCAAGAGAAGCAACCAATACGGCTCCTCAGTGCGTAGGCGAAAGGTCACCTCTCCCACATAGCCCACATGAGAGCCCTTCTGCCCCGCCTCAAAGGAAACCAGCCTGCTCTGCAGGTGAAAGCGCCCCAGAGAAACTTGCTCGCGCACCACCTGGCGAAGCTCTTCAGGCAACTGGATGGGCGCAAAGCGGTTCCACTTGCTCAGGTACCCCCCAAAGACCAGCTCAGGCAGAGGCAGGGGTAGATCCTGCCCTTGGGAATGAAACAGGGTGGGCGAGACGAAAGAGAGCACCAGCTGGCGAGGTAATCTTTTGCCCCGAAGCACCTGGCGTTGAAGCAACTCGGGATAACTCGCCTGGCCGGCCCAGGGATGTTCCTCCGCCCGCTGCCACACCCTTTGGACGACAAGCTCCCCCCCTGCAAGGGGAATTTGCTCCCCCTCTTGGGGAAGGGCTCGCAACCAGGCCTCGGTCAACTCCTCGGTAAGGGTGGTCAGGCGTAGCTGGCAGTTTTGGCCTGGAGCCAAGGAAAAGTACCCCACCCGCGGAGGAGAGGGGGCCCAGAGATCGGAGAGGGTAAAAGGCCGCAGCGCGCTCCCCTCGTGGAGGCGCTCAGCCAGGGCAGGCGCCACCCGGGCGACGCGCTCCAAGAACCAAGCGTGGATGGCCCTCCCCTGAACGGCAGGCAGCTCCAAAGGTTTGGGTACCCCCAGTTGTAGAACAGTGGCAGTAAGCATCGGAGCTAACCTACCCGTATTTCTACAGGCACCATCCCCTCCCCCGGGATGAGGTTCCCGTTCTTATCGTAAGGAGCAAGCACATATTGCACAGCAATCCCTGCCCTCAAACAGGCCAAAAAGAGTCCCACCGTCATCGGCTTGGTACCCCCAGTAATATCTGCGATGACCTCACCCCTGGCGATGGCCTCCAAGGACCCAAACAGTTTGTTTGCCTCATCGTAGCATGCCTCAGCCTGATATGCCTCGGGAATATCGACGACCTCAACTTGGAGAGCTGTTTTCCTTTCAATGCGTCTGGCGAACTTTTCAGCACGTGCACGCATCTGGGGGGTGGCAAAGAGCCAGCAACGCTCAAGCCTCTCTTGATGATAGTCAATTGCCTTCTGGGCAGGCTCCTCTTTGCTGAAGAGCAAGACCAGACCCCGCTTCTTCGGGGGAGAGGGGATCTCTTCAGGCAACCAGTCGAAATCTCGGGCCTGAGCCTGTACGCTGCGGTCGTAGAGGAACATGAAAAGGAAAGCCATCACTGCGATGACGGCAACAACAATCCACTCGAAGACCACCCCCCCCCGATATCCTGCAGCGTCTGAGAGATGGTCTCAACAACAAGAGCAACGAGCACAGAGCTAACCACTGGGCCAAACCAGGGCTGCCGCCGCTGTACTCGCCCAAAGGGCAACCAAAGGTGCCTCTTAAACCAACTCATCTCCTCACCTCCTCAAAGTGTAGGCGTACCCAGCCCAGAGGGTAAACGAGCTTTCCTTCTTGGGGCACCACCACTCGACGGGTTTTAGGAGAGAGAGCCCTGGGTAGGCTCGGGGCGCCAAGGCGAGAGAAATACCTGGCCTTTAGCTTTTCGTAGAGCTCGTCCTCCAACTCGGGGTTGATCGTTTTATTGCCAAAGCCCGTACCCCACCCCAAGCGCAAAAGGCAATGCAGCTCCCCCCGTTGGATGACCTGCCGAAGCACCCGGAAGAGCTTTTTGTAAAAGCGTTCCATCTCCTGCCACCCCACCTGGCGGGCGAAGGCGAGCTCTCGCTCTATTTCCTTTCGGGCCACCTGATTGCAGATCTCAACTAGCTCTTCAAGCTGCTCCACTCGCTCGGCACGGAAGCCAGCCTGACAGGCCCAACGCGGCTGGAAGAAACGTTGCGCCAAGCGTAGCCGAGTGTGTAGCCGGACCACCCGCCCTCGCCCCGAAGGCAAAAGCACCTCCGGATAGGAGACAAACTTTTCAGATAAGGGGAAACCCTCTTGACCCTTTAGAGCCAAAGTCTTTACTTGTGCCACTGCCAAGTACTTGAGAGAAAGAGGGAGGGTATCCTCCAGCTCGATGGTCCTCAGCCAATCCGTATGAGGAGAGGGACCAAAAAAGGCCTTCTCGAAGGGATCATCCGCCCTTTTGGGCCCCTGCTTCAGTGCCTGCTTTACCAGCGCCTCTCGATCTTCCTGGTCAAGGCTCCAGACATGGTGGCGTAGGAGGGCCGTCCGCAGAGCCCCTTTTAGGCTTGAGCCTGGAATGTAGGGCATTGGGGGGCGCCCCGCTACTTTGATAAAAGGCCAAATGTTCTCGATTCCTTCTTGGGGCGCACTCCCCCACAAGGGGAGGCTATAAAGGGCCAACTTGGACGGTGAGAGGCCCTGTTCTCTCAAAAAGAGACCCATCGCACCCTTCCCACCCAAGTACTGGAAGGCTTTGAGCCGGCTTGGAGAAGCGGCCAGTTGCTGGACCAGTGCTTCTGCATCAAGCACGTAGATGCGCTGCCCCTCTTGGACATATTCCATAGAGGGAAGCATTTCCCCTGTGCCAATGTGCACCGGAGAAAGGACCGTCATCGTCACGTCATATATTCTTTGCAGTTCATCCGCCATCTTCCCTTGCCTCCCACCTACCCCAGAGGGGAATGGTCAACCCATGGTAATAGACGGAATGCCCGCCCACCTGGCCCATTTTCACCAGGCGCCCCAGCACCGGCTGCCCCACGGCCTGCTCCTTTCCTTGAAAGAGGCTTCCTGGAGCAAAAGCCTGAAGCTGCGCGAGGTAAACTCGCTGCCCCCCCAAGGGCATCCGGTTCTCTGCCTTCTGTCGAATGGAGAGGAGGTTATAAGCCAGGGGTTCGCTTTCCCCTTCACGGGGAATGTAGGCACTCAGGTTGAGGAAACGATCTCCCTCACTTGTGGGAGGATCATCCTTCCACTCTTCCCAGGAGAAGGTGAAATGGCCTCGGCCAGTGGAACGATCCCCGCCAATGCCCGAATCCTCCAAATACCGCAAAGCTGCCCAGAGCTTGGGCTCCAGTCCCTCAGCTATCCAGAGCCCTGCCCAAAGGCCCGCACAGCGACGGTCGATAAAGACCTCCTCCTGGGTGTAGAGCATCCCCGTAGCCACCCCGCCGCTGGAGCGATCGATGGCAGTGCGCACAAGGGGAACCCTTTGCCAAAGGGAAGGAACCTCCGGCCATGTTTGCCGCGGCCAGATCTCCCGAACCTCTTCAGAGAGCCAGAGCGCCCCTTGGGTAAAGCAGAGTTTTCCCTCAAGGGCCTTGGTCACCAGGTCAATACTTCGCCAGCGGCCCTGCCGGCACTCTGCCATAACGCCAGGCGAGAGGTAACGCAAGCCTTTGACCTTCTTGGCCATGTCGGTCACCTGGGTAATATTCCCCAAAGAGAGCAACTTCTCCAGCTCGCTCAAGCGTGCCTGATAGGGCGGTGCAGGAAAGAGGCGCCATTTACTCTCCCCACGGTAGACGTAGGGAAAGGGCCGAGTGAAAGCAAAGCCCGGCTCGGAAAAGCGAGCCAAGAGCGCACCAACATCTTCCCCCAAAGCTGCCAGAGCCCAGCACGCAGCCCCAAAGAGGGTATGCGCCGTAATGTGCCCTCGGTAAGAGCTCTGGGGATGGAGATAGAGAAGATAGTATTTACCCTTCATTCCACCTCCCAAGAGATCTCGTCAAACTTAGCGAGAAGCTCATGCGCGTCTTGAACCTCCCCAACAGCAATAGGGCGAGCCTCCGCCTTCCCCCAATAGTAGTCGCGGCTGCGCCACTCGACCGTCAAGCCGCGGAAGGAAACCGCTCCATGCCCCCGACTACCGCCGCTACCCAGCGAGCTATCCTCCACCAAGGCCATGGCATGGAAGAGGGTGCGCAAAAGCTCGGGGGAATCCCCTTCGTAAACATCCACCAGCAAGGTAAAGGCAAACCTAGCCCCTCGGGGGACTCTTTCCAGGGGACGAGGGTTCGCCTTGGAGGTGATGCGATCGATGGCATTCTCTGTCTTTTCCTCCACAAAGACCCCTTCTCCCAAATACCTCTGCAATTCCTTGGCGCTCTCCTCGGTGAGAAAGGCATCGCGCACCGTCAGCCGAGAGGGCCCCGCAACTTGGCGGACTCGATCATCCGGAGAGCCAGCTCCATAAAGGCGTGCCAAGAGGGCAACGTTCTCCCACTCGGGATCGCCGACCTTCTCCTTAGCGAGCTCCTTACAAGGATAGGCTGGTGTGCCACCCTCTGAGGAAATGAGCCCCATGCTCCACTCTGTCCAATAACGCAACCTACCCTTGAGTGAAGACCCAGGGATATAGGGCTGGTCAGTGGAAGGATCACGGATGACAGGGTTCTCCATACCTCCGATCTGCATTCCCTCACTTGGGGCCCCGATACGCAGCCCCGTGCGGCAAAAGATCTCTCCCTGGATGATATACCTTCCCTTGAACTGTTTCATTTCGCCCTCCTCTCTAAGCCTCGGGGTTATGATACTTTTGATAGGCCACCACTGCCGAGAGAAACTCTCCTAAACGCCTAAGATCAGCTACGGTGGAAAGGTGATCTTTCTGAAGGCACTTGGTCATCACTTGGTAAAAGTCCTTTGGGATTAACTTTCTTCCCTTGGCATAGGCCAGCTCCGCCCGCAAGAGCGCCAGGCGCTGCCGAATATGTAAATTCAACTCTGTTTCATCGTTCTCCCGCGCCACCTGGCGTTCTAGAGTACGAACCGCTCCAAAAACCCGTCGCAACTGGGAGCTTTTTAACCTCTTGTCTCTAGCTAACGCGGAGGCGACAGCCCCCTCATCACAGAAATCCTCCGGAGTGATGAGTTCCGCTAGTCCTTTCTTTTGTTGGAGCCTCTCTAATAACCCTCTAGCCGTTTGAATAACCATTTACTATATCCTCCTTGTCTTCCATAGGGCCCAAGTGGCCGGTATCTCGATATGCTCCAAGCACTTGATCCGCTGAGCCAATTCATCGCGTTCATTTTTCGACCATGTTGGCAACCTCCTCACAAGCATATAGTAAAGCTGGGGGGTAAACATCGGTTGGCGCCCTCTCCCTGGATCACGGTATTGGCGGCTCAAACGAACGAGGTCTCCCAAAAGAGAGCGGCGCAATTTCCCCTTCCGAATCCTCTCATACCACTGTTCGCCCAGATCCATAAGCTCCTGCGCTTTAACCCAAGGGAGGCTAGTCCCCCAAATGCATAAACGGTTTCGCTCCTCTTTGGCCTGCTTCAAAGCCTCCTCGGCCAAGCGGGCAAATTGGTGCACCGGGAAATGCGGTTTCACAAAGATCAACCCTGCCGAAAGGGAAAACACGGGATTCCTACAGGTATATTCCTTGAAGCTCTGGGCCAGCCGAAGGGCAAGGCGAACCGTCCAATCCCAGGGGCCAAGGAGAAAAAGATCATCGCCACCAGCGTAAACCACGTAAAAGATGCTCTCGAGCTTTGTCGGGTCGATTTTCTCCTTATCTAAATACTCTTTTTTCTCTTCATCCAAACTTTGCCGCCACTTGGCTGTAAGCTCCTGGGCCAACTCATTCAGATAGGGACCAAAAAACCAGTGTATTGCTCGGCTTAGGGTCTCCCCGATGGCAAAGGTCCGGCCGGGTAAGCCATGGCTTATGATGAGCCCCATGTGATCGGCATCGGCCTTGAGTACACCAAGCAGAGGCACCCCCGTGCTGAGAGCTGCGATCTGATGAAAATCCGCCACATCCTGCCCTATTATGGGGACGGCATTAGCCACTTCCCACAGGTCGCCTTTTTGCTCAGGCACAAGCTTTCCCCAAGCCCGCGAAGACAACTCTCGAACAAGGTGAGAATCCCCCTGCCTTCCGTCACGCGCCAA
>JAGGYI010000109.1 GCA_021162655.1 Anaerolineae bacterium
ACCCCGATGAGCATGCCGCCCCGCTCCTTGACCACCTCGGCTGTACCCAAGCCCACGGGGCCCGCCACCGGCATGATGATGTCAGCACCCTCATCCATCAAGCTCTCGCCCGCACGGCGGCCATCATCGGTCGATTCGAAATTCCCTACATAGAAATCGGTCCCCAGAACCTCTACATTGGTTCCATGGACCTTGTTGTAATAGGCCACCCCTTGGGCAAAGCCCTTCATAAAGATCGTCACCGGAGGGATGTCCATTCCGCCAAAGGTGCCCACCTTGCCCGTCTTGGTCATCCCAGCTGCCAGGTACCCTGCAAGGAAAGCCGCCTGGTCAGTGGAGAAGGTAAGCCCCAAAACGTTGTCGATGGGAGGATCATAGGCATAGTCGACGATGGCAAACTTGATGTTCGGATTCTCTTTGGCGAATTTGGCCGTATCCTCTCCCAGCAAAAAGCCTACCGTGATGATCATATCGTAGCCTTGCTGGATGAACTCGGTGATGTTCTTAGCGTAATCGGTCTGCTGCTGGGATTCCAGATACCGTCCCTCAATCCCCAATTCCTTGATGGCTCGCTCAACACCCTTCCAAGAGGTTGAGTTAAAGGTCTTGTCATCGATGCCGCCAATGTCGGTGACCATTCCTACCTTGATCACCTTTTTCTCAGGCGCCTTGGTGGGTGTTGGCTGAGCCGCCTTCGTTGGCTGTGCTGCCGCAGTTGCCGTTGGCTTGGCCGCCTCCGGTTGCTTGGGTACCGGGGTTGGCGTAGGCCGAGCACAACCACTCAGCAACAACGCCAGCACAACTAACACACTGAAGACACTGAAAACCTTGCTCCTCATTACTGTTCCTCCTCAGTTTTTCCAGGGAACATTCCCATCATCTTCAAGGAAGGTTCCTTTGAAAATTCACCGTGCCCATTATAAATGGATTCCCAAACAACTGCAAAGACCTAGGAAGCCTGTTTCAATACGCCCATCGGTCTACAAGTAAGTCTCTGTCGTCATAAAGTTGCGCCTCGTCCCCCGCATTTCGCCAAATATGACGCCTGGTCCAAAGGAGATCCTCCGGAGGAGTTTCCCAGGCACTTGGACCGCTGTGCAAACGCACCTTGCCCCGCGGGAGAAGGGTGACTGCCCCAAAGACGTAGCACTGATCTCCCTCGACACTCTGCAAACGATAACCCTCCAAAGAAAAGGGAAAAGTGCTCCGATTGGTGATCTCGACAAACTCGTCCTCTCCCTGATAATGAAGGGCAGAAATGGAGATCGCGGCATGGGCAAAGCCCCGTTCAGCGAAAAGCAAAGGGAAATGCGTACAATACTTGCCCTCCGCCGAAAGAGACAGAGGGAAAAGAAACCAGAGAGCACAGGAAAGGAGAACTAAACGCTTCATCACTTCGGCTAACCCCCTGGCCGCTTTCGGACTTGATTTTTTCGGCCAATCCCATATAATAATTCATGTAAAGGGCAGGTAGCCCAGTTGGTTAGAGCGCCACGTTGACATCGTGGAGGTCATAGGTTCGAGTCCTATCCTGCCCACAAAAGAAAGCAGCTGAAGCTTCAGCTGCTTTCTTTTTCTTTTTCATCTTCAATAACAGGCTCCAAACGCACCCCTGGGCTGGGATGCGGATAAAAGATGAGATCGCTACCTGCCTCTTTGAGGGCTTCTATCATCTCTTCAGGATGCAGATGAAGGGCAATGATAGTGCCCCCCGCACCCGCTCCGGCCAATTTGGCACCCAAAGCTCCGTGCTCCAGTGCCACCCGGATCAATCGCTCATTCGCCTCTCCAGAGCCACCCAAATCCCGCTGAATGGCATGGTTCTCATTCATCAGCCAGCCAAGCTGTTCCCAATCCTGAGCAAGGAGGGCTTTTTTCCCCTCTCGAGCTAGACGCCCAATCTCAACATAGGCCTGGCGTACAACGGGATCCCCCTCAAGCCAGCGCTCACGCAGAGGCTTGTGCACAGCATCGGAGGAGTGGCTCACCCCCGTGTGGGCCAAGACGAAGGGGAGCTTGGGGACGAAACGATCCAGCGGCTCGATAGTAGCATAGAGCTCCTCCGAGGCCTCACGATAGAACTGCTTGCCGCGAAAATCCATATAGTTCAGGCCCCCAAAAGTGCACATATAAGCATCTTGGTACCCACAGACGATGCGCAGATGGTTCAGCTCGATATATCGAGCAAGCTCGGCTACTTGATAGAGGTGGTAGTGCATTCCTTTAAAATGCAAAAGACCATAAAGAATCGCAACTGTCAAGGCAGTGGATCCAGCGACTCCTGCCCGCACAGGGATCTCGGAAGAGTAGGAGATCCGACAGCGCAGGTCATCATCGCGGAAATAATCTAGCACGGCGCGAGCCACATCAAAAACGTCACCATTGAGAAGGAGATCATCAGAGTTCTCGATGACCGTCCTTTGGCCAGCACACTCGAGCTCCAATCGCTCACAAGGCTCGATAGTTACATAAGCTCGGTATTTAATCGAGCAAGAGATGACGGTGCCTCCGTACATATCGGTGGGGTTGCCGATGATGCCGCAACGCCCAGGTGCTGAACAACGGATCTTTTTCATAGGGCCTAGAACTCTCTCACTTTGCGTTTGAGATACTGCCGAACCATATAGCCATATTTTTCATCGGCAATAGCAAAGTCGATAAAGGCTTTAAAGTAGCTCTCAAAGTTGCCAATATCATAGCGCCGCTCTTTGGGGCGCAACCGCATTGCCCGCACCTTATACCCCAACTGTAAAAGGAGCCGAATAGAATCGGTAAGCTGGAGCTCTCCGTTACGATCAGGAGCCGTTCGCTGGATCGCATCGAAAATCGCGGGGCTGAAAACATAGCGCGCCGCGATCGCCAAATTGCTCGGCGCCACCTCTGGCCGAGGCTTTTCCACCAGGTCCTCTACGTCAAAGCTCTGGGCCGTCTCTTGGCCCTCCTTGGGTTTGACGACGCCATAGCGATAAACTTCGTCGCGGTTGACTTCTTCCACCGCCAAAGTGCAGGCGGCACCGCTGCGCAGATGATCGGCAATCAAAGCACGGAGAAAACTCGAGCCATCGCTGCTTTTGATGATGGAATCTCCCAAAGCCACGACAAAGTGGTCATCCCCTACAAACTCTTTGGCATGGCCTACTGCATCCGCTAGCCCCAGTGGGGTGCTCTGCCGAGTGTAAAAGAAACGCGCTTCCGTCTCGGTATATTTGAGCTCCTCCAAAAGGGCATAGCCACCCCCTGCCGAGAGGAGACGCACAAGCTCGGGATCTGGATCAAAGTGATCCTCAATAGCTGTCTTTTTGCGTCCAGTGATAAAGAGGATCTGGGTGAGCCCAGCAGCCTCCAACTCCTCCACCACATACTGCACCACAGGGCGCCGCCCCACAGGAAGCATCTCCTTGGGCTGAGATTTGGTAGCTGGGAGCAACCTTGTGCCCATGCCAGCAACGGGCACCACCACTTTGACAATCTTTGCCACCTGGCCCATCACTTACCCCCTCTCTACGCTACTTGTACCCTCCTCAAGCTTCAATCTCTCGGAGGAGCCCCCGTAGGGCATTGACTGCCACTTCGAAAAGCTCTGGCCCGCTGAAACCGCGAAAGTCTCCCGCCATTGCCAGGTGAGGTTCCAAGGAGGCGAATCCCTCAAAGCCCTTCTTCTGAAGGGCCGCCAAAAGCTCGCGTACCTCGCCATCCCCCTGGCCCGCGGGCACCACTCGCTTCTCCTTCATCAGACCATCTTTGATGTGCAGGTACTCGATATAATCCTGGAGTAGGGGATAGGCCTCGGTAAAGGGGCGCACTCCACACATGACAAAGTTTGCCGGATCAAAAGTCATGCGCAACTGCGGCGAAGGCAATGTTTCAAAGATATCGCGACAACGGCGAGGGATATCGCCATAGATGTGGCGCTCATTCTCATGAAGGAGAACGATGGGATGCCCCTCAACAACCTCAAGAAAGGCTCGCAAACGCTCCATCACCTGTTCACGATAAGCGTCAGCTTGGCCTTCGGGAACAAAGAAGGAGAACATGCGGATGTACTTACTACCAAAGAATTCGGCCAACTGGATAGCCCGCCGGAAAGCCTCCAGATGGGGCTCAAAGGGATCATCGATCTGGATTTTGCCGATGGGGGAGCCAATGGCCGAGACGCCCATACCGCGTTTGTCCAGCTCTTTCTTGATCGCTTCTGCCTCTTCATCCGTAAGCTCAAGGACGTTCTTCCCCCAGACTCCACGCAACTCGAGGAATTTGATGCCCAATTTCTCCAACGTATCCAATTGAACTTGAAGGTCATCCGAGATCTCGTCAGCAAATCCACTCAAGATGAACATCGCGCTTTTCCCCCAAATGAGATGGTTCCAAGACGTCTGACATTATACATGAGGTTGGCCAGAGAGGCCAGCGAATGAGCTACTTTGACAGGGGATGAGCGCCCCATTAGAATGGGCAGGGCCGGAGGGAGTTTTACTTTACATAAAGGATTGTTTAACGTGAAACAATCACCCTCGTTTCAAGAGCGCCCGATCTGTGACTATGAGGGTAGTACCTATCGCACCGACTTTTGGGGAAGCCAAGATCGAGAATATGAGGATCAGGCCGAGCGCCTAGCTATCCGCGCCCTACTTCCCCAAAGAGGGGAGCGCCTCTTAGATGTGGGAGCTGGCTTTGGTCGCTTGGCCTCACTCTACCGTGGATACAAAAAAGTGATTCTCCTCGATTATTCCCGCTCCCAACTTGCCTATGCGCGGCAACAACTCGGCGATGAGGGCTTTCTTTACGTCGCTGCGGATCTCTACACCCTCCCCTTGGCCACCAACGCGGTCGATACCACTGTGATGGTGCGCGTTCTTCACCACA
>JAGGYI010000120.1 GCA_021162655.1 Anaerolineae bacterium
CAATTCTGAGCACATCGCTCCCCCAGCATGAGATATACTGTCGTAGGAGCTGCATCCATTTGTAAGGGGCGGAGCCCCAAAACGGCAGCACTCCCTGAAGAAACTCGCCAGAGGCCTTGTTTCAAGAAGGTGACGCTCGCTTGTATCTGCTGATTTAGTCCAGAGCGCAACATTCTTCTCCCCAAATGATCTTCAATCCGAGTTCTTTGGCGACCCTTTGGGCATTATGAGCAGGATTGACGATAGCATTCAGGCCGGCACGTATGGCTAGCTCATCGACGAGATGGCGATATTGCCCGTGTGGGCGCATACATCCTAGGTAGAGACTTGTCTTGGGTAACATAATACGGGCGTCCAAGAAGAGATCTGCTACTTCCTCAGGAGAGGGAGGAGAACAGTTGGCAAATGCTGTTCCTGGGGTTGGGATAAGGATCAAGAGAATAAGTCTTTCGATATCTCGTGTTTGTAAAGCATGAAGGACGGCTCGTTCGCCGCTGATTCGTCCCCCTCGGAGGCCTATCGTGAGATGAGGGATGACTTTATCGACGTGCTGGCGAAGCATGTCGAACGTGCGAAGGTAATCGTCCAGGGAGACGTCTAGCCCGTATACTTCGCGGGCTGTCTCGGCATCTCCGATGATGTCGAAGGATATTGCATCAACGTAGGGGAGGATTTTAAGCAGGTCCTGTTCGTCCGTAAAGCCGACATGCCAGTTTAACCTGCGACCTTGGCGTAAGGCAGCCACTTGCTCTAGATGGCTCGTGATGGGCACTCTTCCTTGACGATCGCATCCTCCAGAGATAAGTAAGCTCGGAGCGCCATCTGCTCGGGGATCCCAGATGGGATGCATGTGGCGAAGGTAATGCCTACCACAGTGGGCACAGTTCAGAGCGCAAGCAGTACCCGTTAAACTGATGGGGACGGTATTGATGGGGCGATCAAATCGAATTGTGGAAGGATGGTATGTTTTGCGGATCTGCCAGGCATGAGCCCATTTATCCGCTGTGCGACCAAGAATTTCCGCAAGCAACGTTGCTTGGCGATCATTCGTAGGCATGATTTCCTCATTGAGGAATGCTTGAATCAACCCCAGTATAATGGACACAGAGCAAAGCGTCAAAGATGCGTCTGGAGAGTCTAGCTTTCTCAAATTGAACCTTTACACGACGAGGGATATAATGCGGTTCCAAGCTCGGTGATGGAGGAGCATAGTGGAATATCGACCGGTGGTGTCGGAGGAGAATGGTTTTCTTTATTGTGTGGAAAAAGAGCGCATTGTTGAGAAAGCTCTTCCTCATCGGGTTGTTTGGGGAATGGTCTATGCCCCCTCTCGGAAGGTGTGGCTGGTTCAATGGCGCCGTGTTGATAAAGAAGTTTGTCCAGGCTTGTGGGACATGTCATGTGCAGGCCATGTGTTGTGTTTGCGAGGAAAGCCCGAAAATGGTTGGCAGGCTTATCAGCGTGAACTTCGAGAAGAGCTAGGGATCGAGAGCGAGTTGTTTGTTCTAGAGGAGCTCGTAAAGGTCTGGCCAGGGGAAGGAGGAGCTTTTTCAGCTGCTTTGGGGTGGGCAAAGGAATACCACCGGTATCCTACGAGAGATGGAAAATACCGTTTGGAACGAGAGCATGTACAGATGTTTCTTTCATTGTATGAGGGAGAGGTGCATCTGGGGCCCCAGTCTGAACCTCAGGCTTTTGCTTGGCTCACTACATCTCAGGTTCAGGAGCTGATCCGCTTTGGGAGGGCGACCCTGGGTCTGGCAAAGATGCTTGTGCGTTGTTCCTACGTGCTTTGGAGGTTAGGACTTGGAGAATATGGACCTTTGGCACTTTGTAGATGAGATGCGTTTGGCTCTTTATCAGTGTGGACAGATTGCTTTAGGTCTGCAAGGCCAAGTGCGTTTGGAGGAAAAGATCCCCGATTCGGCTTACCAGCAGAGCGTGGCGGTCAGCGTGACGGATCGGCTGTGCCAAGAAATCATCTTTCTCCGGGCTTGGGAATTGGCCCCGGAGATTGAGGTATACAGCGAGGAGATGGCTGCTTGCCCTAAAAAAGTTCGAGCTTTGTTTGAGAAGAACCGGCATCGTTGTGTTTTGATCGTTGACCCGGTGGATGGAACGGATGACTATCTGGCTGGGAAAGAGACGTTTGCCCATATGGTTGGGCTTTTGGATCAACAAGAGGGGACGATGGTCTGTGGAATGATTTATTTCCCCTTTTCTCAAAAGCTTTACTGGGGAATACGGGGGATGGGGGCGTTTTCTGCTCGAGGGTTTTGGGGAGTGCCTCGCCCTATGCGTCCTCAGGTTCCTTCCAAGACTGTGGGGGAGATAAAACGCCTTACTTCCCAGGATTATGAGGCCTTTCAATCGTTGGGGTTCAAAGTGGTTTCTCAACAAAGTCGCTCGACGGCGTACGAGTTGATGCGGGTGGCAAGAGGGGAGTTGGGAGCCCTCGTCATGCGACAATTTCACGGGCATGATACGGGAATTGCTGGGATGATCATCAGAGAGCTTGGGGGAGTGGAGATAGGTATAGATGGACAGCCTATTGTCTATGAAAAGGGGATGCCGCGTCTCCCTCTGGTGGTTTTAACTCTTTGTCCTGACTATGGCGAGGAATTATCTAGAGTTCTCTGCGCGAAATGATGGGAGCTGCTCTGTAGTGTTTGCCGGTTGAAGGGAGGTATTGGCTACTTACTTGGCGGCAAAGGGCAAGTTTTCGCGTTATGCTTTAGGAGGTGTGAAAATGGGTTGGAAAGAGAGAATAGAGATCATTCAGGGAGATATTACGAAATTTGAGGTAGATGCCATCGTGAATGCGGCCAATCGCACGCTCTTGGGGGGTGGTGGCGTGGATGGTGCAATTCATCGAGCTGCTGGTCCTGGCCTTTTAGAGGAGTGCCGTACGCTGGGGGGATGTGAAACGGGGGAGGCCAAAATTACTGGGGGATATAACTTGCCGGCCAAGTATGTAATTCATACTGTAGGCCCCGTTTGGCATGGTGGGGGCCACGGCGAAGACGATCTATTGGCCAATTGCTATCGCAATAGCCTGGCTTTGGCCAAGGAGCATGGGGTGAGGACGATTGCTTTTCCTGCCATCAGTACGGGGGCCTATCGTTTCCCTGTTGATCGGGCTGCACGCATTGCGATTAGAGAGGTGATTCGGTTTCTTCGAGAAAACGAGTTGCCCAGGAAGGTTTATTTGGTATGTTTTGGCCAGCGGACGTATGAAGCTTACCAGCGTGCTTGGGAACAAATTTTGGAAAGCGAAGAGGAGTGAGCGAGCGCAATGAGGGGAGAAAAACTCAGGCACTCTGGTTGGTACAGGGGGGTACTTATCATTGCCTATATCTTGGGAGCGGCCTTCATCTTTACGATGTGGGCCACTGATACTCGCGAGTTTATAGGATTCAATGGCTATTACAAGGCCCGTTTTGCTGAGATGATTGAAGGCACTGCTTACAAGCCTTTTGTCTATCGGATGTTGGTTCCTCTTTTGGTGCGAGGGGGGCGGGTATTGCTCCCCTCGCCCTTGGAGCAGTTTCTCCGGGAAGAGGTATATCGGCTAATTCCCTTTGTGGGCCAGGTTATGGATTATCTTGCTTGGGAAAGAGAATTGCTTCCCGAATACCTCCTGGCTTCGTGCTTTATGTATGCTGCTCTCCTTGGGTTTCTTTTTCTTCTTCAGAGGTTAACTTTACGATTGTATGCTCTCCCTTTGTATCTTGCAGATGGAGCACCACTTATTGCTTTGGGAGTACTACCTGTCTTTTTTAAGCGGGGAACCCATTTTCTATATGATTTACCGGCTCTTTTTTTCTTTACCTGGGGACTGATGTTGATCTTGGAAGAGAGATTGAAATGTTATTATCTTTGCTTCGCCTTGGGCCTTTTGAACAAGGAGACAATGGTTCTTCTTTCCTTGGTTTTTGCTCTTCACTTTGCAAAGAGGCTTACGCGAGGAGAACTTGGACGCCATCTTGGTGTCCAATTGGGGCTTTTGGTTCTTGTTCGTTCCGCTCAGGTTTTTCTTTATTGGGGAAATCCTGGAGGGGCCTTCGAGTTCCACTTGATAGAAAACCTTCGTCTGGCGCTCCGCCCTTATTGGTATTCTGCAGTGGTTAGCGTGCTAAGTGTGGTCCTTCTGATTGGACATGGCTGGGACAAAAAGCCCAGGTTTCTGAAACAAAGCCTCTGGATAGGGGTTCCCTTGGTTGGAAGTTATTTGGTGATGGGGGCATGGGGAGAAATACGCGTCTTTTATGAACTTTTCCCTGTGCTCTTTCTTTTGGCCTTGCCTACGGTGGCAGAAATACTCGGTTGGCCTATGAGTGCTAGGGAGTACAAATTCGAAAGTTAGCTCGGAGGGTGAAGTGAGAATTACGGTTGCACAGCTAGACCCCATTGTAGGGGACATCAGAGGGAACGTGGCGAAGGCGGCAGCTGTTCTTGCGAGTGAGGAGGCTAGAACGGCGGAATTGGTTGTTTTCCCCGAACTTTTTCTCACTGGCTACCCTCCCAAAGACCTCCTGGAGCATCGTTGGTTCATCCAGCGGGCTCAAAAGGCCGTCGAGGAGATGAGAGATCTTTCTCGGAAATATCCGGACGTAGGGATCCTTTTTGGAGTACCTCTCCAGGCGGCTAGACAGCATGGAAAGGGACTTTCCAATGCTGCAGTGTTGCTCTCTGGTGGCCGAGTGGTGGGAGTCGCTCACAAGGCTCTTTTGCCAACCTATGATGTGTTTGACGAAGCGCGTTACTTTGACCCTGCTTCAGATGTGCGAGCGATTCCCTTCAAGGGAGAAAAGTTGGGTGTACATATTTGCGAAGATGCCTGGGCAGACACTGAATTGTGGGCTAGACATAGGCTATATTCTTTTGATCCCGTGCGGATCTTGGCGGAGCAGGGAGCTACTTTGCTGATTAACATCTCCTCTTCTCCTTTTCATATGGGTAAGGAGAAGTTGCGTTTTCAAATCCTTCGCCACCACGCGCAGCGCTATCATCTGCCTTTTCTCTATGTCAACCAAGTTGGGGGAAACGATGAGCTAGTTTTTGATGGGAGAAGTATGTGTCTCGATGCCGGGGGGGAGCCCATTGCTATCTTGCCTTCTTTCCGCGAGTGTGTGATGACGGTCGATATGGCTCAGCGAGGGATTCCTGGGGGATATACTCCTCAGGATGAAATAGCCTCGGTATATGATGCATTGGTGCTGGGTCTGCGAGATTACTTTGTCAAATGTGGCTTCTCCCAAGCAGTTATAGGCCTCTCAGGGGGTATTGACTCTTCGGTGACCTGTTGCCTGGCTGTGGAGGCCCTGGGCAGAGAAAACGTTTTAGGGGTTTCAATGCCCTCCCCCTATTCCTCAAAAGGGAGTATTGAGGACGCTCGACAGCTGGCCCAGAATCTGGGGATTGCTTTTAAAATCATCCCTATCTCTGGGATCTTTGCTGCTTATCTAGATACTCTGGCGGAGCACTTTGCTGGGACAGAGCCAAACGTAGCCGAGGAGAATATTCAGGCACGCATTCGAGGAAACATTCTTATGGCACTTTCGAACAAATTTGGTTATCTTGTTCTCTCGACGGGGAATAAGAGTGAGTTGGCGGTGGGGTATTGCACTCTCTATGGTGATATGAGCGGAGGGCTAGCTGTGATTTCGGACGTGCCAAAGACGATGGTCTACAAATTGGCGGCCTATATCAATCGCCATGGAGAGGTTATCCCTCAGGCTTGTATCGATAAACCTCCCTCGGCAGAGCTTAAACCGAATCAGGTGGATCAAGATACTTTGCCTCCTTATCCTATCCTTGATGAGATTCTCTATTATTACATTGAAGAAGGATATTCAGCAGATGAGATCATTGCGCAAGGCTTGGATGAGGAGACAGTTCGTTGGGTGGTGAGGACAGTGGCACGCAATGAATACAAGCGCAAACAGGCACCGCCTGGTTTGCGAGTGACAAGCAAGGCCTTTGGGACGGGGAGGCGGATGCCTATAGCGGCCAAGTTCGAGATCTAGAGGAGAATAAGCTCATGGAATTACTTTTCGAGAGCCGGCTGGAAATCCTCAATGTGGAAGGACGACTCTATTTCTTTCAGGTGAAGCCCGAGATTTCAGAGGCACCTGTGCTGGAACCAGATTCTTTCGTCGATGGGGCGGGGGTGTCTATTTATGGGACGGTTCTCTACGACGGGGGACGCTACCGGATGTGGTACCAGGCCTGGCCAAAGGACTGGCGGGGCGGAGATGTAGATCTTGTAGGATATGCCGAATCGGATGATGGCATAAGCTGGGTCAAACCTCGTTTGCATTTGGTAGAGTATGGTCCCCAACCCAACAACCTGTGTGATTTGGGCTTTCATTCTCCCTCTGTTTTTATTGATCCTCTTGCTCCTTCTGCTTACCGTTACCGTGCGACGGGCTATACAGCTCCTGGGCGTTTGGGGGCTGGGGTGCACGTGATGAAGAGGGGGTACTATACTGCTCACTCGGCGGATGGATTGCATTGGGAGCTTGACCAGGGGTTCCCTCAATGGGAAAGTGGCGACGTGATAACCAGCATCTATCATCCTGGGCAACAAAGGGCGATCGTCTCACTCAAGTTTAATCCCCAGGTGTTGGGGTTCCGGCGCCGGAGCATTTGGCAAGCAGAGTTAAAAGGAGGGAGTTATTCAGAGGCTTGGAGTGCTCTTGTTCCAGATGCCTATGATGATGTCTGTGCCATGGCAAGAGGATATAGCAGTGGCGATTATTACGGCATGGGGATGATGCCTGCAGGGAAAGGGACAGTGGGCTTTTTGTGGCGCTTTTGGCATAATCTTCCACGGACGGCAGGCTTTGGGGCCGGAATCTTTGGCTCGGTGGATGTTAGCCTGGTATATCAGCCAGAGCCTCGCGGCCGTTGGCTTCATCGACCAGGGCGGGAGGATTTCATTTCCCACGAGGAGGTACCCTGGGGGAATTGCGGAGTTTATACGGCTTCTTGTGCTGTTGAAGTAGGGGATGAGCAAAGGCTCTACATCACTGGGACACGTCATACTCATGCTTGGTCTTTGGATGAACAATGGCGAAAGGATGAAAAGCGTCATACCCAGCTGATCGAAGATGGTCTAGCGCGGATAGGTTTTGTTCGTTGGCCCAAAGATCGGCTTTTTGGGTTTCGCGCTGATCCGGAAGGAGTTCTTGAGCTGGATTTGGGTAAGATATCTGAGCCCAAGGAACTCTGGCTGAACTTTAGCACAGCGGCTCGTGGGAGCGTTCGTGTGGAGTTGCCAGGGATAGCTGGCTATAGCTTAACAGATGCACTGCCTTTGCAAGGCGATGCTCTCTCTAGACCAGTGGCTTGGCGTGGTGGAACAATTATTTTCCCTCAGCAGGGACGCGTGCGGGCGAGACTCTATCTGGACTGCGCCCAAGTTTTTGCTTATGAGTTGCGCCCAGCGAGGGATTGAGAAAGGAGAAAGATGGCACGCAATATCAAGTCGCAGGGGGTGTTTCCAGAGATTACTCATGAGGTAGATGTGTGCGTTGTTGGGGGAGGGATGGCGGGTTTTACTGCAGCTTTGGCGGCGGCACGCCAAGGTGCGCGCGTGGCATTGATGCACGATCGCCCAGTATTAGGGGGCAATGCTTCCAGTGAAATGCGCGTTCACATTTGTGGGGCGGATCGACATAATACTATCCCCAACATGCGGGAGACAGGGATTTTAGAAGAAGTGCGCTTGGAGAACTTACGACGCAATCCTAACAAAGTTTTTTCGGTTTGGGATACGATCCTTTACGAGAAGGTTCGGTTTGAACCGAATATTCTTTTGCTTTTGAATTGTTCCTGTTTGGATGCCGAGATGCAGGGAACGCGGATCACTAGCGTGACAGGTTGGCAATTGACAACCCAAACGTTCCACACGGTGCGAGCCCATGTGTATGTGGATTGTTCAGGAGATGCTGTACTTGCTCCATTAACGGGGGCATTAGCTCGGATGGGAAGAGAAGCTAGGAGTGAATATGGGGAGTCGATCGCTCCCAAGAAAGCAGATACTCGTACCATGGGAATGACTTGCCTCTTTCAGACGCGTGAATACAGTTCTCCTCAGCCTTTTGAGCCACCTTCGTGGGCATATACATTTGAGAGCGATGAGGAGCTTCCATATGGGGCTCAAGGACATACTTGGTGGAGAATGGGATATTGGTGGATAGAGCTGGGAGGGGAATACGATAGTATCCGTGACACGGAATTCCTTCGGGATGAGCTTTTGCGTATTGCCTATGGTGTTTGGGATCATATAAAGAACCGAGGCGATCATGGAGCGGAGAATTGGGCCTTGGAATGGATTCAGTTTCTTCCTGCCAAGCGGGAGAGTCGTCGATATATTGGCGACCATGTGTTGACGCAGCTGGATATCGAAGCGGAGGGGCGTTTTGAAGATATTGTGGCCTATGGGGGTTGGACGATGGATGACCATCATCCAGCAGGTTTTTGGTCTGTACGGGTAGGAGCGCCAGCGACAGTTTTCCATCCAGCACCTTCCCCTTATGGCATTCCGTTGCGTGCGCTCTATTCAAGGAATGTGGAGAATTTGATGTTTGCGGGGCGCTGTGCCAGCTGTACCCATGCAGCCATGAGTTCGACTCGAGTGATGGGTACGGCAAGTAGCATGGGTCAGGCCGCAGGCACGGCGGCAGCGTTGGCGGCGCGTTATCGTGTCACCCCGAGGGAGATTGCCTATGACCATATAAGTGAGGTGCAGCAAAGCCTTTTGTGGCAAGATTGTTACCTTCCCTGGGTGAGGCAGCAATTTTCCCCTTTGACGATGGAAGGGAAGCTCAGTGCTTCTCGTGGTAATCCCGAACCCCTGCGTGACGGGTTCTCTCGACCAATAGGAGATGATTTGCATGCCTGGGAAGGAGGGTTGAGGGACTATGTGGCTTATGAATGGTCTTTCCCTCGATGGATTGACAGAATGACAGTGATTTGTGATAGTGCGCTGAGCAAGAACGTTCAGATGAGTTATCATCAGAAGGATGATCAGCTAGATCATGTGCCTGAAGAGGTTCTCAAATCCTTACGTATTGAGCTCAAACGCGATGGAGAATGGCGGTTGTGGAAAGAAGTGAGAGGGAACTATCAGCGTCTTTTGCGCCTAGAGGTGAACGAAAGAGCAGAGGGAATCCGTCTGCTTTTAGATGAGACTTGGGGTGCAGAGAAAGTAAGGCTGTATGCCTTTTATGTTGAATGAGTTCGTTCCGGAAAAGATAATGTAGTGTGGAAGGAGGGCTATGGCGCGCCATGGCCCTCCTTTTAGTCTTCCTCTTCTCTGAGATGCATTCTCCCGTCTTGCCCAAGGGTATAGGACATAGGTCCTTGAGGGACTCGATTGGCGATCTGAATGTATCCGGCATCCATGTATTCCCAGATGAGCTGAAAGGGCGCTTTGCCGGCTACCCATTTCTCCGCGATGACGACTCCGTGTCCAGGTAAGACGGTGAAGACAAGCTGACGGCGGTCTTTGGGATCGCGCAGGGCCTGAGACCGGGCGAAAGCCTGCTTAATCCCTTTAGCTTGGCCGTCTGTGGCACACGAGACGAGATAGTGATAGTAGGGAGGGTCCAGAGGAACGTATTCGACAAAACGAGGATCGTAGGCCGAGACTCCCCGGTGTCCATGGAGCTTGGAGCGTACTATGGGAACTTGGGCCGGAATATCCCATGTTCCGGGTTCGAGCTCTATCCGTGGTAGGGCCTTGTCCATCTCCATCATTTCAACAGCTTCGGAAGAGGGAGGAAGGTAAGGTCTGCCCTCGATGGGACGAACGAGGGCTCCTTTCGCATCGGGACGGACCCCGACGATCACTGTAAGATCGTCTTCTGAAATGTTCCCCTTGTCCACTGGTTGGGCACTGCCAGTTGCTGTGGCGATTAGGGCGTTCAGGATGGGATCCCAGGTAGAGAAGCATCCTTCACTGTATTGCCGCGCTACCGAATCCGAAACAGCAGGCACTTGGACGAGATCAGCGATGCGTACCATGTTGGTGAAAAAATTGCGTTTTCCCAGCTCATGGCCAGCATGTACCATGGCCATAGGGGTAACAAGGTTTTGCCAGAGGCACTTGGAGACGGCTGGTTCAACAATTTGGTGGTCGGTAACTTCTGTAGTACTGAGCGCGGTGGCTATGCGTAATACGATGTCTTCATAAAAGTGAGGGTCTGTGCCCTTTGTTCGGGGATGGGCTCCAACGAGGTCAAAATGGTATGCTGCCTGAGGAGTTTTTTCCCCAACGATAAGGATAATTCGAATGCTTTTGGCTTGAGCCTGTACGATGCGCTCGAGAGCCAAAATGGGCCCTCCTCGCAGCCCTTGCTCAACGAGGACCTTCCAACTTTGCGGAGCGAGCCCGGGGAAGCGAAAATCCTCTGGCTGAGGTGGATCCTTGGCAAGCGCTCGCGCTAGGTGATCCAAGAGTTCTTGAAATTCAGAAGGGGTGATGTGAATAAGAGTATAAAGGGTGGGCGAGTGTTTCAACCCGAAACGGCGACGCGCTGTGAAAAGGAGCGCTTCTCGCCAACCCAAAGGCCGGCCGAAGGGGGCTGTGGTAATAATTACATCTGTTTCATCGTTTGGTACATCTTGAACAAAGTGGTTCATTTGGCGAAACTGTTTTCGCAACCCATTAAGGACTTGGTCTAGTAAAGGGGTAAGAGGCCCCGGTATGAATGCGACCTTGAGCTGCCGCAACCAAGGATGGATAGGTTTGTCGATCGATATTTTGGGTGAAAAAGACATAGGCCAACTGCTCCTAGAAACTCCTATCAACACTATTATAGCCAGAGTGCCAAGGATGGAAATTTATTTCGCTTCCCATCCTTCAAGGTGAAAGAGACGGACGACCCAATCGCTAAGCCGAGGGCAAAGGATGCGTAGCCAATCCAAAGAACGGATAAATGCAGGCACAATCACTTCAGCTTTGCCTCGACGGATAGCTCGAACGATGCTTTGTGCCACTTTTTCCGGGGGGATTTTCGCCGAAATGCGGGGTACTTCCAAAGTATCGATGAGGGGAGTATCAACCCGGCCAGGGAAAACGATAGTGACATCTACTCCTGTTCCATGAAGCTCTTGTCTCATGACGTCTCCGAGACCGCTGAGAGCACACTTGGCGGCCACGTATGGAGCATCAAGCGGTAGGCCTTTGCGAGCATCAAAAGAAGTCACTAGCACGATGTGGCCATGATGCCGTCGAAGCATGTGAGGAAGGGTCTCTAGGATGGCATGAACCGCTCCGTAAAAGTTGACGGCCATGGGGCGCTCTAAATCGGCAACCGTGAGTTGTGCGATAGGTTTACGAATGTAAGCTCCTGCATTTGCTACGAGAATATCTACCTGGCCCCAGGAGGCCAAAGTCTGGCTGATGAGCTTTTGCACTTCTTCCCTTTTGGTAACATCAGTTGGTATGACAAGCGCTTCTTGTCCTAGTTCACGAATTTTATGGGCGAGGTCCTCCAAAAGGGACTGGCGCCGAGCGGCAAGAGCTACACGACAGCCCTCACGGGCAAGAGCAAGAGCAGTGGCACGCCCAATGCCACTAGAAGCTCCGGTGATGATGGCAACTTGGCCTTGTAACTGTCGAATCATTTATACCTCATTCGTAAGAATTCTCACTGAAGGATAACACCTGTGCCCTTTGACCGTTGTGTCAAGAAAACCAAAGGGCTTATTTAGGATAGTCGATGCAGCATAGTTGTCCAAAAAAGGAGCTTGGGGCATACTGGAAGAGTAGAAAAGAAAGGAGTGTTACCCATGGAAACCTTGCCCAAAGCTGTGGCGGTGACAAAAGAACCACTTTACCATTGGTTTGGCTACTATGACATGCCCTGTTGGAGCTCGGATGGGCGCTATCTTCTCAGCCTTGGTGTGGATTTTGAAGATCGCCCTCCCCGCCCTGAAGATACGGCCGTCATTGGGATGACTGACATGGAGACAGGGGAGTATATCTACTTGACTACCACTAGAGCATTTAATTGGCAACAAGGAGCAATGTTGCATTGGCTGCCTCCTGAGGCGCATCGAAAGATCATCTTCAATGATCGCGAGGGAGAGCAGTTTGTCTCTGTCGTTTTCGATGTCTTTACTAAGGAGAGACAGGTGCTCGGTAGAGCTCTCAGTGATGTGGGAGAGAGGGGAAGCCTGGGACTAGCGTTGAATTTTGCACGTATCGCTCAGACGCGTCCGGGTTATGGGTATGTGGGGCTCCCTGATCCGTGGGAGGACGAGTTGCATCCTTCTTGTGATGGGGTTTGGGGCGTTGATCTTTGCACGGGAGAGGATTGGTTGGCTGTTTCCATGGAAGAGGTTTATCAGTTCCTGGAACGACCTTCCGAGCTTGATGATGCTAAAATGTGGTTCAACCACACGCTATTGAACCCGAGTGAGACACGTTTTGCGTTTTTGGTGCGCTGGCGTCCCAGGGGAGCCCGTACATGGAAAACATCGATGTTCACAGCCGATCCTGATGGCTCAAACCTGAAGCTCCTTTTGGATGGGGGGATGGTTTCTCATTTTGATTGGCGAGACGACCGGCGAATTCTTGTTTGGGCGCGCATAGCAGGGCAGGGGGATCATTTTTATTTGATAGATGAACGGTCTGGAGACTATGAAATCGTTGGAGCTGGATTGCTTGTCCAAGATGGACACTGCTGTTATTCTCACAACAAACGTTGGATCCTCACTGATACTTACCCTTCTCCTCCAGAGTATCTTCGTGCCCTCAAGATCTATATCCCATCTGAGGATAGAGAGGTGATAGTTGGGCGCTACTATTCACCTCCTCCCTTTGTTGGGGAGCTTCGCTGTGATTTGCATCCTCGCTGGAGTTGGGATGACCGTTGGATTTGTTTTGACTCTGTTCATGAAGGGCATCGGCAAGTATATGTCGTTCAGGTGCCCGAGCTGGATTAAGTGAATTGAATGAAATGTGGGGAAGAGATGTCTGCAAAGATCCTTGTAGTAGAAGACGAAGCTGTCCTTTCCGAAACGTTAAAGTACAATCTGGAGCGCCAGGGTTATACAGTGTATTTGGCCCATGATGGTTTAGAGGCTCTGCGTCAGGCCCGGGAGAAAAAGCCGGATCTCATCTTGCTTGACATTATGCTTCCTCAGTTGGACGGTTTGGAAGTATGTCGAACCTTACGCCAGGAAATGATCGTCCCCATCCTGATGCTTACTGCGCGGACAGATGAAATAGATAAAGTGCTGGGCCTAGAGATGGGGGCGGATGATTACATGACCAAGCCCTTTAGTATGCGAGAGCTTATAGCTCGGGTGAGAGCCTTGCTGCGCCGAGTACAGCTGATGAGAGAGCAGCTGGGTTCGCGGGTTTTTTCTTCATCCCAGGCCCCGTTAACCTTTGGCGATCTAACGATCGATCCCCAGCGGAGAGAAGTGTTTTTGCAAGGCAAGCCTGTTTCGATCAAGCCGAAAGAGTACGAGTTGCTCGAGTTCCTTGCACGCCATCGGGGGATGGTGCTCTCTCGTGATCTCATTTTGGAACGTGTGTGGGGATGGAGTTATAGCGGTGGGAGCCGTACAGTGGATGTGCACATCCGCTGGTTACGAGAGAAGATAGAGCCAGATCCGGCCCATCCTACTCGGATTGTCACGGTGCGTGGGGTGGGGTACCGTTTTGAGGGATAGCTTTTATGTTGCGACGATTGCGCTGGCGGATCATTTGCCCATATCTATTACTGGCGCTCCTGAGCGTGGGGGGAGTGGGCCTCTACTTGATGGGCTGCGTTCGTGAAGCAACCATTTCGGCCTTTCAACAACGCCTCTTGGCAGATGCTCGCTCTTGTGAGAGTGACTTTGCCACTGCTTTTCAGAAGGGAGATGACTTGGCCACCCTTTGCCGGCATTATGGGAGCGAATTGGGGGAGCGCGTTGTAGTTTTCGATGCACAAGGAGATGTGCTGGCGGATTCGGCTAAAGAGCTAGGGACTCTGGATGTTTCCCACAGTTTGAGCCATGCTCTCTCTGGGGAATGGATAGAAGGAACATATCTCTCCCAAGGACAGCTTTGGATTTTTGCTATGGCTCCTTTGAGAGTTCAGGGGCATACAGTGGGGGCACTTTGCCTAGTTCTTCCTTTAGAGGAAACTGGAGCATTGTTGAGGGCGCGTCGTGCGCTCCTCTGGGGTATGGTAGGAGTATCTTTGGCTGCCTTTCTTCTGGGGATAGGATTGGTTGCTCCGCTTGCACGCGAGATCCGGCACTTGCGCGAGGGAATGAGCCGAGTTTCCCAGGGCAGGTTGGGGACTTTTCTTCTCCCCTCCAAGGAAAAAGAGATTGGCGAGCTGACGAGGGCGTTCAACCGGATGGTAGAACACCTTCAAGAGAATTTTGCTCAGCTGAACGAAGAGCGGACCCAATTGGAAAGCATATTGGAGTATATGGCTGATGGCGTCCTTATCACCAATGATGAAGGGGATGTCCAGCTCATCAATGCGGCCGCATCGCGTATCTTGCAAACTTTGCGAGAGGAAGCGCTGGGGAAACCTTTGGGACAGGTGGTGCGGCAGCATCAGATCATCGATCTTTGGCGAGCCTGTGTAGAGCGCCAGGAGAGACGGGTAGAGTTCGTCGAGTTACGGCAGCAGGAGCTTTTTCTCCGAGTTTTCGCCCTTCCCCTTCAGCAAATCGGCCAAAGAACTTGCTTGTTGATGCTTCAAGATTTGAGCCAGGTGAGACGGTTGGAGACTGTGCGCAGGGAGTTCATGAGCAACATCTCCCATGAATTGCGGACCCCTCTCGCTTCGCTCAAGGCTTTGGTTGACACGTTGCGTGAGGGAGCGCTTGATGACCCCCCTGCCGCACAGCGGTTTCTTGACCAGATGGACGCCGAGGTTGATGCCTTGACCCAGATGGTTCAAGAGCTTTTGGAACTTTCACGTATTGAGTCTGGGCGGGTGCCCATTCGCCTGGCTCCCGTCTCTGTGGAAGACTGTATCCGTGCCCCTATAGAGCGGCTGCGTCCTCAGGCAGAACGAGCTGGTTTGGATCTCCAGGTTTCTTTGCCTTCAAATCTGCCCTCCGTTTTAGGAGATGCTGAGCGTCTGCAACAGGTAGTGAGCAACTTGGTCCACAACGCTATCAAGTTCACTCCCAAAGGGGGAAGAATTCTCGTTTCGGCCAAGGTTGAGATGGGGGAAGTGATCGTTTCCGTGAGTGATACGGGAATTGGAATCCCAAAAGAGATGTTGCCCCGCATTTTTGAAAGGTTTTTCAAGGCCGATCGTTCCCGCTCAGGAGGGGGAACGGGGTTGGGTCTAGCCATTGCTAAGCACATTATTCAGGCCCATGGGGGACGCATTTGGGCGGAAAGCACGGAGGGGCAAGGGAGTACTTTTTATTTTTCTCTGCTTATAGGAGAGAGTGCCAGTGATCTTTAACATGTTGTTAAAGTGGCTTTAAAGGGCTCTTAACCTTGCTCTGATATATTGTCTGTGGTTGTAAACGAATTTGGGAGGAAAAAAAGCGAAATGCAAAGACCATGGACGAAACTGTTAGGAGTGATTCTGATAGCGTTACTGATCACTGGTTGCGGGGGAAAGACATCTAATGAATCGTCCCAGGTACAGAAGCAGATCAGTGTAGCAGGGTCGACCACTGTGCAGCCTCTGGCGGAGAAATTGGCCGAGGCCTTCATGGAGAAGCATCCTGATGTTGAGATCACCGTTCAGGGGGGCGGTTCTAGTGTAGGGATCAAATCTGCTGCAGGAGGGATAGCGGATATAGGGGCAGCTTCTCGGGAACTGAAGGAATCGGAGAAGCAAAAGTATCCTGATTTGCAGGTTTTTGTCATCGCTTATGATGGGATCGCTATCATTGTCCATCCTGGAGTAGAGGTGGACGGTCTGACAAGGAAGCAGCTCCAAGGTATTTTCGCCGGCAAGATAACCTCGTGGAAAGAGGTAGGGGGGGCTGATAAAACCATAATAGTCGTTGCCCGTGAAGAAGGTTCGGGCACGCGAGCGGCTTTTGAGGAACTCGTTATGGGAGGGAAGCAGATAACAGGACAGGCGATTCTTCAGCCCTCCAATGGAGCGGTTAAAAAGACTGTGGCATCCACACCTTATTCCATAGGGTTTCTCTCGTTCGGGTATTTGGATGAAGAGGTCAAGGCTCTCGCGGTAGATGGGGTGGCACCGACGAAAGAGAATGCGGCACAGAAACGGTATCCTCTTGTGCGTCCTCTTAACCTGCTGACAAAAGGGACTCCGAGTGGTTTGGTGAAGGAATGGCTGGACTTTATCCTAGGCCCTGAAGGGCAAAAGATCGTCCAAAGTGAGGGGTATATCCCTGTAAAATAAGCTGATTAGAGATTCCCTTAGGTGGGTAGAGATACAGATGAAAGGGAAGAAGAGCGAAGCTTTTTGGGCCGGAAGGGTAATCGAGGGGATTTTGCTCCTTGATGCCCTTCTCGCAATCGTGGTTATTTTTCTCATAGGCCTGCTCATTTTGATAGAGGCATGGCCAGCATTCCGGAAGATAGGTTTCGTGCCATTTCTCCTTGGCAAAGAGTGGCGTCCTGGTAAGGAACTCTATGGGCTCCTTCCAATGATAGTGGGGTCCATTTTGGTGACTTTGGGGGCGGTCACTTTGGGGGTTCCTATAGGAGTGGCTTTGGCCACTTTCCTAGCAGAGGTGGCGCCGCCTTGGGTGCAGAAGGTGGTGCGTCCAGCTATCGAGCTTTTGGCGGGGATTCCTTCGGTAGTTTACGGGCTCTTTGGCTTGGCAGTGTTGGTGCCTCTTGTTCGTCAAATCCCCGTGCCGGGGAATTCGGGATTTGGCCTATTGAGTGCTTCGGTGGTGTTGGCGGTTATGATTCTTCCAACAGTGGCGAACATCAGTGAAGACGCTATTCGCTCGGTCGCTCGGGAATATCGAGAGGGTTCTTTGGCCCTGGGGGCTACACATTGGCAGACGATCATAGGAGTGGTGTTACCGGCGGCTCGTTCTGGAATTGTGGCAGCGGTTATCTTGGGGATAGGAAGAGCTCTTGGCGAGACCATGGCGATGATTATGGTTATAGGAAACTCGGTGATCATTCCCAAGCCTCTGAATAGCAATCCTTTGACCATTTTCTTGAGTCAAGCTCGGACTTTGACGGGCAACATCGCCGTGGAGATCAGCTATGCGACGGGCCTCCACGAGAATGCTCTTTTTGCTACGGGGGTGGTTCTTTTCATCCTTATCATGCTGGTGAATAGTATGGCTCACCTGGCGATGCGGAGGCGCTCATGAACGATCCTCTCTTTGTTGGCCAGGGCTTTCCGAGTACGCGGGGGCAGTACCGTTGGGAACGTTTGAAACAACGCCTAGCTTTTACCCTCCTATGGGCTAGTGGGGCAATTGCGATCCTCGCTTTGCTTGCTGTTGTTATCACCGTAGTGCTTCGCGGGATAGGGATAATTGACTTGGAATTTCTTTTTACCTCTCCACGTGGAGGCATCTCTGGTGAAGGTGGGATTTTTTCTACAATCGTGACAACTCTTTATCTCGTTATCCTTACTTTGGGAATAGCGACCCCCTTGGGAGTGGGCGCCGCTATCTATTTTGTCGAATATGCTTCGGACTCTCACGGGAAAAAGGTTTCCGCTTATATGGTTCAAGTAGCTCGGTTTGGAGTTGAGACGCTGGCAGGTGTGCCCTCGATCATATTTGGTCTTTTTGGCTATATTCTTTTCGTCTCGACGTTGCATTTTGGCTTTTCCTTGCTTTCGGCTGGGTTGGCTGGGGCGTGTCTTATCCTTCCGGTGAGCATTCGAACGGCTGAAGAAGCGCTGAAAACAGTCCCTCGTTCCTATAGAGAGGCGAGCTTGGCCCTGGGAGCTACCAAATGGCAAACAATCTGGAAGGTTGTGCTGCCTGCAGCTGGCCCTGGGATTGCAACAGGGATTATCCTTAATGTGGGCCGAGTCATCAGTGAAACGGCGGTCTTTTACGTAACCCTTGGAGGTAGCTACAAGTTGCCGAGTTCGTTGCTTTCTGGGGGGAGAACCATGGCCTTACACTTGTATTACTTGGCCATGGAAACCAAGGCTTTTGATAAGGCAATGGGCACAGGGGTTGTCCTCATTATTACAATTGTGGTGATTAACCTTATCGTTCGCTATCTTTCTGCCAAGTTGGCTGCGAGGGGTTAAGAAGGAATGGGTCAAATTAAATTGGAGATGGTACATTACAGTTTATATTACGGCAATTTTTGTGCATTGCGAGATATTTCGATTCAAATTCCAGCCAGGCAGGTGACGGCTATTATTGGCCCTTCGGGTTGTGGTAAAAGCTCCTTTTTGCGCACGTTCAATCGAATGAATGATCTGATTAGCAACGCACGTGTAGAAGGTAGGGTTTTCTTGGATGGTCAGGACATTTGGGAGATGGACGTGGTGGAGCTTCGTCGGCGAGTGGGAATGGTTTTTCAAAAGCCCAACCCATTCCCCAAGTCCATCTTTGATAATGTGGCCTATGGACCGCGAGCCCATGGGTTGCGCGATCGTAGTCGGTTGGAGGAGATTGTCGAGCAGAGTTTGCGTCGAGCGGCACTTTGGGATGAGGTGAAGGATGATTTGAACAAGTCTGCATTGACCCTTTCTGGTGGGCAACAACAGCGTCTCTGTATAGCTCGGGCGCTGGCAGTCGAGCCAGAGGTCATTCTTATGGATGAGCCTGCCTCAGCGTTGGATCCTATTGCCACCTTGCGCATTGAGGCGTTGATCCGCGAACTGCGAGAAAATTATACGATCGTTATCGTCACCCATAATATGCAACAGGCTGCTCGGGTTTCAGATTATACGGCCTTTTTCTTTACGGATGAGAGCAGAACGGGTATGCTGATAGAATATGGCGAAACGAAACAAATCTTTACCAGCCCGCGGGATCGGCGAACAGAAGATTATATTACAGGTAGGTTCGGCTGATGTCAGGGCACATTCTTTTCCTCTGCACGGGAAACTCGGCTCGTAGCCAGATGGCTGAGGGATTGGTAAATTCCCTTTGGGGGAGGAAATGGCAGGCCTACTCGGCAGGCACTGCTCCTGTAGGGTATGTCCATCCTTTGGCGATTCGGGTAATGGCTGAGTGGGGCATCGATCTCTCCCAAGGGCGTTCTAAAGGAGTAGATGTTCTTAGAGGGATGGACTTTGATCTTGTCGTTACAGTGTGCGATGATGCTGCCAGGGATTGTCCTCTTTGGCTGGGAGGGGGCAAAAAGGTACATTTGGGGTTCCCTGATCCTGCCAAGGTTGGAGGGACGGAGGAAGAGAGACTGGCAGCTTTCCGCCAAGTGCGGGACGGGCTTTACAAAAGGCTCTCTCGCCTATTGGGGGAGGCCAAATGAGTTGGGAGGTGCCGGCTCGTCATAACGATATTTTGAAGACGTTGGTGAAAAGAGTGAATGCTGACCCAGAGCTTGCTCAACTTTATCGTTCCGCCAACGTGAATGCTGTGGACCGTTCGGGGATGAGCGATCACGGTGAGGTACATGTGCGCATCGTTGCGAATGCTGCCTTGCGGTTGCTGAGGTTGTTGGCTGAAGCAGGGGTGACGCCGAGTGTAGTTCGGGATCACGGGCTCAGCCAAGAGGATGCTGAAGTGATCGTTGTGTTGGCTGCTTGCCTTCACGATATAGGGATTGCTGTGCATCGGGAGGATCACGAGCGCTATAGCTTGGCTTTGGCCTATCCCAAAGTTCGCCAGTTGTTGGGAGGGCTTTACCTTGAACCCAAGTTGACGATCGTGACGATGGAGACCCTTCATGCGATTGTAGCCCATCGTTGGGATGCACGTTGTTTAACTATCGAGGCGGGAGTGGTCAAAGTAGCGGATGCTCTGGATATGACGGAGGGGCGTTCGCGTATTCCCTATCAGGCAGGGCAGGTGAATATCCACTCTGTCTCTGCGTTGGCAGTCAAGTCAGTGCAGATTGAGCGGGGGGATGAGCGTCCTGTGCGTATAGAGGTGCTCTTGTCTGATTCGGCTGGCATATTTCAGATCGATGAGTTGCTTCGTCGAAAGCTACAAAGTTCAACTCTTTTGCCCTATGTAGAAGTGCTGGCTTGGTTAGGGAAAGGAACAGAGCGCCAGCTCTTCAAAGTCTACAGGTGGTGAAAGGAAGATCGCTATGTTGAGGCAAGTTTTTGACCGAGAGTTGCGGCGCTTGGAGGA